>NZ_JBMPOT010000008.1:0-330910 GCF_049340425.1 Undibacterium sp. JH2W | reverse complement strand
TTGCGCCAATACAAGTTTCACCGCTTCTTCCCGCAATTCCGGGGTATATCTTTTTTTCTGTTTCATTATTTCTCCTGATCGTTTATTTTAACAAACAGGAATGTCCGAAAAAGTCAGGATACCTCAGATCGCCAACCGCACCAAATGGGCACTTTGTTTTATTGAAATATGCTGCATCATTCGAATCTACAAATCTCGGTTTAGCGATTCGTCTCGTCTGAGTCTTACTCCCGTCCAGCAGAGCGCGCACCATTGCTCCGGAAAACAGCATTGGGCGTTCTTTTACTTGGCTCATACTGTTTTACCTCTCAACTGTTGAATAGCCCAGTCCCGGGCACGCTCACACGTAGCAATGCCAAACCAGCCGAAATGACACTCCGACACCGGAATGCCTAAGTGCTGCGCCAGCTCCGCGTAAGCCTGGTCGCGGGTCATCTTCTTGGACTGGTAAAGGACTTCAAAAGGTTGCTTGCATTCGCTCCGCGCTTTGCGCAACGATGTGTCAGCCAAGGTGCCAAGTGGGATGTTGGTAAAAGGATGCATGCCAACGTAAGCCCTGCATCCTGTGCATAGGTAATCCCATGGCCATTCCCCGAAAGCTTTGCCGTAAATCTCATCGTGGTGGGCAATCTTGATGACTTTGCTCTGGCAGTGCGGGCATTCCACAGGAGCGGGTAGGGGGTTCTTTACCCTGGCCGTTGCCCTTTTAGAAGGATTTCATGGTGTTTTGTCATGAGCCATCATGCTGCTTCTCCTTGTGAAACGGACAGCGCTACTGCCACTGGCTGCACCCAAATCGGCATTGCCGACAGTACAAACGTTTCACCAGACCAGGCCAGCAGTAACGTGGTGCCCATGACTTCGGCAATTGCCGCCGCCGCCGGGGGCACAGCATTCCCGATTCGCTCACGCCAAGCACTGTCAGACAGCCCATCCAGCTCCAGATATTCCTCTGGCGCGACCAGGCTTTGCAGTGCCGCTAGCTCCAGGGTTGTGAATGGCCGGTGCCAGGTGCCATCCAGCGACTGGATGATTGCAATCGTCTTTTCATCCATGGCGGGCAGGGTGGCTATACGTGGATCAGCTACCGACCAGCGGCCGTTGTCCAGTCCAGCCGATGCGCTAACAGCTCCGCAAGCAGCATCCCACGGCACTACTCCATAGTGTCCGCCTGTCAGGTATGCATCGCCAGCCTTGCGATTCATGCTTGTGCGCGGGGCGGCAACCGCCAAGGCACCGCTGCCAAAGCGTGAGCCTGTCACAGTAGATGCAGCTTGATCAAACTGTGTCACTTTCAACTTACTGCCATGGGCGGAATCTGGCCAGTTCGTTCTTGGATCAGCTACAGCAAATGCGCCTTGGCCAGTCGTACTGCCAGCGATGACAGTACCGGCAGGCTCGTCAAACTTGGTCACGGCATATTTCCCGAATGACGGACCAACGCGGCGCGGATCTGCCACACATCCGCCGCCACTGCTTGGGCCGTGGCCAGATGTCACGGTACCGGCATGCCCATCCCAGGCAACAACCCTGAAGCAGTTGTCGTGGTGGCATGCTTTCCAGCATGCACGGGTCTGCAACGGAGTACTTGCCACCACCTGGGGCAGATTGCGCACTGATAACACCTGTTGAGTCGTTCCAGGGCAATACGCCGTATTGACTGTATTCGGCGGTTGTAATCATGCACGGATCAGCTATTGAAAATGCGCCGTTTGTCGAATTTGATCTCCCGCAGACCGTGCCCGAAGTGTCAGACCAGTTTTGAACACCCAGGTATCCCGAGCGGTACTCTGGCACTATGAGGTAATCGCTCAAGTGTCCATTACTTACGGCCAGCTTGTTCAGGCTGCGCCAATCGGAACCAGCTTCGACAAATGCCAGACGCACCCAAGTTTTCCACTGCAAACGCGGTATCCGGTGCATAGGGCCGCCAGCCAAGTCGCCAGGCATAGGCATGCGTCCAAGCACATCGCCAACGGCAGCGAGGCGTTTTTTCTCAGGTTCGTATAGGAACGGCGGCACTTTTTCCATGTGCCGGGCCACCAACAAGAAGCGCTTGCGAGATTGAGCCAGGCCACCGAGTTCACCGCAATCGTGGGTGGTCTCATTCACAGCATAGCCGTATCGTTGCAGCAACTGGTTGATCTGGTCGAGCAAGTGACGGCCACGGGTTGCCAGCCGCGGAACATTTTCAAATACGATCAGCTCTACCAGGTCATCTTGCCAGGCCTCGGCCATCAGCCAGATGCAGTGCAAGGTAAGTTCGTTCAATGCCTGGTACTTGGCCGTTTGGCTGAGTTTTTCACTCAACAGGCCGGAAGCTCCCTTGCATGGGCTGCTGATGAAAACGATGTTCGGGCTTTCATTGCCTGCCGCACGTCGGATATCTGCTGGCGTGACTTCGTTCCAGGTTGAAGCAGGTTCTTTGCCATGAAAGGCGGTATACTGGCCACGTGTGAATAGGTCCATAACTGTGCCAGGTCTGCCATCGCCCATTTTGTCAAAATCGCGGATTGCAGCCGGGTCCACGTCCACGCCACCGATGCAACGTAACTTGCCGACCATGTTGCCCACACGAGGCCTGGCTTTGTTAAAGCCTTTCTTGCCGCCGCCAAGACCACAGCAGAAGTGGAAGTGTTTGATGTCTTTCACGATGATCATGCAGCCACCTGGCCAGCCAGAATTACCGTGATATCAGTAATAGATATGTCGGTTACTTCATTGATCGCGATGGCTAAAGTCGGGCCAACTGCCAAGCGACCATGGCGGATTTTGCTGATGACAGGTGGCGCCACTACCAGCAAGCGAGCCAGGCCAGCATCATTTTTCAGGCTTGCAGACTGGATTACGCAGTCGAGCAAAATATTCCGGGCTTCGCGTGTTGCCGCTGCAGAAGCCTTGGCGAACTTGTTGGTTTCTTTGGCTGCTTGCTTTGTTGCGCCTGCTGTATATGTAATTGCTCTCATGCTGGTTGCTCCTGATCTTGTATGGTTTGTTTTACGGTTGCCACTGGGATGCCGAGCTTTTCGGCTGTCCATTGCGCAGCCTGGTCTGGCGGTTCATGTTGGGCAATGTGCGCGTATTCGCGCTTGATGCGCTCTTTACTGATGATTGTCATGTTCCGTATTTGGGTGAGTGAGCATCAAAGTATTTTTGAGCATCGTTGTAGTTCTCGTCGGTTTCATCAGGAATCAGGTCTGGACCATCAAGCGTGTTCTCGATCCACTCCATGGCAGATTCGGCACCTTTACCGTTCTTCCATTCAATCCAGGCTGCCGGCATTGCAACTGAGTTGCCTTCTAAAATATCAACCAATACGCGATGATTTTCCTCAAATGCCTTGATTTGTTTCTCGGCTATTGCTAAGCGTTCAGTCAGTTCGGATTCATTTGAGTTGGTCACTTTCAAATCAGCGGTATCAATAACGATGCCGCGGCAATAATTTTCACCGTCTTCCAAAATGTCGAAGCAGGCGTGTGGAATATCTGTTGTATATGACCAGGTGTAACCAGAATCGTCAGCGAATACCGCTTCGATGGATTTGGCATTACCTTTACGGCTGAAGTAATCTTCTGCTGCTTCGTCATCGTCAAGATCGATCTCGTCCCGTTGCTGCAAGACGCCTTTTGCATCGATCAGGAAGGTAGTGCCATCGTAAGCGCCAATTTCTTCGCGTTGTACGCCGTAGATTTCCACTAGGTCAGAGGGTGTAATTAATTTTGTGTAAACGGTCATTTAGCAGGACACTGCTACCTTCAAGGAGAGCGGGTCAAGCCTGACCCGGAATTGCTCAAGCTGGCCGATGGATTGTTGGCCAACTACAAGAAGCCCGAAGACCCGATCGGCGAGAACGGCCTGCTCAAGCAGCTCACCAAGATGCTTGTCGAGCGAGCTCTGGAAGTCGAAATGACCGACCATCTGGGTCACGGCAAGAGTGGAGCCGTCAGCAATGACAGCGCCAACACCCGCAACGGCCATAGCGGTAAAACACTCAAGGGTGATTTCGGCACGCTGCCAATCGACATACCGCGCGACCGTCAAGGCACGCTCGAACCGCAAATCATCGCCAAGCACCAAACCCGCTGGAGCGGCTTCGACGACAAGATTATCTCCCTCTACGCCCGTGGCCTGAGTGTACGTGAGATCCAGAGCCACCTGGAAGAGATGTATGGCACGGAAGTGTCACCAGCGCTCATCTCCAGCGTGACCGATGGCGTCAGTGAGGATGTGAAGGCCTGGCAAGCCCGTCCACTCGACGTGCTCTATCCCATCCTGTACCTTGACTGCATTCACGTCAAAGTGCGCGATGCGGGTGCAGTACGTAACAAGGCCGTATTTCTCGCCATTGGCGTGAACATGGATGGTCACAAGGAAGTACTGGGTCTGTGGATTGCCCAGACCGAGGGAGCCAAGTTCTGGCTGCAGGTCGTCACTGAACTGAAAAATCGTGGCGTGCAGGACATCTTCATTGCTTGTGTAGACGGTCTCAAAGGCTTCCCTGATGCGATCGAAGCAGTCTACCCCCAGGCGGCAGTCCAGCTTTGCATTGTTCACATGGTACGCAACAGCCTGCACTTTGTGCCATGGAAAGATCAAAGGGAGGTAGCCGCCGATCTGCGCACCATTTACACTGCAGCCACTGCCGACGAGGCCGGACTTATGCTCACGCAATTCGAGGCTAAGTGGGACCAGCGGTACCTGCCCATAGGGCAATCATGGCGACGTAACTGGGAGAGGGTCATTCCCTTCTTCGACTACCCGGCAGAGATCCATAAGGTGATCTACACCACGAACGCCATTGAATCGATTAACATGAGTCTGCGCAAGGTCATCAAAACGCGTAGTTCGTTCCCTACTGATGAAGCAGTCAGCAAGCTGTTCTATCTGGCGCTCAACAACATCAGCAGGAAATGGACAATGCCAATACGGGACTGGAAAGGAGCACTCAATCGCTTTACCATCCAGTTCGATGACCGGATGTCGCTGAACTAAACGAAAAACCGTTTACACAAAATTCCGGACACCCCCCGCGGTAGGGACGATGGTTACCCGCCGCCCCTACCGCGACCATAGGAACATGCTTCTATTCACGTTTCTGAATCAGGTTGAGCTTATTTAATCAGAGATGTCTTAATAATATTGGTGAAAAGTTAATGACACTATTTTCAGTCGTTTTAATTTCGCAACAGCCTCTAAATTTCAAGGGAAGCTCATCTACGATTTTTTCTAAAAAGAGACCACATTCCATGCAACGCTTCCTGTAGCTGGAAGGTAAAATGGGGGGCATTAAATATAGGGCTTGCCAGTACTTTATCTGGCAGTATCAAGCGCAATTGTGCTAGTTGATCGGTATTATTGGCATACTCAACAGCAAGAACTACAAATTCATTTTTATCTTTGGCTATCCAGGTTTTCAAGCCCGCATAACTGAGTAAACTAGCGCCTTGTCTGGATGCCATAGTCTGGCCTGTCAAAGTTAGTGTGGGCACGCCCGCCCACAAAGCTTCGCAAGTGGTTGTCCCTCCGGCATACGGGAATGTATCCAATATTATATCGATTTCCTTGTGAGCTGCTAGATAGGTATCACGGGAGCTAGGGCCATGTAATGTTACTCGTTCTGAGGCTATGCCAAATTGACGTAATCTTTCCTTTAAGTGTAAGCGTGCCTCGGAGGCTTCCAGTTGCCTGGACTGGATACGCAATTTTGCATCTGGCAAACTTTGAAGCACTTCAGACCACAAATCGAGAGTGAAATCATTTAACTTGGCTATGCTTTGGAAGCTGCCAAAAGTAATATAGCCATTGCGGATGGCGGGTAGAGGGTTCTCTGCTAATGTCATCTCAGTCTGCATGGTTGGCGGAGTAAGGCACAATCGTGTCCCGGGCAAGTACCAGATTTTTTCAGAGAAGTATTCCTCATGTTGCGCAGGTACGGAGATATGATCTGCTAGCACATAGTCTATGCCAGGCACACCCGTAGTAGCGAAATATCCCAGCCAGCTTATTTGCAACGGGGCAGGCTTGAAGGCAAACACATGTAAGCGGTTACCTGTGGTATGGCCACTCAGATCAATTAAGATGTCTATGCATTGCTCATGAATCGTTTTCGCAGCGGCATGATCGCTGACATTCTCGATGTTGTGCCAGTCAGAAAAATATTGTCGCAGACATGTATTCAGACTGTCGTTATGAGCTTTGTTGGAAAAAGCGACCAATTCCATTTGCTTGTAATCAAAGTGTTCAATGACATTTTTTAGAAAATACCCTACTGGGTGTTTTCCAAAATCGGCAGATACGAAACCTATGCGTAATTTTCGCCCACTGTCCGTCAGCGTGTCATTTTCCCAGCTTGTGTATGGCTTAATACGCTCAGTTAGTTTCTTCGTATAAGTGTTAATCGTAGTGCGATATTCTTCCGAGGAGCCTTGATCGCCAAAGCAAAGCAGAAATAGTAGACTGCAATAGGCTTCAAGATAATTTGGGTCAGCTTTGATTGCAGAGCGCATATATGTCAAAGCTTCGCTTACACACCCTCTCTCATTAAGAATATTTGCCACACCTATATACGCATCCGCTAATCCGTTTGATTGCAGAGCAATGACTTGTCGATAGCTTGCTTCTGCCTTGACAAAATTTCTTTGACTGAGGAAGACCATCGTAAGATTATTATGAGCTGTAATCGAATGCGGATTAAGTTTGATTAATTGGTTATAACATTTCTCGGCTTCTACCAATCTATTCATTCTCTTGTAGGTGCTGCCCAGATTATTTATTGCATTTAGTAACTCTGGATTGATTTCCAGGGCTTTTTTGAAATGGTTGACGGCTTCTGGATATCTTTCTTGTGAATAATAGAGCAGGCCAAGATTGTCGTAGGCTGCCGCTTCAACAGGATTGACTAATAAGCAATGTTGCAAACAGGCTTCGGCTTCTGGGTAGCGCTCCTGATTCATGAGTAACACACCTAAAGTACCATGGGCGGCCACGTACGCTGGCATGATTTCTATGGCCCTTCGTAATGCGATTTCTGCCTCGCCAACTTCTCCTAGTTCCTGAAGCAGAATAGCTAATTCAAAATGTATCTGGGCTAAATCTGGATTCAATACCACAGCTTTCTGCAAGTTGATTTTGGCGGCAGCGTGGTGGCCAAGTAAATGCTGCACTTGAGAAAGTGCGCGATAGGCATCCAGGTACGCAGGATTATTTTTTAGCGCATGCTCAAAGCTAAGTTCAGCGTCTCTCAAACATTTTTTTTGAACCTGTAACAAACCAAGATTGTAGTTAGCCTCAACAAAATTGGGATTGATTGTCAACGCTTGTTTGAAATAAATTTCGGCCTCAACTTGCTTGCCTTGTTCTTTCAAAGTAAGCCCTAGGTTATATAGGGTAGCAGGATTATCTGGAGTATCCAGGTTTATTTCCCTGCAGACAATTTCTGCATCGGCAAATCGTCGCAAGCTCAACAAAGCCACAAGCAAGGCATCACGAGCTTTCTGCAAACGTGGCACCTCCTTCAACAGTTTGAGGTAAGCTGTTATTGCTTCGTCCAGACGATTTTGCTGATGCAGTATGCTTGCCAAAACCCAGTGTGCTTGTACGAACTGCGTATCATTTTCCAGTATTTTTCGGAGGGTGGTTTCCGCCTTGGCGGACTGTCCCTGCAAATGATACAAAGTTGCGATCTGGATAAGAGCATGGCTGAACTCAGGCTTGAGCTTCAGGGCTTGTTGGCAACTTGCTTGTGCTTCTCGCAAACGGTTCAGTGATTTGAGTGTTACGCTGAGATTGTAATGGGCTAGTGCTTCTGTAGGCTCGATGGAGATGAGTTTTCGATACCATGATTCGGCTTCAGATAATTGCCCTGACTCATCCAGCGTCAGAGCCAAATTGAGCATGGCATTGACAAAATTAGGTTTGATACTGAGAGCCTGGCGATAATATTTTTCAGCTTCTTTCCATAGACTAAGCTCATGATACACGTTGCCGAGTTGATTATGAATAGTTGGATCTTCTGGAGTTAAGACCATGGCCTGTTCGTAACACAGTCGTGCCTCCGATGATTTCCCTTGCTTTAAACAAATACTTCCTTGTTCTTTGAAATTGGCGGCTTGTTCAAATTGCAAAAATGCTAAAGCCTTGCTTGAATTGTTGGGAATATTTATTTCCTGAGATGCAGAGAATAAATGTTTTTTGAACCATTTTAACATAGGATTTAACATAAGGAGGATTCAGAAACGAAACAAGTGTTAGCTTGCATCAAGAATAAATGTCGGTCAGAAATTTTCCCAAGCCCGCATCATCTGACGACGTTCATCAATGTATTTAGCCTTTTGATATATCCTCATCATACCTGAAACCAAATGCGACAATTGGCGCCCAATTGCTTTTTCATTCCTGAGCGTCCCTCGGTAATTAGTTCGCCATGAGGTGAATGTCATGCAGCCAGATTCTCTTGATTTTGTTTCTTCATCCAGTCGTCCATATATTGAACCGGCGAGCAATAACCTAATGTGGAGTGCTGGCAGGTTCGATTATAAAACATCATATTGGCTGCCACGATCTGGATGATGCATTACACCGGCTGGTGGTCGGCGGCGGAACCATGCCATCGTTAAAGCATCCGTCCCAATGTCGCTGGTCATGCGCGGTTTGAGGGACCAGCCAATTACTTCCCGGTTAAATAGATCAAGCACAATAGCCAGATAGAGCCAGCCTTCGTCCGTCCATAAGTAGGTGATATCAGAAATCCACGCTTGATTCGGAGCCGTCGGCATAAAATTTCTATCGAGTAGATTGTCTGCGACAGGTAACGCATGTTTCGAGTCTGCCGTTACCTTGTAGCGGCGCTTATGCTGTGCGCGTATGTCATGCTCTCGCATTATTCTTTCGACACGTTCTTTGCTGGTTGTAAAGCCGCGCAATCTCAGTTTTCTGATCATACGTGGGCTGCCACACGCGCCCTTGAGTTCAGCATGAATGGCACGAATGATTGCCAGCATCTGTACGTCCGTTAAGCGCTTTCTGCCAGGAATTCCACCTCGTTGCCAGGCGCGATATCCACTCACACTGACTTCAAATACGACGCACATCTCTGCCAAAGAATAGATTTTGCTGTTGCCAGCTATCCATGCATACTTCACAGAACATCTTTCGCGAAGTATGCCGCCGCCTTTTTTATGATTTCATTCTCCCGCTTGAGCCTGACAACTTCTGCTCTTAATCGGGATAGCTCCATGGCTTCAGGTGTAACGACTTTCTAGCCAGCCCCTTTGAGGTTCCCTTTAGATGCGACCTTGATCCAGTTGCGCAGCGTTTGGCCGCTTAACCCTAGCTCCTTGACGACTACGGAGATGGCTTCACCATCTGATACACGTTTGACAGTCAATTCTTTGAACTCGGTCGTATAAGCTTTTTTTTGGTACCCTGTTCATCATTTGTCTTTCCAAAGTTACGTTTATTTTACGTCACCTTTGGGGAACTAAATTTCAGGGGAAGCTCAAACCATGAACAAGTTCGCCAGCGCACAGGTCACAAACAAGCGATGCGCATTCTTCTGCATTCCACGATATCTGACCTTGGTAAATCCAAATATGCGCTTGATGATGCAAAAGGCATGTTCAACCTTGGCACGCACGCTTGACTTGCGGCGGTTGGTCAGACGTTCTTCTTCAGTGGGAGTGTGACAGCGTGTACCACGGGAGTTGGTAAAGTCCTTTATCCCTGGTGCTTTGCTGCGTGCAGCCTGCTTTTGACCCGTGTAGGCAGAGTCGCCCCAGTAGCGTGTCTCGCGTCCGTGCAATAATTCTGGTAAAACCTGGCTGTCATGGACATTGGCTCCGGTTGCAACAACGGCATAGATCAATTTGGTTTTGCTATCCACGCCTATGTGCCCCTTCATGCCGAAATACCATTGATTGCCTTTTTTAGTCTGGCACATTTCCGGATCGCGCTTGCCTTCTTTGTTCTTAGTCGAAGACGGCGCTTAAATAATGGTGGCATCAACGATGGTGCCACCCGACACCTTCATTCCCCGCTCTTGTAGATGACGACCTACTTCTTCAAAGATACGCTTGCCAAGATCATGGCGCTCCAGCAGGTGCCGGAACTTACACACCGTCGTTTCATCCGGCACGGGTTCATTACCCAGGTCAATAGCGGCAAAACTTCGCATGGAGACGGATTCGTATAAGACTTCCTCGACAGCCGGGTCTGACAGATTGAACCATTGTTGCAGGAAGTAAATGCGCAACATGCGCTCCACACCAACAGGCGGGCGTCCGTTGCCTGCCTTAGGATAATGTGGCTCTATCAATTTGCATAGCATGGCCCATGGCACGACATGATTCATTTCGGAGAGAAACACCGCCCGCTTTGTTGTCTTGGCGTAGCGTTTAAATCCACCTTCGGTAAATGTTGTCTGTTTCATCGCATTCGTGATTTAATGAGCAATAGGCTTATATTAACGTTTCTGAAGCGATACTCGGATACTTAATCAGAGATTCCTTAAAGTCATAAGTTTGCATCCGTAGACTAAGAAATATTGAGTGGAATGGAGTAAATAAAGTGTCACAAATCGTACGAGTAGCAATTCAGGAAGATATTCCGCCACTGGTTTGGCCGCCTTGCTGCCCCAAATGCGGGGCTACGGGGAAGTTGTATAAAACAACGAGTCGCTTAGGTCGGGTGAAATCGGTACGGCCCAATCTTTTGGGTGGGATTACGATGAAAAGTGATGTCCTGTATCTGACCTTCCCTGGCTGCGAGAAGCACGCTTCAGAAACTGATTTGGCTAACATCATCCTCGACAAGAGTCCTTTGATGCGATTGCTGCATGTGATGATGTTCATGGCTGCCTTATTCACTTTGCCGCTGATCACCCGTCCCAAGGCTTTTATTGCGGACGTTGGCTGGTATGCTCTGCTGCCTCTTATCGGTTTGCTGGGCGTCGCTGGTATCGTATGGGCGAGGAGGGTCAGTAGCGTCTGGCCCATGCGATTTGACCCGGACATGGATGTGATTTCGATTCGATTTCTTGACGAGGATTACGCCGTCAAATTTCGTCTTGCAAATCGTAAAGCGACCAGCAATGATATGACGGACGCTTTGCCATGGTATCAGCGTGGCTTGATCTGGAAAGTGCTTGTCATTGCTGTATTTATCGCTTTCCTGGGGAAGTTGACCGGGGGATAGGGGCTTCACTTATCCAGATGTACTCATTCTGCGGTCGTCGCAAGTCATATTTCAACCTGCCTGAGCTTGCTGGCTTCCACCCGGAAATCAGCGCGCCTGTATTTGCATGAACGCTGTCTCCACCAGGCGATACAACAAGCACCCACCAAATACCCCCATAGCGGTGACCAGAATAATAGTCAGGGGGTATTAGTGTCTATTATGTCGTCTGCCTAATCCCACTCCTGCCAGCATGAATACTGGCTTATGCACCAGATAGACTGCATACGACCATAGCGGGCTTTTTAACCTGAGCGGCACGAGGCAGACTAGTGGCGGTATCAGGTAAAAACGGTTCTTCCATGTATAGTTGTCGTATCGGCGTTTGCGATTTCATTGTGTTTTTTTGAATTAACATTACACTGTGTCAAGAGTGCTTTTGAACTGAGACGATAAAGGATACTGAAATGGACACTATGTATGAAGTTTTGGCATTAAATTTTAAATCGTCGAGCGACGACAAAAAAAATGCAATAACAATTCACATGAAAAGCGGAATATCCCATTTCGGCTATGTCAGGGAGATAGGCGATGCTTCCAAAATAGTTAAAATTCGAATAGTTACTCCAAGTGGAAAATCATTCCAGGATGCCTATCTGGATATCAATAGTATTGAATCAATTGTCGCCACTTCAGTTTAAGAGTTATCCCGGTGCAGGTGCATGACTATCTGACTCCCAAGAGCGCAGAGGCGAAGTTTCTTGTTCCCGGTATCGCTGGACCCTGTTTGTGATTCTCAGTTTGCATATCTAGTTTGCATATCTTTATGCCAGATCCTAAAATGATTTGCCCGATATCGACTTAACAAGTCTAGCCTTGCGCTTGCCTACCCACTTTTAGGAGCTTGTGATGAACTTCAGGAAATCTGCATTACTGTCTTCGCTGGCAATACTGGCCTTATGTTTTTCATCTTCGGCATTTGCAGAGCTATGTACGGTGGGGCGAGCGACGCAGGTGCTGTGGAAAGGTGATTGGTACAAGGCAACGATTACCGAGGCTTCGCCTGATAAGTGCAAGATTACTTACATTGGTTATACCGCCGACGATGATGAGTGGGTGGGGCCAGAGAGGCTCAAAATCAAGATATTGTGGAAGGGCGACTGGTATCCAGGCCGTGTGATAAAGAAAGAAGGTGCCAACTATCTCATAGGTTATGACGGCTATTCCAGTGATGATAATGAGATTGTTCCCCTGTCACGCATACAAGTGCGCTAGTTTTGCCATTACAGTAAATCATGATTCAATGAGCCTGCTGGCTTCCACTGGGAAACCAGCGCGCCCGTATTTGCATGAATGGAGTCTCCACCAAGCGATACAACAACCATCCACCAAATACCCCTGCAGCGGTGACTAGAACAATAGTCAGTGGGGTATTTGCATCTATGTGCCTTTTATCCAATTGCATGCCTATCAGCATGAATACAGGCTTATGTACCAGATAGACAGCATACGACCATAGTGCCAGTTGTGCGGCACCAGGCAATCGCAGGCGGTGCAGGTAGCTGTTGGGGCTGAGGGCTGCCAGGGTGAGGATGGCGAAGCTGATGGCGACGAGTGAAAAGCCCATTGTGTTGACGATCAGCAGTTTGTTGTAGTCTTCGCTGCTGATGCAATACAGTACGCTGCCAGCGGCCAGCAGGCCGGTGATAAGCAGGGCCTGGCCGTGGCGCATAAGCCTGTCGTATAAACCTGTGTGAAAATTCTTGAGCATCGCGATGGCGACGCCAGGGAGCAGCTCGTCAAAGCGGCCAAAGCTGGAGTAGTAAACTTGTGCATCAAATGCAGGATGAGCATCCATAAACGCCATGCCACGAAAAAGCATGCCAGTACCTATCGCTGCAATGAGCAGGCCCCAGCTCAGCCACAGCGGGCTCTTGAGTCTGACCAGAATGAGGCTGACTATGGGTAGTATCAGGTAAAACTGTTCTTCTATGCACAGCGACCAGGAATGGGTGAAGGTCTGCCCGTATTCCAGCCCTATGTTTTGAGTGAATGTCAGGAACTGCCATAAGGATGATGTGCTGCGTCCAGCCAGTGCTACCGGAAAAATAAAATAAGCAGCCAGCACGACGTAATAGTTAGGAAGGGTGCGTAGCAGGCGTTTGGCGAAGAAATTCTTTAGTGATAGTGCTTGCCCTTTGGCTGCGGCAGACATGATCTGGTTACCGATCAGATAGCCGCTCAGCACAAAAAATAAATCCACGCCTGCCCAGCCTATGTCCCCCATAAAACCAAAAGTTTGCTTCCTGCTGACAAAGCCGCAGTAGTGTGTCATGAGTACAAATACTATGGCGATGGCGCGCAGGGTGTCTAGGCCATTGATTCTTTTGGCTTGCATGAAATCAGATTGTAGGTGTGGGTTTAAAACACGATTTTGGTGTTGGGGAATTTCTTCTTGATTTTTCGTTTCAATTTGCTGTCTATGCCTTCGACCAGTCGTATGAATTTAAGTTGCTAGAGTTCAAAAAAATCTTCTGGCAAATCGGTCAGGCCATTATTGTAAAAGGCAATGCCGCGCAATTGCTGGAAGCGGTCTATGCCTTGCAGATTGTGTGCATGAAACGCAGCATGGCATCAACCGAGGCAGGGGCATAGTGGATGAGCCTGTCCCTGTCCCAAGAGCCACTGGGCTTGGATGTAATCACTTAGCTTGAAGTTTGCCTCGGCTTCTTCATCTGTGAGTCCTGGAATATTTATTTGCCTGATTTGCACATGCGTAGATTGGTGCGCGTAGCCTTAATCATTGACAGATATTTTTGATTGAATTCATCAGTACATGTTTCACAATTATTGATGATTACATTGTCTGGCTGTACCGCTTCTTCTGCTAGCGGTTGCAGCGTTGCGAGGCAACGTTCTGGCATTTGCAATTTGTATTGCACCAATGCCAGGTCATTGCGCAGCCAACCCATCTCAAGTGGTTCAAGGATTTTGCCGCAATTGACAAAGACGGGGTCAAGCTTGGCCATGGCTGCAGAATAGTCTTTTTTGTCGTACAGGACCTTGAATTCTTTACGTGCCTGGCTGCGCTCCGGGGCGCTGCAGCCTGGTGGGCGGAAATACTGGCTGGCTATGCTGGCCAGATCACAATAATTTTGTTCGCAAACATCGATATTGCCATCCACCTCTATGTCATTCTTTTTCTGTGTGAAACGCAAAACACAGTTTTGTTTCATGCCACTTTTGCGCAGCGTCGCCTTACCGCCTATGATTTCGCCCTTCATAGAGCAAGACCCTTCACCTTTGGAGTTAAGGGTGAAATTAAGTTTGCCTGCGCTGTCCGCGGTGATATTAAGTTTACTGTAGGCACCTTCACTCAAGTACTCTCCCGGCACAATTTGTTGTGCCTGAGATATTGTGGACGTACTAGCCAACAGCAGTGACAGAAAAAATTGAGGGAGGCGGTGGAAAACTGGCATAGGGATTTTGGAAAGCGGCATGAAATGGGAAATAGCGCCTGTGCCATGCAGTAAACAAGCAGGGCGGCGGTATCATAGCAGAACTGTTTAGCCCTTTGCAGGGAAACAAGATGGTGGTTTTTTAACTGACATCAACTGCTGGCCAGGCTCGCTTGTCTACCTGATGCTACACCTATCCACGCCGATTGTTGCATTTTTGACTGTTTGCCCTTGTTGCTGGTAAATGTCCGGGTAAATCCCGTATAAACTCACTCACAATCAGACAGCCTGTATTACCTCACCCTTACGGCATGCTCAAAAAACTTTTTCCCTTCATCAGTAGTGCCAGTTTGCGCTGGTATGCCGCACTGACTTTGCTATTGGTCGTGATGATGGGCGTCGAATTGTTTGGCTTGCACCTGTTGGCAACGACAGAGTCGCGCCTGGGGGATGTTTATTTGCGGCGTCATGCGTCTGGCTATCAGGCTGATCCTGACATCGTCATCGTTGATATCGATGATGCCAGTTTGCTGGGTATGCAAAAGGTCGCTGGCTTGTGGGCCTGGAAACGCGAAGTGCATGGGTTTTTGACGGCTGCATTGCTAGGTATGTCACCCCGGGCCCTGGTATTTGATATCAATTTCAATGTGCCTGATCTGGCTGCTCCCAAAAGTGACGCCATGTTGTCAGACCAGATCAGGGATTTTCCGCATGCGTATATGCTGGCCCTGCGGCTGCAGGATGCTGCTGCTAATGAAGCCATACCCGTGGCTGACATTGCAGATAGTTTTGCCATACAGCACAAGGGCAAGCCCGATGCCAGGGTTGCCCTGCAATTGCCACTGGCAATAGAACGCAAGGCCTGGCGTCTGGGGCTGGTCAATAGTCTTGATGACGACGATGGTGTTCTGCGACGATACCGTCTGTACACGGACGTGGCAGGCTGGCATTTGCCTTCCCTGCCTGCCAGGGTTGCCCGTGGCCTCAATTGGCCCCAGGTTTCTGGCAAGGATATTCAAATGTTTTGGCCGCTGGAAGGTCATCAAAGGTTTAGCTATGCAGATTTGTTCAAGACCCTGACCGAGGACAGGCGAAACCTGACGCCTGCAGTTGAAGCGCAACTAAATCAGTTATTCCGTAACAAGATCATCGTCATTGGGTCTTCTGCAGGTGGCTTGTTTGATCATCATCTGACACCGCTGGGACCGAATTATCCAGGCGTAGATATTCTGGCGATCGCCTTGGACAATCTGAAGAATGGCCGTAGCCTGCATCAGGTCGCTGCGGGATGGCTGTTTATGTTTGGATTGGTATTAATTGCTTTGCTAGCGCTGGCTTTTAGGCGTAGGGTCAACCCGGTGTTAACTGGGGCCGGGCTTGCAGTCGTAACGAGCCTGGCGGTCATAGGTGCTGACCAGCTAGTTGTCAGATACTGGATATTGCCTGTAGTAACACCGCTTGTTTTTGCCTGGGCCTGGTTTTTATCTGCAGCAATTGCGGGGTTTTTGCGTGAGCGTCGCACACGCGACAGGACAGTATCTTTGTTTGGTCGTTTTTTGAATCCAGAAGTGGTACGGAAAATTGTCGATCATGGCGAGACAGTAGAAAGTCTGTCAGGGCAGACGCGTGAAATCAGTCTGTTGTTTTCTGATATACGCGGCTTCACTACACTCTCGGAAAGCCGGCCTCCTGACGAAGTGGTCAGGCTGCTCAACAGGTATTTTGAAAGACAAGTAGAAGTGGTCTGGAGGCATGGCGGCACGCTGGACAAGTTTATTGGCGACTGTATTATGGCTTTTTGGGGCGCACCACTGGATGACCCAGAACACGCAAAAAGGGCTGTTGCTGCGGCGCTGGAGATGGAAGATAATTTGCTTGCCTTTAAGCAAGAATTGCTGGCAGATGATGCTAACTTGCCAGAATTTGATGTTGGCATAGGTGTACACACCGGGTCTGCTGTGGTAGGCTTTATTGGTGCAAAACGCAAGCTTGACTATACAGCTATTGGTGACGCGGTTAACCTGGCAAGTCGCGTCGAGGGATTGACCAAAGATGTCTCACGTATCCTGGTGACCAAAGACACCATGCTGGCTTGTCAAAATTCAGGCATTGATTTTATTTTTCGTGGTGCATTCCCTGTAAAAGGGCGGGCTGCTGAAGTTGAGTTATATGAACCCAAAAGGACAAGTGCATGAGAATCCCCATTTTACTGTTAGTCATGCTGGCATCTGCCGGTGTTGCCTATGCAGATTCTGCGTCAACGACACGATCTACACCCTTGTTAGAAAAAGCCAGTGCTGATGCGGCTGTCCTGGCAACCCTGGCTAGCCAGACCAGGCTCGATACCATACAACACCAATATGGCTGGTACCAGGTTAAAACTTCCAACGGACAATTGGGATGGGTGGAAATGATGTCCTTGCGCTTTGATAGCAATGGTTCTGCCAATTCAGTGAACACCTTAAAAATTCTTGGACGCACTTCCAATACTGGCTCTGTTGGTACTGGTGTCAATGGCCTGGACAAGTCGGATCTGGCGCGGGCTACACCGAATTATCCTGAATACCAAAAAATGCAAAGAGCTGCAGCAGACAGGAGTACGGCACAATCTTTTGCGCAACGCTCGCAAGTATCTGGCAGCAAAATGGAGTATTTGGACCAAGCCAGAAATTCCAGGCAGGGAGATAACTAAGATGCGCACCTTGAAAAAACTACTGATCGCCAGCCTCGCGATTTCATGTTGTCTGCCAGTCTATGCCCAATTTGATTTTTTGAAAGGCGTGGGTGGTGGACTAGGAAAGGGCGTGGATGCTGCGAAAAACCTGTTTGAACAAACCAAGGATATAGACGAGCCAAAAGAAATCGCCTTAGGCCAGGAATTTGCTGCAACTTTGCTAGGCGCCAAGCCTTTGTGGAATGATGTAGCTGCGCAAAAATATGTGAATGCGCTCGGGCGCTGGTTGACTTTGCAAACTGAAAGGCCAGATTTGCCCTGGACTTTTGGTGTCCTGGATGATGATGGCTTCAATGCATTTGCCACGCCAGGTGGAAATATTTTTGTGACCAGGGGCTTACTGGCGCGCATGCATAATGAGAGTGAGCTGGCAGGGGTTTTATCACATGAGATTGCACATGTTCTGCGCAAGCATTATTTGACGGCGATGAAGAGCAAGGCGTTTATAGGGATAGGTGGCGATCTTTTGATCAGCAACTACGCAAAGGGTAATTTTTCCGAATTCAAGGAAATGGCATTGAAGGCAGCAAGGGAAATGTATTCCAAAGGCCTGGATAAGGGGGATGAATACGAGGCTGACCGCATCGCTGTGGTGATCGCAGCGCGCGCTGGCTATGATCCCTATGGCTTGCCTGCAGTGCTGCAGACCCTGCAATCCCAGAGTGCGCAGGACAGTAACTTCAGTTTGCTATTTTCTACCCATCCTTCACCAAATGACAGGATTGATAGCCTTGACAAGGCGATGAGATCGCGTTTTGGTTCTGGTAACTGGATAGCAGGGAAAACCATTGAAGAACGCCTGAAAGAATTCAGTCGTTGATTTGATCTTCCTTATAAAAAATGCCGCACCATGTGAAAGCTGGTGCGGCATTTTTTTTCAGAAATTTTGACAGACTTTTTCACTGACTTTTTCACTGACTTTTTCACGGGTTTTTTTAGCATAGAGCTTAATAAAACTTCGCCAGCACTTTCGACAATTTGCCATTCGCTGTTCCTCTGCGTATTGCTTCATTTAATTTTGTCATCTCCACTTCGTATTTTTCATTTGCTGCGGCGAAATGGGTGGTGTCATAAAACACGGGCTTGGCAGAGACATAGAAAGTCTTGCCAGTCAGCTCAGGGTCATTGAAGCTGGGGATCAATTGTTCGCGCAGATAGATTTCTACCTGATTAGAGCGTTGTAGTTGGCGTATAGGCCAGAGCATGATGTCGCTGCGGTGATTCATCAGTTTTTTAAAGCGGGCGGCTGATGAGGCGGAGTCCTCTTGTACCTGGGATATCACATTTTTCGCTTTCTCAAAATCCATGCCGTGACTGAAGCCACGGCCTACGCTGACGGTCTTGCCGCGCAAGTCTTCCGGTGAAAGAAAATTGGGGCGTGGGTCGCCATAGGTAATTGCCCAGATTTTTTCGCTGACGACGGGGATGGAAAAATGATAGAGCTTGAGGCGTTCGGGCGATTTTGAAATGCCAAAAATAATGCCTTCGCCATTTTGCGCCATGAGTTGTGCACGATTCCATGGCAATAACTGCTTGTCAAAGTGTATGCCAGATTCCCGTTCAAAATAAATGAGTATGGCTTCCAGGTCCCGGTCCAGGGGGAGTTGCCGGCCATGGATGTCCAGGCTCTCTTGCAGAAAAAGCTTCACGGTGACGGTTTGCTTTGAGGTAGTGGCGGCACTTGCGGTGTGGCTTGGCAAATAGCTCAGTACAGACAAAAAGATAAGGCAGATAAACCCGGGGAGGCGGTGCAGCATATTTGTTCTCGACGACAGCTCAACTGCCAAATGGTATTTCTAAAAATGCGGCGCAAGGCGCAGCCATTGCATTTTGATAGGCAGATTGTTTTTTTGCATAGACATCATGGCAGTGTCTTGCGCCATGAAGATGGATGTATAAATGCTGTCTCAAAATTCCTGTTTTGATGCGGCCAGATTGTAGTCTGCAATTGTCCGAATTTTGTTTGTTCTTAGGTTCGGAAAACTTTGTTTGCATTCTTGTGCTTGTATTATGTTTGCATCAAGTTGAAAACAAGTAGAATTTGGTTTGATAACCAAAATAATGAGCAAGCCTTTCTCATGTCAAGAAAATCCAATACCGAGCAACGCCGTAAAGAGATTGTTTTTGCCTTGCTGTCTGTCATGGCCGAGCATGGTTATGAAAAGGCGACCATACTGGCAATTGCCCGACAGGCTGGTTTGGCACCGGGTTTGATACATTATCATTTCAAGAGCAAAGGCGAGATCCTGATCTACCTGGTCAAATTGTTAGCCACCATGTCGCGTGCCCGCTATGACTTGCTGGCAGCAACAGCCAGTACACCGCAAGAGAAGCTGTTGGCATATATTAATGCCCGCCTGGCAAAAGGAGAGGGTGCGATGCCTGAGGCTGTCTCGGCCTGGGTGGTGATCGGTGCTGAAGCTGTCAGGCAGCCAGAGGTGCGTGCGGTGTTTCAGGAATCCATTGCTGCTGAACTGCTCTTGATACAGGACTTGCTGACGGCATGCCTGCAAGCGCAGAAGAAGACCCTGGATGGTGTGGCTGAACTGGCTGCCGGTTTGCTGGCATTTATGGAGGGGGCATTTCAACTTGCCAGCGCTGGTGGCGATATCATGCCGCAAGGCTATGCAGCGACCACTGCCCGGGCATTCATAGAAAATAGCCTGGCGGCGCAATTACCTGCCTGAAAAAAATACTCAAGAGCTTTATTCTTTCCAGCCATTCTTGATGATATTGAACAAGGCATACAAGGAGGCTTTGGGGTCATCCGCGCTTTTTGATCGATGGAAAGCATCCAGTATGAAATGGGCGATAGCCTCGGCTTCGACTTGTTCAAGCTGATGTTTTGTTTCTTGCTGTAATGTGACTGCCAATGATTTTTCATAGCGCGTCCAGATTTGTTTTGCGTAGACATATAAATCTGGCGTGTTGTAGATCAATTTCTTGAAGGCGGCCACATGCTTTTTCTTATCCACGTCGAAGACCGTATAGCTTGAAAAGTGTTCAAGCAGTGCATCCAGGATGGTCACGCCTTCTTTTCTGTCGGTGACGGCAGCGATCAATTTTTCTTCCCGCTCGTCTTCTTCGTCAAATACCAGGGTTTCTTTGCTAGGGAAATACTTGAATAGCGTAGGCACGGATACCTCTGCCAGTCGGGCAATTTCTGCTGTCGTGACCTGATCATAGCCTTTTTCCATGAATAGCCCAGTAGCCAGATCAGAAATCATCTTTCTGGTTTTCGCTTTCTTTAATTCCCTCAGTCCCATCAAAGACTCCACATAGTGTTCATGCCTTATTTTAACAGATTTGTTACTTGAATAAATAAATTAAGTGACTTTACTTTTTAACTTGGTTAAATTATGATGCGAATCAAGGAAATATTTGGTGATATCGAGTGATATTCATGTCAGTGATACACGTCAGTTTTTTTTAGCAGTAAAAAAATCCTGAGACTTCTGCAATATTTCCAATTTCAAAACGTCTATCCATTAAGCATGCATTTTTGGCAAAAAATAATGCGATAAAAGCAGGCAATGAGATGGATAACAAACCGGGACGACTGTAATGACACAAATCCACAAGCAAAGCGCAATACAAGACAAGCAGATTGCCATCATAGGCGCGGGGCCAGGCGGTTTGACTTTGGCTCGCCTGCTGCAAATGCATGGTGCGAAGGTGAAGGTATTTGAAAGGGACGCCAATCAATTTGCCAGAGTACAGGGCGCAACCCTGAATTTGAATGAAGGCTCGGGTTTGTCTGCCTTGCGAGCTGCAGGTTTGATGGAGGCATTTGAGCAGGCATATCGTCCTGGCGCCGACAAAATGCTGTTTGTGGATGCGCAGGCTGCGGTCATTATTGACGAGCTTGAGACCGAAAGCAGTGACCGGCCAGAGATAGATCGCGGCCCCTTGAGGGATATGCTGCTGGCTGCACTGGCAGAAGATACGGTGGTGTGGGATGCTCGTTTTTCATCCTTGCAAAGGACGGACGATTCAGTTGAAATCGTCTTTGAAAACGGCGACAAATTTACGGCTGATTTGCTCGTCGCTGCCGACGGTGCGAATTCAAAAGTGCGTCCCTACATCACATCACTCAAGCCTGAGTATTCTGGCGTGACTGTGCTTGAAGGTAGTGTCGCTGACATACAAAGCACTATTCCGGAATTATATGAATTGCTTGATGGTGGAAAAATCTGTGTACTCGACGATGAAAAGACTTTGTTCATTGTGTTAAAGGGCGATGGCAGTGTCGCTTTTTATACTGGTCACAAAGCAGATCAACATTGGTGTACACAATGTGGGATAGATTTTTCTGACCGCGAGCAGGTCTTGGCCTGGTTCAGGCAAGAGTTCAAGGGCTGGAGTGATATTTGGGCAGAATTATTCAGGCATGCCATGCTTCCTTTTATCCCGCGTCCGCAATTTTGTGTGCAGCTGGATCAAAGCTGGCCATCTTTGTCTAACCTGACCATGCTGGGCGACGCTGCCCATGTCATGCCGCCCTATGCGGGTGAGGGGGTGAACATGGCCATGCAAGATGCCCTGGTGCTGGCCAATCAATTACTGGATCCGGCGACAGACATGCGCACAGCAATTACTGCCTATGAAGCCGAGATGCGCGAACGGAATGCACAGACTGCAGCAGAGACACTGAAATTTACTGAGATCTTTCATTCCTATGAAGCGGTGCCGTTTTTCAGGGAATTCTTTTCCGGTAACCAGGATGTACTACTTCAAAAAGACAGCTATAGAGAAGCTGCCTAATCAACACGCGCTACATAATAATTTGAACTCAGGTAAACATAAAAAATCTGAGCTTCGATCCCAAAGAAAGAAAATATGAATCAAGCTACATCGACAGAAGCGCCAGTGCAATTCACTGGCTATCAAAAATTTGTCCTCGCCATACTGGCGTTTTTACAGTTCACCATCATCCTCGATTTCATGATCATGTCCCCGCTGGGTGCGATCCTGATGCCAGCTTTGAATATCACGCCTTCGCAGTTCGGTGTCGTGGTATCTGCCTATGCGTTTAGTGCGGGTATTGCGGGCTTTCTGGCAGCAGGTTTTGCTGACCGCTTTGACCGCAAAAAGCTGTTAATGTTTTTTTACTGCGGCTTCATCCTGGGTACTTTCCTGTGTGGTATTGCACCTAATTTCTACTTTCTGTTATTCGCCCGCATTGTCACTGGTTTGTTTGGTGGCGTGATTGGTTCTATCGTGATGGCGATTACAACAGACTTGTTCCCTTTCAGTATGCGTGGCAGGGTCATGGGCGTATTGCAAACGGCTTTTGCAGGCAGCCAGATTTTGGGGTTGCCTATCGGTCTCTTCCTTTCTGCTCACTGGGGATGGCATGCACCTTTCCTGATGATTGTCGCAATTGCAGCATTGGTTGGCGTTATCATCGTCATGAATTTGAAACCCATCGATGCGCATTTGCAACTGCATCCTGACCGCAGTCCTTTTCACCATTTGAAAACCACAATAGCTACACCAAGGTACTTGCTGGCTTTTGCTGCCACTGGTTTGTTGAGCATAGGCGGTTATATGCTGATGCCATTTGGTAGTGCTTTTGCTGTCAATAATCTGGGTGTCTCCATGCATGATTTGCCGACGATTTATCTGGTGACAGGCTTGGGTGCCATCGTGACTGGCCCTATGGTTGGCAAACTGAGTGACAAGTTTGGTAAGTACCGCGTGTTTTTATTCGGTGCTGCAATGACGATAGTGATGGCAGTTATCTATACCCGTCTTGGAGTCACGCCTTTGCCTATAGTAATCCTGGTCAATGTCTTGCTGTTTGTGGGTATTTTTTCCCGCATCATCCCTGCGCAGGCCATGATGTCAGCAGTGCCAACAGCGGATAGTCGCGGTTCTTTCATGGCGATTAACTCATCACTGCAACAGATTGCTGGCGGCGTAGGCTCAGTGGTTGCGGGCATGATAGTCAGCCAGCCTGCGGGCGGCGCTATCCTGCACTTTGACTTACTGGGCGATATTTTAGTTTGCACAGTCCTGATCACCGCAGTCATGATGTATTTCATACACCGTCTGGTTGCTGTGCCAGCGCTGGTCCGCACGGCTTAAAGCTCTGAGCTGACCGGGTTTTGTACACCTGGTTGAACATATGGCAATTTTCTGAGATCATGCCATGTCACTCAACCAGGATGTCCATGTATGCTGAATTGCAAAAACTGCGGTATTGAAAATAAGGATGAAGCAAAATTTTGTACATCCTGTGGTTCGACAATGGCACTGGGTGTGGATGCCAAACCTGTGCTCAGTGACCCGCTAGCATGTGCGAGCTGCCAGGCACCACTGGCAGCAGATGCCAAATTTTGCAAGAAATGCGGGATTGGCGTTGCTGCTCCCGTTTCTTCGTCTGCACCAGAAATAGCTGTGGCCGATAAATACGATGAAATCTTTAAAGACAGCACAAGGCCAGTGTCAATTGATCTGGTTTCACCAGACTCACATCAGATAACAGAAATATCCCTGGATGAGGTCAACACGTCATCACTTGCGTCGCTTGATCTTGGCGATGATCAAGTCTCGTCAGCACCGCCAGCCGCGTTGACGGCAGCAGTGGCATTGCCATCTTCCTCACCCCCTCCTTTAACTGTGCCGCCTGAGACGATTACTGCAAGTTTGCCAGATCAATCAGTGCCTGCTGTGAGCCCTGTTATAGAACAGAGCAAAGTACATAACCCCATACCTGCGGTTTCTGGTGACGTCATCAAATCCAGTATGCAGCCTTCTCATGTGATTGCTGCTGGAATAGCGGCGGTGCTGGTAATCGCTGCCTCGGCTGGTGGCTATTTTTGGTTTTCTTCAGGCAAGCCAAAAGATGAGCTGGCTTTGAATGAGAAAACCATTGCAGTGAATCAGCCTGTGGCAGCAGATATGCCTGTAACTGCATCTGCAAATACTGCAGTGATAAAAGACGTAGTGCCCGCATCTCTGCCAGAGACGTCAGTGATTCCAGCACCAGCAAGCGTGGCTGAGCCAGTTGCAGTAGCGCCTGCAGCGGCAATACCCCCGGTAGTGCCGGAGACCGTTGTGTCAAATGTACCGAACGTCAAAAAGAAAGCCAGAAAAAATGGCGATGATGATTTTGATGAAGAAGATGACTACGACAATGACATGTCTGCACAAGGGAAGCGGCAACGCGGCCTGCACGCACAAAACCAGGAGTTTGTGCGTGCAGCACCATTTGGTGGCGACATGGGAGCAATGGGCAGAGGGCAGGTAAGCGCCTTGCTGGCGCGCTCGGACAGTTTCATGGCCAGTGGCGATTATGACCGCGCCATTGCTACTGCGCAAAGTGCTTTGGCACTGGACCCGAATAATGCAGCGGCCAAGGCAAAGATAAAAAAAGCCAGGCGACTGCAAGGCGAGTAATTCATGATGCACCAGGTATTACATCTGGAGTTTACGAGCTGTTTCTATACAATTTTCAAATAAAGAGTTGCGCGCATGAGCTACGAATTTAATACTGAGAGCCAGGTATTTGAGTTTCCTAATCCTTATAAAGTAGAAAATCTGGCCAGCATCATTTCTGGTGGCTTGATGCTGCTTGCTGGCACCTGGGTGATGTTCGACGTACGCGGGCGTTTGGCGCATGGGCCAGACTTGTCGGTGTTTGGTGTCGTGGCCATTTCCATCATACTGCTGTTGTTGGGGATATTATTGCTGGCGCGCGCATTTACGCAGCTGCGCTATTTTTTTGGACGCAACCGCCCGGATAGCCTGGCACCTCTGCTTGCCAATGACAAGGATGGTGACTCGGTGGATGCGCGTCACTATAAGGAAACCCTGCGACAAAATGCAATTTTGCTCAAGGAGCCTACCGGGCCACTAAATGGTTTATTGTATTCATGGGTGCCGCGACTGATATTTGCCCCCTGGGTGATACAGAGTTCTGCACAGACCCAGTTTTATAATTTTCTTTCCCTGGCGGCGACACTGATCAGCTTTTTATTTTGCTGGCTGGTATTTGGGCAAAGCGCAGCAAATGCCTGGATAGGTCTGGTGTATGGGGCTTTTACTTTTTTCCAGATCATGCGCCCCATGGTGACGCAGACAAACACCACAACCGGACCCATCAAGGAAACCGCCAATATTGGCATCACTAGTCTCATCATCCTCATCGTACTGGCTGTTCTGGGGCCTGTAGTGCTGGGTTTGTTTGCATCGCATTTGCCGCAGATCGACAATTTATCCATTAATGGTGTGGTATTGATTACCTTGCTGTGCGCCTTGCTGGCTTGTGCCGTGTTTGGCCTGGCCTTGAAAAACCAGTTACAACCGATACCCCAAGTGATAGGTGCAGCCCGCGTGGTCGATACCGTCACCATGAACGCCCACCCGAATAAAATGTTGGAAGAGCTGGACAGGATCTTGATGGAGAAATGGTTTAGCCGTATCCCCAACCGCAAATATACGCGCCGCTCACCCATCATTGAAGGCCAGCAAGGGCAGTTCACAGCCGAGATTTTTGAAGAAAGCCAGCCTTGCCCGCAAGCTGGTCGGGTGGCTGAAGGACTTAAGCATGCCCTGGCAAGCAAGGAATTTTTCTGGCTGACCTGTTTGACGGCGCTGGCATTTGTTTTGGTTGTCAGTGGCACCCTGGTGGCCGTCATATTGACACGCGCCCTGTTGGCAGGAGAGGCGATCTGGACCAATATTGCCCTGACTTGCAGCTTGTTTGGCGTTGGTATGTATTGCTATCGCGCTGCTCATGTACTTTGGGGTCGCTTTGATTTTGTATCGAAACTGATGTGGGTTGATATACAGGGGAGTTTTGAAACCGCCAGTGTGCAAATGGGCAATCAGATTTCAGGCAATCTGCAAACCAATAAGAAAGTCATCAACATAGAATCCATGAGCTTGCGTGTCTGGGTATCTGAAATCGACACCGTCATTTTTGGACGCAATTCTCCACGTCAATTGACGGGCATGCGGGGTTTGCAAACAGATGCAGAGGAATTGGCGCAAAGCCTGAAAATTTTTGCAGAACAAAATTCCATGGTGGTGGCACCGACATCTGCAAAAGATATAGAGCGTGCAGAAAAAATCGGCATGATGAATAAAGTGCTTGCTGATCCTGTCGCAGCTTTGGCCAAGGACAACAAACAATTGTCGGACAATGCTACGAAAGAGCAAGCGCAACTCGCCACGGTCATGGAAAAGATCAAGTCGGCCCTGGCTTGCCGTGCCTGTGGTGTCGCTGTGGATGTGGATGCCAGTTTTTGTGGTGAATGTGGTACGCGCGTGGCGGCAGAGTAGATTTTTGCTGCGAGCTCGGGCCATGAGTTTGCAAAGCCTGGCTAGTCGTCTTTGTGTGCTAGCCATGACTGGCTTGTTTAGTTGATATTTTTTATGCCTGCAAAGCCAGGCATTCACTTCTCTTTAGTCCTTTTCCCATTCCTTACCAAGAGGAAGAGGGTATTTCCTCCCTTATTCCACGCATCTTGTGCTTCTGTCATAGCCAATAATTACACCTGTACATTTGCGTAATCAAAGCAGTGATTGCTTTGTGGAAATAACAGGAGTCGGCAATGGCCGAAGATAGCGATCTCGAAAGAACCGAACCGGCCTCGCCCAAGCGCCTTGAACAAGCGCGGGAAGAGGGCGATGTTCCACGTTCGCGCGAACTATCTACCTGCACCATCTTGCTGGCTGCAGGCGGCGCGTTATGGGGCATGGGTGACGGGCTGGTACGCCAGCTCAATCATGCCCTGGTTGCAGGCCTTTCGCTGGAACGGGCGATTATCTATGACAATGAGCTGTTGTTTTCAAAAATTAGCGCCAGTTTGTGGGAAGTCTTGGTGGCTTTTGCCCCTATCGCCGGGCTTTTGCTGGTGGTGGCGCTGGGCTCGCCTTTGCTGATCGGTGGCTGGCTGTTCAGCGCCAAAGCCCTGACGCCGAATTTTTCGCGCATGAACCCTATATCCGGCCTGGGTAACATGATTTCTACCCGTGCAGGTGTGGAATTGATCAAGGCCATTATTAAAACCATCCTGGTAGGTACGGTAGCCTGGATAGTCATCATGGGGCAAAAGAATGCGATTTTTGCCTTGCCGCTGGAGTCGCTGAAATCTGGCCCGGCTCACGTTGGTCACATGATGGGCGTATGTTTCCTGGCTATTGTCGGTTCGCTGGCTGTGATCGCGGCCATCGATGCACCTTATCAGATGTGGCAATACGCGGAAAAACTCAAGATGACGCATCAGGAAGTGGTGCAGGAATCCAAAGAGGCGAATGGTAATCCGCAAATCAAGGCAAAAATCCGTGCCCAGCAGCGCGAAATGGCACGTCGCCGCATGATGTCTGAAATCCCGACTGCCGATGTCGTCGTCACCAACCCGACCCACTTTGCTGTTGCCTTGAAATACACCGAAGGTGGCAATGGCGCACCTAAAGTGGTTGCCAAGGGTGCAGATGCTGTCGCTGCCAAGATACGTGAATTGGCGAAAGAACATAAAGTCCCCTTGCTCGAAGCCCCACCACTGGCGCGTGCGCTGTACAAGCATAGCGAGCTTGGTGATGAAATACCGGAAGCCCTGTACGCCGCCGTGGCAGAAGTACTTGCCTATGTCTATCAGCTGCGCAGCTATAGCAAGGCAGGCGGTAATAAACCTGTAGTGCCAAATGACTTACCTGTACCACCAGAACTTGATCCAAATAATCCTGCAGGAGTACAAGCATGAATAGCCTTACCTTACCTGCCTGGATGAATGGCCTCAACACTAGGGCACTGGCGGCTCCTTTCCTCATCATCCTGATGCTGGCGATGATGATATTGCCTTTGCCAGCATTTATTTTGGACGTTTTTTTTAGCTTCAATATCGCAATTGCAATTATCGTTTTGCTGACCAGCTTGTACACCATCAAGCCACTGGATTTCATGGTATTCCCAACCGTGCTGCTGGTCAGTACCATGTTGCGCCTGTCCTTGAACGTGGCCTCGACGCGCGTGGTCTTGACTGAAGGTCATACTGGCCCGGACGCTGCCGGTAAAGTGATTGAAGCCTTCGGTCACTTTTTGATAGGTGGTAATTACACCGTTGGTATCGTGGTCTTCGTGATCCTGACTATCATTAACTTTACTGTCGTCACCAAGGGTGCTGGCCGTATTGCCGAGGTGGGTGCACGTTTTGCCCTGGATGCGATGCCAGGCAAGCAAATGGCGATTGATGCCGATTTGAATGCAGGCCTGATTGCAGAGCAGGAAGCCCGCCGTCGCCGTACCGAAGTCGCGCAAGAAGCTGAATTCTATGGTGCCATGGATGGTGCCAGTAAATACGTGCGTGGTGATGCAGTGGCCGGCATCATGGTTACTGTCATCAATATTGTTGGCGGTTTGGTGGTGGGCATGGTCCAGCATGATCTGGATTTTGCTACAGCGCTGAAAAACTATACGCTGCTGGCGATTGGTGACGGCCTGGTTGCGCAAATTCCTTCCTTGATTATTTCTACCGCAGCCGGTGTCGTCGTTTCACGTGTCGCAAGTGATCAGGATATCAGCGGGCAGTTGATAGGACAGCTGTTTGCCAAGCCCCAGGTCATGCTGATCACCGGCGGTATCATCGGCGGCATGGGCTTGATACCTGGCATGCCACATATTGCTTTCATCTTGCTGGCAGCGGTGCTTTGTGGTGGTGGCTATATGCTGACCAGGCGCAATGAGGCTGCACCTGCTGCGGATGCCAAAGTGGAAACGGCCCCTACTGCAGCTCCTCAGGAAATGGAAGAGGCAACCTGGCAAGACATTTTGCCTGTCGATACCCTGGGCCTGGAAGTGGGTTATCGCCTGATCCCGCTGGTGGATAAAAACCAGGGTGGTGAACTCTTGCGACGCATTAAAGGGATACGTAAAAAGTTTGCCCAGGAAGTCGGTTTCCTCTCGCCTCCCGTGCATATCCGCGACAATCTGGAATTGAAACCCTCGGCTTATCGTATCACCCTGAAAGGGGTAGAGGTCGGTGCTGGAGAGGCCTTGAGTGGGCAGTATCTGGCGATCAACCCTGGCATGGTTACGGGCAATCTTCCTGGTGCTGTGACCAATGATCCTGCTTTTGGCTTGCCAGCGATATGGATAGAGGCGGCCATACGCGAGCAGGCACAAGCCATGGGCTATACCGTAGTGGATTCCGGTACTGTCATTGCTACCCATCTGAATCACCTTATCACCAGCCATGCAGCTGAATTGCTGGGCCGCCAGGAAGTGCAATTGCTGATGGATCACCTTGCCAAAGACATGCCAAAAATGGTGGAAGAGCTGGTGCCAAAATCCATGCCATTATCGACCTTACAAAAAGTCTTGCAGAATTTGCTGATTGAAGGTGTGCATATCCGCGATATGCGCACCATCATAGAAACCTTGTCTGAACAAGCCATGCATACTCAGGATGCCAATGAGTTGACAGCGCAAGTCAGGATAGCCCTGGGCCGTGCCATCGTCCAGCAAATCTACCCGACGGGCAATGAGATGACCGTCATGACATTGGACAGCCGCCTTGAGCGCTTATTGATGCAGGCGCTGCAAACCAGTGGCGCAGACGGTTCAGGCATAGAGCCTGGGCTGGCCGATACCTTGGCCAGCCAAACCCAGGCTGCCGCTGAACATCAGGAGCAGATGGGGCTGACACCAGTGTTGCTGGTGCCCGCACCACTACGCGCCTTGCTGTCGCGTTTCTTGCGCCGTAATCTGCCGCAGTTAAAAGTCTTGTCACACGCAGAAGTACCCGAAACAAAAACAATTAGAGTCACCAGTCTGGTCGGAGGTCAATCATGAACGTCAGAAAATTTACCGCGAATACTTCTCGCGAAGCTTTGCGCATGTTGCGCGATGCTTTGGGGGCAGATGCCGTGATCCTGTCGAATCGCAATGTGGGCGGCAAGGTGGAGATTCTGGCGATGGCTGATGAAGCCATCAGTGCCATCGCGCCAGATAGTGGTGAGCAAGCGCCAGTGCCTGAAGTACCGCGCTTTGCGCCACGTTTTCAAACCGAACAGACCAACCCTTTGCACAGGCCAGTGGAAAGAGCGCTGGAACGTGCTATCGACATGCCTGCCTTCAAATCACAAAAAAGCACCAGCGCTTTTGCCAGTGAGATCGAAGCACCAGTCAGCGCCAATGAACTCAATGATGTGATGTCTGAAATTCGCTCCATGCGTAGCATGCTGGAATCACAACTGGCAGAAATTTCCTGGACGCAGACACAGAAACGTCATCCGCAAAAAGCAGAAATCCTGCGCGAATTGCTGGCCACTGGCTTTAGCGCCAGCCTGTCTCGTTATCTGGTAGAAAAACTACCAGAAGCGGGTAAGCTTGAAGATGGCCTGGAGTGGATCAAGAATGTCCTGGTACGCAATCTGTCCACCATCAATAATGAAAATGAAATGCTGGAAAAGGGAGGGGTGTATGCCCTGGTTGGCCCTACCGGCGTTGGCAAGACCACCACCACGGCTAAACTGGCTGCGCGGTGCGTGATGCGTCATGGTCCATCCAAGCTGGCACTGATTACGACTGATGGTTATCGTATCGGTGGTTTTGAACAGTTGCGCATCTACGGCAAAATCCTTGGCGTGATGGTGCATGCAGTCAAGGATGAGGCAGACTTGCGTATTGCCTTGTCCGAGCTCAAAAACAAACATACGGTATTGATCGATACTGTCGGTGTCAGCCAGCGCGATAAAATGGTCACCGAGCAGGTGGCGATGTTGTCTGGAACAGACACTCCGGTAAAGCGTTTGTTATGCCTGAATGCGACATCGACGGGCGAAACTTTGAGTGAAGTGGTGCGTGCATATCAGGGTAATGGATTGGCTGGTTGTATTTTTACTAAGCTTGACGAAGCAGCGACCATAGGTGGTGCACTTGATATTGCGATACGCCAAAAGCTCATGGTGTATTACGTCGCCAGTGGTCAGCGTGTGCCTGAAGATCTGCATATCGCTAACAAATTGTATTTGATAGACCGTGCCTTCAAACTCAAGCGTGAGACGGCGGCTTTCCGTTATCTGGACGAAGAATTGCCTCTGTTGATGGCGGGTGCTGCATCGGTAGCCAAGGCTGCTGGACGTTTTGGTCAGGAGGTGTCCCTTGTCTAGTTTTGATCAGGCAGAAGGTTTGCGCCGCATGCTGGCGGGACCAAAACCAAGAGTGTTTACTTTTTTATCTGCTTTGAGAGAGGATGAAAAAAGTGGCATGCTGGTCAATCTCGGGGTGTCGCTGGCACGCCAGGGTAGCCAGGTCTTGATGGTTGATGCGCGTGCTTCGGAGAACAGTGTAGGGGCATGGTTGAATGCCAGGCATGATCAGACCTTATTGGATGTAGCGAGACAACAGCGTACAATGAAGGAAGCGGTCAAATTGGTAGCTTCCGGCTTGTCTGTGACGATGTTGGCCAGGCACGCCTGGTTACCGACAGAAAGTGCACGCCAGTTATCCAGAGTCTTTGACACCGTGGCCAATAGTGCAGACTTGGTTATTGTTGATAGTGATATCAATCGTGACGATACTTTTCCATTGGCCACACTGGATGACAGTGAACTGGTAATACAGGTGTCGGCTGATCCTGACATGATCAAGGCGGCATATGGATTGATCAAGCGGGTGAGCAACCGGGTAGGCAGGCGTGGTTATGGTATCTTGGTCTCTGGAGCATCGGAAAAAGAGGCGAGATTGATTTATACAAATATGGCGCAGGCAGCCAGCCGGTATCTGGCAGTGCCATTGCATTATGTTGGTAATGTGCCAGAAGACGAATATGTAAGAAAGGCGGCGCATTTGGGGCGTTCTGTAATTGATGCTTTCCCCAAGGCGCTTGCTTCATTGGCATTTTCACGGCTGGCCGAGCAATTGGCAAAGACTGCGCGTTCCACATTATGTGTAGAAGGAGTACCTGAGCTGGGTGTCGGTCTTGGAATTTAATTAAAAATGTACACCGCTAGCGGAAAATCAGATAAAAACTTCCTTTTGAGGGAGCATGCGCCCCTGGTCAAGCGTCTGGCTTACCAGTTGAAGGCGCGCCTGCCTCCCAGCGTGGAGGTCGATGATCTTGTGCAGGCCGGTATGATAGGCCTGCTGGACGCCGTTAACCGTTATGAAGATACCCACGGCGCGCAATTTGAAACCTATGCAGTACAACGCATACGGGGTGCCATGCTGGATGAATTGCGCAGTAGTGACTGGTTGCCACGTGGCGTGCGTCAAAATATGCGCAAGATAGAAAATGCCATGAATGTATTGCAGCAGAAGCTGGGGCGGCCACCTTTGGAAACCGAGGTCGCCAAGTCACTCAAGCTGAGCCTGGAAGAATACCAGGACTTGCTGACAGATAGTGGCGGGCATCAACTTGTGTATTACGAAGACTTTCATGACTCAGATACCAGGGAGCATTTTCTCGACCACTATTGTTCAGACTTGTCTGGTGATCCTTTGCAAGATCTGCTCAATGATGATTTTCGTGACGCAGTCATAGGTGCGATAGACAGCTTGCCAGAACGAGAGAAGTTGCTCATGGGTTTGTATTATGAACAAGAATTGAATCTCAAAGAAATCGGTGCCGTGATGGGCGTGTCGGAATCACGGATATCCCAATTACATAGTCAGGCAGTCGCCAGGCTCAGGGCTTACTTAAGGGAGAAAGCGTGGACTGGGCTAGCATAGTCGGATTGATACTGGTGGTAGTTGGCATTCTGTCCGGTCAATTGATTGAGGGAGGGCGCTTGTCATCACTGGTGCAGCCAGCAGCATTTGTGATTGTCTTTGTTGGCACTCTGGGAGCAGTATTGCTGCAAAGTCGCCTCAATACGTTCAGGCGTGGTGTGCGCATGCTGCGCTGGGTAGTCTCGGAACCACCAGACAGCAGCAAAAAGAATGTTGAGGATGCCCTGGTCTGGAGTGTAGTGGCACGGCGTGAGGGCTTCCTGAGCCTGGAGCGTTATATGAATGCTTCCCCCGATCCTTTCATAGGCAAGGGCTTGCGTCTGGTCATCGATGGTATAGACCCTATACGTTTGAAAGACATACTCGATGTCGATATTTCCCTTTATGAAATGGAACAGCGCCAGGCTGCCAAGATCTGGGAAGCAGCGGGGGGATATTCCCCTACCATAGGGATACTTGGTGCCGTCCTGGGCTTGATACATGTGATGGAAAATCTCAGCGACCCTTCCAAGCTAGGTGGTGGCATTGCGGTGGCCTTTGTTGCCACTATCTATGGTGTGGGCATGGCGAACTTATTGTTTTTACCAGTCAGCAATAAACTCAAGGAAATCATAGGCCGTGAAGTGACACGCCGTGAAATGCTGTCCGATATCTTTTATAGCATTGCTCTCGGTGATAGCCCGCGCGTGGTAGAAGAAAGACTGACCAATCACCGAAATTGAAGATTTAAAAACTATTTATGGCAAGAAAAAAATACCATGAAGAGCCAGAAAACCATGAGCGATGGCTGGTTTCTTATGCGGATTTTATTACCTTGTTGTTTGCCTTCTTTGTTGTCATGTATGCCATTTCCTCTCTGAACGAGGGCAAATACCGGGTTTTGTCGAATTCGCTGACCGGGGCTTTTGGCAAGGTCATGACTATCAATCCCAAACCAGTGGATGCGCCAAACGAGCAAGTGATCAAACTTGATCCCCTGCCTTTAGTAAAGAATCGCAGCAGCGAGGGTTTGCGCAAGGAGCGTGCGCAAATGACCACCATGGCCAAGGATATTTTGACTGTACTGGAACCGCTGGTCAGAGAAGGTAAGGTCAGGGTGACCCAAACCAGTCGCGGTATCACCATAGAAATCAATGCCAGCCTCTTGTTTGCTCCGGGGGACGCGCGCTTGAATATTGATTCCATACAGGCACTGAAAGCGATTGCCGGTGTACTCAAAATTGATACTCATGCCATACAGGTAGAAGGACATACTGATAATCTGCCTATCAATAACCCGATCTTTCCTTCAAACTGGGAATTATCTGCGGTCCGTGCCAGCACCGTGGCGCGCCTGCTGACCGAGAATGGCGTGGATGAAAACCGGGTAACTGCTGTGGGGCAGGGGGCGAAATTGCCTGTAAGTGAAAATGATACGCCTGAGGGACGAGCCAGAAACCGGCGCGTGTCGGTGACTATATTGGCGGTATTGCCTGAGCCCGTAGTGGAAGTGCCTATTGTGCCTTCTGCTGCGGCTACATCCTTAGCTGCGCCAGCTACCCGGCCTGTAGCGACGCCTGCGCCCGATATCTCACCAGATCCCTAGCGAGATAAGAGAAGAGAAATTGGGTGAGTTGGGGAATTAAATTGACAGTCTTAACGAGACTTAGGTGGCAATATAACCCTTGCCTGGTGTACTTTTGACTGTGGATTGGCCATTCGGGCCATACATGGAGCCCGCCTGGTTGGTATTTTGCTGCAACAAGTTCAAAGTTGCCTGGTTCAAGGACAATCTGCGATTGATCAATAAGCCGTTAGCCCGGTTATCTTCTTTGGCTTGCGCGGTCAGTTGCAACAGCGTATCCCAATGCTGGGCGCTATTTTGCATGGCTGTCGCTTGCAAATAGGCTTGCATGCCGTCGATATCGGTTTTGTATCCTAATTCTTGCAAATATGCATTACGCTTTTTTTCAAGTTCCGTCATCTGGACTACAAGTTGCCCCTTGCTCTGGGTAAAGTCATTGAGCTGAATCACATCGCTTTCTATCAATGCGGTTTGCTCTTTTTTGAGCAATTCGGCAAGAGAAGACATAATGCTGACTTCTTCTTGAAGGCATAGTTCTATGGCAGTGTGTCCGGAACTTCTTGTGTTCATGTTAGCGTTTTCTGGCGTTGAGCAAATCTTTAACTGTTTCCAGAAGCCCATCAGCGACTTTTTCCGAGTTCACTTGAAAGCGTCCTTCAGAAATGGCCAGCTTGATTGCTTCCACTTTCTTCGTCTCAAACACGGCACTGCCAGCCTGCGTATTCTGCAGTGCCTGCAATTGTGTGGACAGTGTCGAAATTTGTACTTTCGACGAATTCGCAGCGGGCACCGCATTTTCCGCGGGTTTTTCCGTGCGAGCCTGTTGCGGGCTGACTGGTAGCCCCGCGGTCTTATTCAATGCGTCATCAATTTTCACAGCGATACCCTCTAGTGTGGGACTTACAAACATCTACATCCAGTTTATCGGCCGTGTAATTTTAAACTTTAACCTTACTGTAAAAAAATATTGCATCTATTTAATTCTGTCAGATTAAAAACTTGCTATTAGTAAACTATTTCTATGATGCCACCATTTTTTGCGATACCACTGATGGTCTGTCCCGAATTGGTTTTTGCCTTGGCAATTTGACCATCTGCTGCATTATTGAGCGCTATCGCATCTGTTGCCACCTGAAACCCTGGGCCCGAGCTGATGACCCGCACGGACTGGCCTTGTTGTATCACGGCGGGGCTTTTCAAGGCATCCATGCGCATGACGCCGCCAGACGGGATGGAAACCTGCATGCTCTTGCCTATGGCCTGTTCTGGTGCCGTGATGACACCCGGAGGCAATTTTGAAATATCGCCCTTGATCTTGCTCAAGTCGGCCAGGCTGATAATTTGTCCTTGTACTAATGCATTTGCAGCAACGTAATAATTGGCCGTGACCTGTACATTTGCTTGCAAATAGATGAGCCAGGGTACAGGTGCTGTGCAGCGTATCGCCAGGGTGACCTTACCCCACGGTTTGCTTCCCGGCAACATATTGGGGCTGGGATTGTCGCAAGCCTGTAAATTGAGTCGCTTATCAACTTCACCCACAGTGACTTGGATCTCGCCGTTTTGACCTGATGCCTGTGTGGTTAAAAAATCCAGTGCTATCTGGCGTAACTGACCTGGATCCTGGGCTGTACCTGTGACGGCAGCCAGGCCGGGGACTGTCGCACCAATCAGGCACAGGGCAATCAGTAACTTGCTGAGTTTTCTAGCGGCTTTCATCATGTTTCCTGATGGGTTTGTACTTCACTCCATTCTAGGATTTGCCAGCTTTTTTGAATGCGCGAATAAGCGGGTTTTTCCCTTTCTGCTTGCATGATCAAACTTGCGTTCCGGCGAATATGATGCAAGGTATAGAAAACCCTTGCGTGCCATGTGGGCGAAAAGCCAGTGGCAGAGGAGATAAAGATGGTTGGCAAATTAGATGAATTTTTCCGGTTTCATGAGGCTGCATTGTCCGTTCGCGGGCAGCGCCAGCAATTGCTGGCATCGAATATCGCCAATGCAGATACGCCTAATTACAAGGCCAAGGATATCGATTTTTCCAGTGCCCTTAGCAATGCTCTCGGGCAAAACCTGAATCAGTCGCCTACAGCCTTGAATAAAACAGCCAGCCAACATATGGATACGCCGGGTACGGTGGCAGGTGTGGCCGCACAATACCGGCCGACAGTGCAGGGTAGTGTCGATGGCAATACCGTGGATATGGATGTGGAACGTAATCAGTTTACTGACAATGCCTTGCGTTATGAGGCCAGCCTGACCTTAATAAATATGCAAATCAAGGGCATGTTGGCAGCGATACAGGGATAAAGACCGGGATAATTATCATGTCACTTTTTAATGTCTTCAATGTTGCCGGTTCGGCCATGAGTGCGCAATCGCAGCGCCTGAATGTAGTGACCAGCAATCTGGCCAATGCCGATAGTGTCACTAGTTCAGACGGCACCCCCTATAAGGCCAAGCAAGTGGTTTTCAGTGCAGTGCCCGTCGCTGGAACTGCCGCCACTGCGGTCAAGGTAAATGAGGTTGTAGAAGATAGCACACCACCTAAACTGATGTATGACCCCAAGCACCCTATGGCGGACGACAAGGGTTATGTTGCCATGCCAAATGTAAATGTGGTGGAGGAAATGGTGAATATGATTTCAGCATCGCGCTCTTATCAAAACAATGTGGAAGTCATGAATGCAGCGAAAACCATGCTGCTGAAAACTTTGACTTTAGGGCAATAAAATTTTCTAGAAGGAAAAGATGATGGCAACCAGCACTGTACAAAGTAGTACCGTCGATCCAGCCTTGCTGGCGACCATGAATGGAAGTAAAACTGCGGCATCCTCGACAGCGGATGCACAAAATCGTTTTATGACCTTGCTGGTAACCCAGCTCAAGAATCAGGATCCCTTGAACCCTATGGATAACGCCCAGGTGACCAGCCAGATGGCGCAGTTGTCGACAGTGTCGGGTATAGACAAGCTCAATGCTACGGTGACTGCCTTGAATGCCAGCTTCCAGACCGGACAAAACTTGCAAGCTGCAAGCATGATAGGGCACGGCGTTATTGCACCTGGTAGTACCATGACCGTGACGGATGGCAAGGGCATTTATGGCGTGGAATTGCCGCAGGCTGCCAGCAAAGTGGATGTGGTCATCCGTGACAGTAATAATCTGGTCGTTAGAAAAATCAGTGCTGGCGCCTTGCCACAAGGTGTGAATACCCTGACCTGGGATGGCAAGACTGACGCTGGCGCGACGGCCGCCAATGGCGTCTACAAAGTGGAGATCGCGGCGGCTTCTGGCGATAAAAAACTGGATGCAACCAGTCTGGCATTTGGTGTGGTGTCAAGCATCACCTCAGGTTCTCAGGGCCTCAAGCTTAGCCTGGCGAATGTGGGAGATGTCAGCATGAGTGATGTCAGACAAATTTATTGATCCTTGGAGTAATCCTGTATCAAATCCTGTAGTAATCAGCACGAATGAACTATATAAAGTAAGGGAGAAATATCATGGGTTTTCAACAAGGATTGAGTGGACTGAACGCTGCTTCCAAGTCGCTGGATGTTATCGGTAACAATATCTCCAATGCCAGCACTGTGGGTTACAAACAAGGACAGACTCAGTTTGCTGACGTCTACGCTAATTCACTGAATGGTTCTTCCGCTGGTACAGTGGGTATCGGTACCAAGGTTGCCGCTGTGGTGCAGCAATTCACTCAGGGTAATATTTCGACGACGAACAATCCTCTTGATATCGCCATCAATGGCGGCGGCTTCTTTCGCATGTCGACCAATGGAGCTGTAACCTACACTCGCAACGGTCAGTTTCAGTTGGACAAGCAGGGCAATATAGTCAATGCGCAGGGGGCGCAACTGACAGGTTATGTAGCAAATTCGGCAGGGGTGTTGTCCACAGGCGCGGCTTCCACTATCAACATCAATACTTCTGATATCGCGCCGGCCCAGACTACATTAATCAATGCGGTGATGAATCTGGATTCGCGCAAACTGGTTCCAGGTACGCAAATACCGGTCGCCATTCCACCCGTCATTACGCCGACTGTTTTTAGTGCGACTGATCCTACGACCTACAATAGCTCTACATCGATTGCCGTGTTTGATAGCTTGGGTAATTCACACGTGATTCAGTCTTTCTTTGTGAAGGTGGATAATTTGAATCCCGCTACGCCACCTACTGCACCAGCCACCATAGAGTGGGATGTATTTGCCACGGTGGATGGTACCTTGATTGTCGGTGGTGGTGCTACTGCCAATTCCATAGGCCGTATTGGTTTTGATAATCTGGGTAAGCTGACAGTAGCAACGCCACCATTTTCAGCTACCGATCCTAAAGCAATGAAGTTGACGGTGCCTGTCAATACTGGTGCGGTGACACCAATTAATACTGCGGTCGACATCAAGTACGATTTCAATGGTACCACCCAATTTGGTTCTGACTTCAGTGTCAGTAAAAACACTCAAGATGGTTATGCTTCCGGCAAGCTGTCCAAATTTAATACAGCCAAAGATGGCACCATAGTAGGTAGCTATACCAATGGCAAGACAGCAGTATTGGCACAAGTGGTATTGGCCAATTTTACCAATCCGAATGGCTTGCAATCGACAGGTGATAATCAGTGGATAGAAACGGCTTCTTCCGGCAATGCACTGATAGGCCCGCCAAATTCTGGCAGCCTGGGTACGTTGACCGCATCTGCGACTGAAGATTCGAATACTGATTTGACAGGTGAACTGGTGAACATGATTACAGCCCAACGTGTCTACCAGGCCAATGCGCAAACCATTAAAACCCAGGATCAGGTATTACAGACACTGGTCAACCTGCGTTAATGATTGTGGTTTTCTGCATTGACATGTGTTGTAGACCTCAGGCAAACAGGAGTAGCTCATGGATAGATTAGTGTATACGGCGATGACAGGTGCCAAGCACATCCTTGAGCAGCAGGCTACTGTGTCGCACAATCTGGCGAATGTCTCTACTACGGGTTTCCGGGCGCAACTGGATTCTTTTCGGGCCGTGCCAGTCAAGGGCGATGGCCTGCCCACCCGGACTTTCGTGGTCGATGCCACGGTGGGTACGGATTTCTCGACAGGCAGCTTGCAGATTACTGGCCGTGAACTGGATGTGGCCGTGCAGGGTAAGGGCTGGCTGGTCGTGGAAAAAGCCGATGGTTCCGAGGCCCTTACCCGGCACGGTAGTTTGAAGGTCAGTGAAAACGGTATTCTGCAAACCCAAAATGGCTTGAACCTGGTGGGTGATGGCGGCCCCATCACTGTGCCGCCAGACGTTGCCATCGCCATTGCCAAGGATGGCACAGTCTCGGCTGTTCCCAGTGGTACCAAGCCCAATGCCGTACAAGTCATAGGCAGATTGAAACTTGTCAATCCGCCGGAAGAGAATCTGGTGCGTGGTGACGATGGTTTGTTTAAAACCAAGGATGGTGTGGCTGCAGATGCTGATCCTCTTGTCACTGTTGCAGGGGGCATGCTGGAAAACAGCAATGTGAATGTGGTTGATTCCATGGTGAATATGATCAATCTGGCGCGCAGCTTTGAAATGCAAATGAAGCTATTGCAGAACGCCGAGAATAACGCCACTAAAGCCAGTCAGATCCTGACTTTGAGTTGAGTGCATATGTAGCACAATAGCCTTGTATGAGGCTTTGCAGGCAAATTAAGCAAGGCAAAACACAACAAGGCAAAAAAAGGGGGAAGCGATGATACGTTCACTATGGATAGCCAAAACTGGCCTGGATGCGCAACAGACGCAGATGGACGTGGTGAGCAATAACCTGGCCAACGTCAGCACCAATGGTTTCAAGCGCTCACGTGCAGTGTTTGAAGATTTGTTGTATCAAAATATACGCCAGCCTGGCGCGCAAAGTTCACAACAAACCCAACTGCCTTCTGGCTTGCAACTGGGTACTGGTGTTCGCCCGGTAGCAACAGAAAAACTGTTCACGCAAGGTAATTTGCAACAGACCGGCAATAGCAAGGATGTTGCGATTTCAGGAGCGGGTTTTTTTCAAGTGCTGATGCCTGATGGAACAACAGGCTATACCAGGGATGGTTCATTCCAGACGGATAGTCAGGGGCAGTTAGTGACTTCCAGCGGCTTCGTCATCCAGCCAGCGATTACCATTCCTGCCAATGCACAATCGATTACCGTAGGAAGAGATGGCACAGTGTCTGTAACACAGCCAGGCTCGGTTGCTCCTGTACAGGTAGGTTCCCTGCAGCTTGCTACGTTTATTAACCCGGCCGGTTTGATGGCACTTGGTGAAAACTTGTATGTGGAAACAGCTGCCTCTGGCAATCCTGGCACCAATACGCCGGGTACGAATGGTGCGGGTTTGCTGGTGCAAAGTTTTGTCGAAACTTCCAATGTGAATGTGGCTGAAGAACTGGTCAACATGATACAGACCCAGCGCGCCTATGAAATCAATAGCAAAGCGATTACGACTTCTGACCAGATGTTGCAACGCCTGTCTCAATTGTAAGTATGGATTGCTGACTGAACCGGCTGAAGAGTTGATCATGAAATATACAAAATTATTCTTATTGCTTCCACTGCTGGTCTTGACTGCATGCGCGGTGACGCCACCACCTATCGTGCACCAGCCTACCTCTATTACTGCGCAATCGGCCAAGCCGCAAAGACAGGCAAACGGGGCAATTTTCCAGCAAGCGACTTACCGTCCATTATATGAGGATGCGAAGGCACGCATGGTCGGTGATGTCTTGACGATTACCATCGCTGAAAAAACTTCTGCTGGTAAAGCTGCCGCCGCTTCGGGCAGCAAGACTGGGGCCGCCTCTTTTGCTGCACCAACCGTATTTGGTATTCCAGCCACGACAACGGCACAGGCCGCTCTGTCTGCTTCTTCATCCACCAAGTTTGATGAAAAAGGGGCAGAAACTGCCAGCAATAGCTTTACCGGCACAATTGCCGTGACGGTGATTGATGTACTGCCTAACGGGAATCTGCTGGTCAGTGGGGAGAAACAACTGGCTTTTGATAAAGGGGCGGAGTTTGTGCGCTTTTCTGGCGTAATCAATCCGACCACGATTGCTTCTGGCAATGTCGTTGCTTCTACCCAGGTGGCCGATGCCCGCTTTGAATACCGCTCCACATCGCGTCTCGACAAGGCAGAAATGAATTCCATGTTGACCCGGTTTTTTCTTAGTTTCCTTCCTTTATAGCGAATGCTCAGGATAGTTTTATGAACGTACTTTCCATCTCCAGATTGATCAAGGCTGTTTTTTTTGCCTCAGCCTTTATGGCTGCCTTGATCGCGACGGAAAGCCGTGCCGAGCGTATCAAGGATCTGGCAGGCATACAGGGCGTGCGACAAAACCAGTTGCTGGGTTATGGTCTGGTGGTGGGCCTGGATGGTAGTGGTGACCAGACCACGCAAACACCATTTACGGTGCAAAGTATTATCAGTATGTTGCAGCAACTGGGTGTGGCTATTCCTGTTGGCACCAGCCTGCAATTAAAGAACGTGGCAGCCGTGATGGTCACTGCTTCTTTGCCACCCTTTGCACAGCCAGGGCAAACTTTGGATATCACGGTATCGTCCATGGGCAATGCCAAGAGTTTGCGTGGTGGCACTTTGCTGATGACACCTTTGAAAGGTGCAGACAACCAGATTTATGCGATGGCGCAGGGAAATGTGCTGGTTGGTGGAGTTGGTGCTTCAGCCAATGGTAGCAAGGCGCAAGTCAATCATTTAAGCGTAGGTAAAATTTCTTCTGGCGCTACAGTGGAAAGAGCCGTGCCAAACTCGGTTGCGCAGGGTAGCACCATACAACTGGAATTGAATACCTCCGATTTTTCAACCGCAAGCCGCGTTGTCGATGCAATCAACCGTCGTTTTGGTCCAGATACCGCCGCTGCCATGGACGGACGTGTCATCCAGGTGAAAGCGCCGCTCGTGACAGATCAGCGTGTGGCATTTTTGGGTAATTTGGAAAACATAGACGTGACGCCCGCACAAATGGCCGCCAAGGTGATCTTGAACGCCAGGACTGGCTCTATCGTCATGAACCAGGCTGTGACCCTGGAAACCTGTGCCGTGGCACACGGCAACCTGTCGGTGGTGATTAATACGGACAATACCGTCAGCCAGCCAAATGCCCTGGCGGCTGGGCAGACTGCCGCCAATGCCAATTCCACGGTCACTATTACCAAGGATGCGGGACAGTTAGTGATGCTGAAGGCCGGCGTATCCCTGGCTGAAGTAGTGAAAGCACTCAACGCCATAGGGGCGACGCCGCAAGACTTGCTGGCCATACTGCAGGCGATCAAGGCATCTGGCGCCTTGCGTGCAGACCTGGAAATTATCTAAGGAATCGTGATGATAGGGCGCACCGATTTCACTGATAAAACGGCCTTCGACAGCAAAGGCCTTGATGAGCTGAAACAGTCGGCCAGAAATAATTCGCCAGATGCAATCAAGGGTGCTGCCCAGCAGTTTGAAGCCTTGTTCATGAACATGATGCTGAAATCCATGCGCCAGGCCGGTGGCCAGGATGGGCCTTTCGATAGCGAGCAAAGCCGCATGTACACCTCCATGCTGGACCAGCAATTATCCCAGACCATGGCCAAGAAGGGCGTGGGTCTGGCAGACGTGCTGGTCAGGCAACTTTCCAATAATGCCATGAACCAGGCATTGGAAACGGATACTGGCTCTGGTAATAATGCCAATAGTTCGGCTAGCATGCGCGGTATCAATACTTATCTGGATAACCTGAAGTTTGAGCAAATGCCAGCCAATGCACCTAAAACGGCATACACTGGTCCCAATCATGTTCGTGAATTTCAGGAAAAACTGGCTGCTCACGCTGAGCAGGCAAGTCAGGAAACTGGTATCCCCGCTAAATTCATGCTCGGTCAGGCGGCGCTGGAAAGTGGCTGGGGTCGTCGTGAAATCAAGACTGCGGATGGTTCAAGCAGCCATAATATCTTTGGCATGAAGGCGACCAAGGGCTGGAAAGGCAAGACAGTCGATGCCGTCACTACGGAGTATGTGAATGGCGTGGCCCAGCGCAAAGTGGAAAAATTCAAGTCTTATGATACTTATGCAGATGCTTTCAAGGATTATGCAAAATTGATCACCAAAAATCCTCGCTATGAAAATGTGCTTGCCAATGCTAAAGATGCAACAAGTTTTGCGCAAGGTTTGCAAAAAGCAGGTTATGCAACTGATCCCGAGTATGCCAATAAGCTAACAAAGATCATCAAAAATTCACTTTCAACATAATTTCAACATAAGTTGCCCCAATGAAAGTGCAATCAGATTAAAGTTTTGTCGAAACGCACCGAAAACATGATTGATAGCACTGGGTAGCTAACTTAGCAAAAGAGCAGGTTCAATTATGGGTTCAAATATATTTGGTATTGGGCAATCGGCGCTGAATGCAGCGCAGTTGGGTATTGCTACCACGGGCCATAATATTGCTAATGCATCGACTCCCGGCTATAACAGACAGGTGATTTTGCAGGCTGCCAATGAGCCACAAAATCTTGGCGGCTCTTTCATAGGGCAAGGGGTGTCGGTTACCACGATACAAAGACAGTACAATGCTTTTTTAGGCGGGCAAGTCAATGCATCGCAATCTGCTAAAAATCAGGCAGATGTGTACTACAACCAAATCAGCCAGATCAATAATCTGGTGGCGGACCCGACATCGGGCGTGACGCCTGCCTTGCAGGATTTTTTCAAAGCTTTCCAAAATCTGGCTGCCAGCCCTAATGGTACTGCCGGTGCTGCCGCGCGCCAGGCAGCATTGTCGTCGGCTCAGTCGCTGGCGGGGCGCGTCAATGGATTGCAAACCCGTCTTGATCAAATTTCCGCTGACGTGAATGGTCAGATAGGCACAGTGGTCGGCTCAATCAATAGCTATGCCACTGAGTTGGCTAATTTAAATGACGTTATTGAGAAGGCACAAGGCTCATCAAGTAGTGGCCCTAATGATTTGCTGGATCAGCGTGATCAACTTGTGACTGAGTTAAGCAAGTTGACCAAGGTCAGCGTGGTGCCGCAAGGTGCCAAATACAATGTATTCATTGGTAATGGCCAGCCTTTGGTGCTGGGCAGCATTGTCAATCAATTGCAAGTCAGCCAATCGCGGACTGATCCTACCCGGACTGAGGTTTCTTATGTGACCAATGGTGGTTCGGTCTTGCTGCCTGAAAATAGTTTCGCCGGTGGTCAGTTGGGCGGTTTGTTTGATTTCAGGGCCAATACCCTGGATGTGGCGCAAAACGGTATAGGCAGGATAGCCATAGGCTTGGCAACGCAGTTCAATGACCAGCAAAAACTGGGGCTGGATTTGAATGGACAGGTTGGCGGCAATTTCTTTAATATTGCTGGCCCCGTCTCCACCCCAAGCTCGCTGAACACTTCCACTGCGGCGATTAATGCCAGCATTACTGATACTACGGCTCTCACCACGAGCGACTATCGCTTGCAATTCATAGGTGGTAATTACAAGATCACCCGTTTGTCTGATGGTGTGTCGCAGACAACGGCAAGCCTGCCATTAAAATTTGACGGGATTAATTTTCAATTGGCACCACCACCTGCTGCAGCTGCGCCTGCTGCTGGGGATGAATTTTTAATCAGGCCAACGGCCGCTGGCGGCTCCAGTTTATCTGTGGCGATTCAAGACCCGGCAAAACTTGCCGCTGCAGGGCCTTTGACTACCTCCTTCCCGACCACCAATACAGGTAGTGGCAAGATCAGTGTAGGTGTAGCGAATTCGCAAGTATCGACTGCCAGTAATTCTGCTACGGCAACCATAGGTGCTGCCACTGCGGATGATTCCTTCCTGGGAACGACTTTGGCGGCGCCGGTCAATCTGACATTTGCTTCGCCAGCCAATACCATTTCCGGTTTCCCTGCTGGCGCGACTGTTTCAGTCAAAGTAGGGGCGGTGACGACTAATTATCCTCCACCAGCGACAGTACCTTATACCAGCGGAGCCACCATCAGTTTTAGCGGCATCAGTTTTGCTATTGCCAATAGCCCGGCAGCGCCAGCTAATGGCGATACATTTACTTTGTCGGCTGCTTTGCCGGTGGCTGCGACCAAACTGACTTATAACTCTGCCGGCAACACTTTGACTGGTTTTCCGGCTACCGCCAATGTGACGGTGACCAACGGCAATACCTCGACCAGTTACCCGGCAGGTTCGGCAATACCTTATACCGCTGGCTCCACCATCAGCTATAACGGCATCAGCTTTTCCGTATCTGGTAGCCCTGCCAATGGCGATGTGTTTAATATAGGCCCGAATACCAATGGTTCTGGTGATAATCGCAATGCAGTCATTTTGAGCAGTCTGCAAACGCAAAACACCATAGGTGGCAAAACTACGACTTTCCAGGGCGGTTATGCCCAGTTCGTCAGCCTGGTTGGTAACAAGGCCCATGAAGTGCAAATTACCAGCGACTCAGAAACAAAATTATTAGCACAAAATGTCGCGGCTCAACAATCAGAGTCCGGCGTGAATCTGGATGAAGAAGCAGCGAATCTAATGCGCTACCAGCAGGCTTACCAGGCTGCAGGCAAATTGATGCAAATAGCAGGGACATTGTTGGACACCATATTGGCGATAGGTAGATAGAGGTTATTATGCGTATCAGTACTAGCACCATATATGAAACTGCTGGATCCAGGATTAGTGATCTGCAATCCAGTTTGAACAAGACCCAACAGCAAATTGCCGCAGGACGTCGTGTGCTGACCCCGGCTGATGATCCGATTGCCTCGGCGCGGGCCCTGGTGATTTCCCAATCCGACTCCCTCAATACCCAGCTGGCGACAAACCGGCAGGCGGCCAAGAATAATTTGAGTGCTTCAGAAAGTGTATTGGGGAATGTGACTGATACCTTGCACTCCATTAAAGCCCTGATTGTTGAAGCGGGCAACGGTACTTATTCTGATACCGAGCGTGGCTTTATTGCCCAGCAATTGCAAGGCAATCTGGATCAATTTTTTGGTCAGGCCAACTCTACCGATGGTACAGGCAATTATCTGTTTTCAGGTTTTAATACGACAACTGCGCCCTATACCAAAAAAGCCGGTGGTGCTACTTACAATGGAGATCTGGGGCAAAGATTTATCCAGGCGGATACTTCCAGACAAATACCACTGAGCGGGCCTGGTACTGAAATTTTTGAAAATATCCGTACCTCGCCTGGACAATTCAATGTCCAGCCTAATCCCTCCAATTCTGGGAAGGCAGTGGCCGCTGCCAGTATCAATGTGCCTACTTCTGCAAATTTGACGGGTAATAACTATGAAGTCGCCTTTGATAATCTGGGTACTTCGTTTACCGTCACCAATAAGACTACTGGTACTGTGGTAGTACCGCTGACACCCTATGTGAGTGGCGCAACGATTACCTTTGACGGCATAGACTTGAGTGTCACTGATGCTGCTGCACCCCCTTCGGCTGTGCCTGCTCCCGGCGATAAATTTTCAGTGCAACCTGGCAATCAAAACATCTTTGAAACAGTAACAGACATCATCAATGCCTTGAATACCCCTGCCGGTAACGGCGCTGCCAAGAAGGACCTGACGGCGGCACTTGCCCAGGGCAATAGTAATGTCGACAAGTCACTCAATAATGTCTTGACCGTACGTGCGCAACTTGGAACCAGTCTCAAGGAAATTGACGATCTTGATAGCGAAGGCGACGCCAAGGGTGTGGCCTTCAAGCAGGATTTGTCTTCATTGCTTGATCTGGATTATGCCCAGGCGATTACTCAACTCAATCAACAGCAAGTGACTTTGCAGGCTGCCCAGCAGTCCTTTGTGAAAACATCGAACTTGTCATTGTTTGACTATATTCGCTGACGGAACGATGGCAAGCTAGATTTTGATCGTTTGACCACATAAAAAAAGCAGCCTCGGCTGCTTTTTTGTTTGTGCAGGCAAAATGCTTACACTTTTTCCATATCTTCTGCATCCAGGGCAATCACATGGGTTTGCATGATGCCACGCTCATCATGCCATTCACGTACAACACAAGGCTGGCCTTCTTCATCCATGGCGATGACTTTGAAAAACTGACCTATCATCGATTCTATGAGTATGCGTTCATCCTCAGGGAAGCTTTTGATAAATCGCTTGTCGAGATTGACTATGCGAACAATGTCGCCGACGGTGACAGGCTGGTTTTTGCAATCGACAACGGCTTGAGGTGCTGACATGGCGGCTTTCGGGTAAATAATATGCAGATATTGTACTTGCTCTAGCGCATTTGCAGACACTTCATCGATATTTCACCAGATATTTGCTAGACATTCAGCGGGTATTCTCACACAGGTTTCATGCCGCCGCTACCTGCAGGCTGATTCGCCCTATGCTTACGGCTGCATTTGCAGTCAGTGGCTCGCGTGGTAATAAGCTGATATGCATAGCTTGCTCACTCCAGTCACTGCGGCTACGCAAGCCCTTGAGCAATCCCGCGACGTCAAGGATGATATTCATGCCTGAGCCATCGTGTTCCAGTCCAGGTGTTGAACTTGATTCCAGTCCATAAAACCCCAGAGTGCCAGCAAAATGCAGACTTTCAAGTTGTGCGTCCATGCTGGCATGATCTGACTGCTTCAGCATGGCTTGGGCGGCAGGTGGCAAGTTCAGATATACGTCGTAAGCTGGCGGCGCACCATGACCGGTGATGTGCTCAAAGCACAAATAGGCATGACGCAATATTGGGCTGGTTTGGCTGCCGACCAGGCTCGGCAGGGTAATCTTATTCAAGGCAAGTAAGCTTCTGGCTTGGGATAAATCCAAATTCACGTCAAGCAAGTCTGATCCTAGCACTTGTATTTCATTATTGGCGGCAATAATGCTGGGACTGCTCATGACAGGTTGACCTTAAGTTTTGAATATATTCAGTAACAAAAATGCCAGTGCCATGCTGGCCCAGGCATGAGCGAGTGCGCGGCTCCTGTAATTCAGGAAATAGCGTTCGTAAGTCAGCAATGATGCTACCAGCATCATGAGCAATATGCCATGTTGAGCCAGCATCAACGCCAGCATGGGCGCCCAGCAGGTACGCAAGCAAAAATTGGCACTCAATATGCCAAAGCGCATACTATCTACTCCAGCGCCCCAGGCTTGTATGCGCATGGGGATGGTACGACTACAACTCAGCTGCGCAGCACGTTTCATGGGCGAATATACCCAGGCAGCAGCCAAGGCAAATCCCAGGGTGGGCAGGGCGCTGCGCCATTTTGCTCGCCAGGCCACTTGATCAGCCAAATTACTGAGGGAAGTGAAGGCACTGCTAGACAGTACATAAACCAGCAATCCAGTAAGTAGCCATTGCAATATATAAGCCAGCAAGAACCAGTGGATGGCAGCGTTACGCATGCGACTGGGCATGCGTGAGGCAACATGCTGGACTTGCTCACTCAAGAGCGGGAGCATCATGGCGGCTATCATCAGGCCCCAACTGATGCCCATATTGAAAAATTGCTCGCCAAACAGTTGTGGTGTACTACTGCATATATCCGGCATGCGGTATTGCGCCAATATTCTGCGGACGAGAATAGTCCAAGCCAGGCCACTCCACAGCCATAACCAGGTTTGCGGATAGCGCGCCAGCCAATTTTGCCAAAATTCCGGCTTGAGTAAATGGCCCGTCATTTGCGGCAGGCTTAACTGCCCGTTGGAGCGCAAATGAGCTAACAACTGTGATGGGCGCGGCGGCGTCCATAGCGGCTTCCATGCCAGGCAAATATCGCTGAGCAATTTGTTAAGCATGTCGCCTATTCCATAAACGCTGCCCCTTCACTTTATTTCACGTACAGACTGATACGCCCAATTTCTATTGTGCAGCCAGGCTCCGGGGTTTCACGCGGTTGAAGATGTACTTTCAAGTGTTGCGGGTCCCATTGGCTATTTTCCTTGAGCGTGCTGACGATATCACTGACATCAAACACATAATGCTGGCCGCTGCCATTGTGTTGACTGTCTTTGCTGGATGCAGCTTCCACTCCAAAGAAAGGTAATGCTCCAGCAAAGTGTGCATCGTCAGGTCGATTTTCATCTGGCAAATTCAAATAGACGTCATATGCCGGTGGTACGCCTTTGCCGGTGATATTTTCAAAGTTTAAATAAACATGATTGGTGTTGGCTGCCGGAGCCGCTCCAGCCAGACCTGGTATCGTCGTATTGAAACGATGCAGGCTACCAGTTTTGCGACCAGAGTTGATTAATTGCAGGCTGGTCGTTGTGTTTGATTTATCCAGTGTCAGGCTGGTATCTGTCGCTGCAGCCACTTCTGGTGGCATGCCGTCGTCAAGATCGCCAGGAGCAGCTGCGAACAGTTTATTGGCAAACATGGCTTCGGCTGCAACTGGTGGTGAAGTTGGCACACCCTGGTAGCTATAACCATGACCAAGCACTTTGGTGGTGTCAAGCACCTCGGCAACCTTTAAGGCCTTGGGTGAGCCAGTAGCATCATGGAAATCGAAAGCAAAATTGAGCCAGGCTGTATCCAAGGGGTTGTGACGCGAGTGTCCCAGGTTGAGCCAGACCTGCCACAGGCGATCAATGTTTGCGTGATGTAACCAGAAAATCGGATCCAACCCCGCCGTTCTTGGGTCACCCATGGCGCCGCCTATGTCCACATGCACCATATCGTGTGGGAGGTGTTCGAGATCGCCATGCGTCTTGCCGCTATGGGAAAAACCGGTGACTGGTCCGCCAAAACCCGGTGGGACTCCTGTGGGGGCACCCTGGAATACCAGCGTTTTGAGCGCCGCTAAGGTCACGTCTTTGTGTTCGACAAAATTATGTTTGCGACCAGGATACTGCCCGGCAGGTGGCATTTGCAAGGGATTGCTGGCGGCAGTCCCTGCAGTAAAGGCTGGAGGTAATTTGGTGGCATTTGGGTTGTTGCTATCACTGTAATTCCAGAAAGGCAGACTCCAATCAGTTGGTCCACCCAGATCAACGATGGTTTTGGCAACTATTTGCTCAAAGTACGCCAGGTACATACGATGCCACGGCAAGAAATACCAACTTCCATGCTGGCATTGTTTCCAGTATTCAGTTTGCTGACCAGGTGAGGGAACCGGTCCTACATGGGCCCAATACGGATTATCCTTATTAAAACCATGTATGCCTGCCTGATAACTCCAACTGGTCGGGTCAGTCGCAGGGCGCGTGCGCATTTTTGCGACGGCTTTGCCATACCATTCCAGTGTGTTGTCTCCTGCTGGAAGCTTGTATACATCTTTTCTTTCGCGCGTAGGCATTTCACTCTCCTTGGGATATAAGCTTGTGCTGCATATGTGATCAATAGGGTGACGCGTTTGTATCAGGGGGGGGCAAAATTTGAAAATACGGTTACTGTGTTTTACCGGCACAGCTACTTTTAAGGTGAGCCTTGCGCTAAGACCAATCCGTATATGCAATTCACTAGGATGTTATTCCACAATCACTTATATAATATGAATATAAAAAAGATAACTCCTCGCAAGTATAGTAGCAATTTATTCACTAAATACAAGTTAAGTTTTATTCTTTTTGAAAGATAGTGGCTCTGCAGTCAAATGCAGGCTACATGAAATGAAAAAAGGCTTGATTGTCATTAACAATCAAGCCTTACATACTTAAGTAATACTGAGGAAGCTAACGATGTTAGAGCTGCCAGCTTATTCCCCCGTTTTAACCTCGTTTATGCCAAATTTCAATTTGTTTTCTTTTCCCTGCCTACCCAGTACAGCGCAATCGCGATCAGGAGATAAGGGATCATGGACAAGGCATTGGCATTGACGCCTTCAAAGAAGGGGTTATTGACCGTTGCCCAGTCACCGATCTTCTTGTCGAAATCGGTCAGGATGCCAGCCGTGAATGCAATCACGATACCGGCCAGTGCCCCACCCGCAATATAGCCAGACGATAGCAAGACGCCAGAGCTACGGTCACCCGCTGCCTGTTTCTCTTCTTCGCTGAGATGCTTATTGTGCTCCAGCTTGTTGTTGCGACGGTCTACCGCCCAGCGTATCATGCCGCCGACAAACAGCGGGGCAGAGGATGATAACGGCAGATACACACCGACGGCAAAAGCCAGCGATGGTATGCCAGCCATTTCCAGTACCAGCGCAATCATCACGCCAAACAAGACCAGGGTCCATGGCAGTTGCCTGTCCAGAATACCTTTGATGATATAGGACATCAGCACGGCTTTAGGTGCATCGTATTTCTTGACTTCAGTACCGTCAGGACGCTTGTTATAAGCACCGTTGATACCTGGGTCAACCAGATAAACTGCCTTGCCAGCATTGTCGACAAAGTATTTGCCAGCAGGACCGCCGACATTGTCATTCTTGTGCCAGACTTTGTAAGTACCTTTATCGGTATCAGCCTGTGGGCCTTGCAGTTGCGCAGTGTCTGTCAGTTTTGATGCATCCGTAGCCAGTGCAGGGGCAACTTGCGCAGCCGGAACATACACCGTGCCAGAGTCATTCAACTTCAGCAGGATAGGGCCAAGGATCAGTGCAGATGACAGGGCACCGGCCAGAATCGCATATTGTTGCAAACGCGGTGTGGAACCAACGATGTAGCCGGTTTTCAAATCCTGCGAGGTTGTACCGGCATTGCTGGAAGCGATACAGACGATGGCACCGACAGACAGGGCCGTGACATAGTACTGACCGCCAGTCCAGCCCATGATCAGGAAGATCAAACAAGTAAACAACAAGGTTGCTACCGTCATGCCAGAAATAGGATTGGAAGAAGAACCAATCTCACCTGTCAGACGGGAAGATACTGTGGCAAACAGGAAGCCGAATACCAAAATCAGCAGCGCACCCAGGAAGTTCATATGCAGCGGTGTCGCAAAAGTGATGATGGCAATAATCGCCAGGGCACCGATGATCACCCATTTCATGGGTATGTCTTGATCAGTACGCAGCGGCGCGACTGCTGAAGCCGCACCTTTGCCCAGGCCAGACAAACCAGCCGACAAACTACGCCAGATGGTAGGCATGGCGCGCAACAGGCTGACCAGGCCACCGGCAGCAACTGCGCCAGCACCGATGTACAGGACATAGGCGCCACGCACATCATGTGCACTCATTTCACTGATGAGCTTGGTTCCGGGAGCCAGTGGCACACTCAAAGTGTCACCAAAGAACTTGATCATCGGTATCAGCAAGAGGTAAGACATGACGCCACCAGCCGCCATGACGGAAGCAATGCGTGGACCGATGATATAACCTACGCCCAGCAATTCCGGGGATACTTCAGCACCCAGCGAGCCACCTTTCAGCGGGGCACCAAATACCACTTCCGGTGTATCTTTCCAGCCCTTCAAAGCGACGTTGGCAATTTTATACAGCAAGCCTATGCCAAAGCCGCCAAAGATAATCGCCGCACGTTTGCTGGCATCATCCGCTGCATTTGGATTATTTGTTTCACCGGCTGCTTCGCGGGACGAGTCAGTCGCTGCGGCTTTCAAGACCTCGGCGCAGGCTGTGCCTTCGGGGTATTTCAGCTCATCATGCTTTTCCACGATCATGGTTCTGCGCATGGGGATCATCAGCAAAATACCCAGCAAGCCACCGAGGCAGCCAACCAGCATGACGCGCGAAATTTCCAGGTCAAAACCCAGGATGAGGATGGCGGGCATGGTCACGCCCAGGCCAAAAGCCAGGGATTCACCAGCGGAACCGGCAGTCTGGGTAATACTGTTTTCCAGGATGGTGGCGTCTTTCGCCCCAAGCTTGTTGCCCATGCGGAACAAGGTAATCGCAATCACGGCCACTGGTATTGAGGCACTGACAGTCAAACCAACCTTGAGTACCAGATACAGGGATGAAGCACCGAAGACCATACCAAGCAATACACCCATGATCAGGGCTCTTGCGGTCATTTCGGGAAGGTGGGCTGAAGCAGGAATATAGGGCTTGAACCCCGGTTTGGCATCAGGCGTTGACATTTCTCTTGGCATTGGTCTACCTATTTGTTGTCAAAAAAAGCTGAATAAGAGGGGGTATCCATTTCAGCGCGGCGAATAAACAATCCCCCTCCGTCTCCTGAGGGGGATTGTTAAAAAACATAAATATCCGCGCATTATCACGCTTTTTTCAAGCTATTTGCAATGCCATCCTTAAACTTGCTGCATCTCTTCCTGTTTACTCAAGCGTGGCAAGACTGTAATGCCACGAATCACAGGGTTTTTTGCCGCAACTATCGCTAGCAGCAAGGCGGCAACGCCAGCGAAACCCAGCGCATAGCGCAAGCCCATGTGTTCACCCAGCCAGCCACCGATGAGTGCACCGGGGCCTGCAGGTATCAGGATCAGCCAGCGCATGGTACTGGTCATACGGCCCAGCATGGCTTCAGGCGTGACAGCCTGACGCAGCGCCAGGAAGTTAATGAAAATCAGCACGCCACCTATGGAAAAGCACATCAGCATGAAACCAAATGCAACTATGCCCCAGTGATTGGTCGGTGCCAAAGCCAGCAAACCCCAGCCCAGACCACAGACCGCCACACCCAGCACCATACACGGGCCAGGCCCGATATTGCGGCTGATACGGTTGCCATACACGCTGGCGATAATGGTACCTACACCCATGCCCATATAGCTGAGACCAACCGCCTGCTCAGACAAGCCCAGTTCACGCGTGGCAAACAGGATCTGCACAACCAGGGCTGCGTTATAGCAAAGCTGCCAGCCACCCACTGTCAAGGCCAGCGCAATCAGCAGCGGTTTATTGGCGACAAAGGACAGCCCTGCCTTCAAATCGCGCCAGAAGTGCGCATCAGCACGCGGCTCCCTGACTTCATTGACATGGATGCCACGCAGGATCACAGCCGAGGTCAGCAACAGGATGGCATCGGCCAGCAGGGCGATAGGGGCACCCAGCAATTTGATCAAGGCACCGGCAGTGGCGGGGCCTGCCACTTCAGCCCCTGAAGTGGCCAGGGCATTTTTTGCATGTGCTTCGACCAGGCGCTCGCGTGGGACAATTTGCGTCAGGACGATTTGTGATGCCGTGCCTGCCGTGGTATTGACCACGCCTATCATGAAGCCAACGACATATAACCAGCTCATGTTCAGATAACCCAGCCACCAGGCCAGAGGCACACTGGCAACCGAGATGGAAATCATGATTTCGCCGACTACATACACGGGCAGCTTGCGCACCCGGTCCAGCCATACGCCAGAGGGCAGGGATAGCAGGACGAAGGGCAGGATTTCCATGAAGGTCAGCATACCCATTTGAGTGGCACTGGCGTGCAGCAAGATAGCAGCAGTCAATGGCAGTGCCAGCATGGTGACCTGGGCCCCAAAAGAGCTGATCAGTATCGAGGTCCACAAGCGCCGGTAGACAAGATCGCGTAATAAATCCCGTTCCGGGAGCGAAAATATTCCTAAAATTTTATTTTTCATGATGAGCAACACATTAATTTGCCCGTGTCCTTATTCTTGATGAAATGAATAATGAGACACAGGTCTGGGCGTCTATGCGCAACCAGGATTGAGCAAAAAAAGCAAAGATGGATGATAGGTAATGCTGGTTAAGACTGAGCAAACTGGGACAGCGATTCTTACCGTATCATCGGGGGCATCTGGCAGATAGCGCAGATTAGTCGAACTAGCCGAACTTAATGGGGGCTGGGGCCAGGGACATGCGCAAAGCTACGTCGCCAGTGCTGAAAAGCCTGGCTGCACCACGGTGTTACTAGTGACGCTGCAGTTTGCATACCCGAGTCCTGAGGGTTGAAAGTGAATAATAATTAACAAGCGTTTCAGATTTTTATTGACGCCAGATACTAATAGATTGTATTGCTCTTCATAAGTTCCCGCTAGTGAAAAAAATATGATGTTTGAAAAACCTGTAGTCATGATTGACTTTGAAACCTCCGGCATGTCGCCAGAACAAGGAGGGCGCGTTACCGAAGTGGCAGCCTTGCGTATCGCCGGTGGTGAAATAGTTGACCGCTATGTCAGCCTCATCAATTGCAATGTACGTATTCCTTATTTCATTACTGAATTAACAGGTATTACCCAGGCCATGGTGAACAAGGCACCACCCGCATCCGAAGTGTTGCCTGAGTTGCTTGAATTTATAGGCACTGACGCACTGGCTGCCCATAATGCCAGTTTTGATGAAAAATTTTTATTGGCCGAGAGTGACAGACTGGGTTTGCGACCCACCCACGATGGCCTGATTTGCTCAGTCAAGCTGGCGCGCAGGGTATTTCCTGGGCTAAGCACCTACTCCCTGGGGCCGTTGGCAGCTTCCATGGGCATACGTTTCAAAGGTGCTGCCCACAGGGCAGAGGCCGATGCAGAAGTGGCTTCCGCCCTGATGTTGCATATCGCCACTGAGCTGGGGCAGCGTTATGGCTACCCTGCGATTGATCCGCGCCTGCTACAGGATATTAATAAGTTGGCGGCTGCCAAAGTTCCTGCATTCTTGAAAAAACATAGTGCCACACCATTGGCTGAAGTCGCGTCTGTCCCTGCCATTAAAACGACGGGAGTGCAGCGCTACCGCCATTATAAAGGCGGGATTTATGAGCTGGTGTGCGAGGCTACGCAAGAGTCCGACCATAGCCCGGTCATTGTGTATCGTGCTCACAATGGCACGATCTGGACAAGGCCAAAGTCGGTATTCTTTGAGAAACTGCTTATAAATGGCGTGGAAGTACAGCGTTTTACCGAGATCAAGGAATAAAAAAAACGGACACCATATAGTGTCCGTTTTTTTACTACCCTTTAAACTCAGGCAGGTTCGGCCTGGGCAATAGTGTTTGTTACAGTTGGCGTTTCCTTGGCAGGGCCATCCGTAATCAGTTTGCGCAAGACAGGTATCAGGATGATGAGGACGACACCCACGCCCACGCTACCCCAGCCCAGCAAAGAGAAGATGTAGTTATACGTTGGATTGGTAGAGGAGGCCAGTCCTTCAGTTGCCTCTGGTATCAGTCCTGAGAAGTTGCTGGCCAGGATGGAAGCGGTGCCTGTCACCAGCATCCAGGTGCCCATCATCACACCCTGGTATTGGCGTGGTGCCAGTTTACCTATCATCGCATAGCCTATAGGGGAAATGAGCAGTTCAGCAATACTTTGCAGGATGTAGCTGATAAAGATCCACTTGAACGCTACCAGGCCATTGCCGGCTGCAGTGGCGATACCTATGGGCAGGACCAGAAAACCCAGGCCGATGATAACCAGCGCAGCAGAGAACTGGCGCGGGATATCAATATTCCAGCCTTTGGCACGCAATTTGTCGAACAGCATGGCCATCAGCGGGCCACCAAACATGATGACAAAGCTATTGATATTTTGTATCCATTGCGGAGCAACCTCATAGCCCCAGACCATGCGGTCTACATTATTGACGGCAAACAATTGCAAACCCATGGGAGCCATTTGATACAGTGTCCAGAATACCAAAGAGCCCATGGTCAGCAAGACATAGGCAGCCATATTATTGCGTTCGCGGCGCTCTTTATGGATAAAGGTCAGGAAAATGAAGATGACGGCAATCGCAACACTGATGACCATGACCAGGTTGCCAGTTATTTCTGCGCGATGCAGCATGAATTGAACCAGAGGGACCAGACCAGCCATGATGGCCAGGCCAACCAGGAAGCGCCAGCGAAACTGGGTGGGTGTGGCATCCAGCAAAGTGGTATTCAAATCGCACAGTCTGCGCCAGTTGACCGCAGCCAGCACGATGGCCATGAAATTGCCTATGGTAGCGAAGATGAACAGGCTGGCATAATCTTCCTGCAATTGGTAATAACCAGCAGCGGTGAAGCCGATGAAAAAGCCCAGGTTCATGCCAGCATAATTCCACAGGAAAGCACTTTCACGCCTGTTGTCCTCTGGTTTGAAGCGCTGTGTCAGCATCAGATTCAGGCAAGTGACATTCAAACCACTGCCCGTCAGGAAGAAGGCTAGGCCCCAGTAAAGTGCTGCTGAAGAACCTGTGGAGATAGTCGCACAACCTATCACTTGCAAAATCATGCCACCGACAAACAGATTGCGGTTACTGATAAAGCGCCCCGCCAGGTAACCACCAAAAAGATGCAGGCCATAATTGAAAGCGCCAAATACGCCCATAATGGCGGTGGCATCTTTGACAGTGAAACCGAGCTTCTTGGTGGCATACAGCACCAGGGTAGAGTACAGGACGGCGAAACCGAGGGTAGCGAAAATCTGTATGAAAAACAGTGCACCTGCGCCTTCGGGTACGGCGGCTAATCTTTGTTTGATGGTGGACAAGGGGGTCTCCAGAATTGTGGTCTGGCTGGCATTGTAATGCAAAGAAACCGGGGATTTCGCGTAATTTTTATAGATAATTTCTATGGGCTGGCCAGATTGCCAAATCATGCGAAAATGACCTATGAGCAAAGTTCTCCAGACCTGAGGGGAACTTCTGGTTTAACTGAAAAATCTAAGGGTACGCTTAAGTAAGCTTGCCTGCGCAGTTTGACTTTAATGAGAAATAATGGACAGCATAGACCTCGAAGTACTGAAAACCTGTAATGCCTGGATCAAGGCAGGACAGTCATGTGAGCTGGTCACCGTCATCAAAACCTGGGGTTCCAGCCCCAGGCCAGAAGGGGCAACGCTGGCTATTGCTGGCAATGGGCAGGTAGTTGGTTCTGTCTCGGGTGGTTGCATCGAAGACGACTTGATAGAGAGAGTGCAGCGGGAAGGTATGCAGCGGCATTTGCCAGAGATCGTCACTTATGGCATTACCGCCGATGAAGCGCACCGTTTTGGTCTGCCCTGTGGCGGCACAATAGAACTGGCAATAGAACCTTTATCAGCTCGCAGCAAGCTCGATGCACTGCTGCAAGGCTTGCAAAGACATGAATTGCTGGCACGACGCCTGGATTTGCGATCAGGCGAAGTAAGTCTTGATCGTGCTGATCCAGGTCAGCAATTACAGATTACCGATCAAGCCTTGACGACTGTACATGGACCACGCTGGCGTTTGCTCATCATAGGGGCCGGACAGTTATCACGATTCCTGGCCAGCATTGCAGTCGGCATGGACTATCAGGTTACTGTTTGCGACCCGCGTGAAGAATACCGCAGCGGCTGGCAAGTCGAGGGCGTGCAATTGATTCATGCCATGCCCGATGATCTGGTACTGGAAATGCAACTGGACAGTCGTAGCGCTGTCGTCGCCCTGACGCACGATCCCAAACTTGATGACCTGGCGCTTATGGAGGCTCTGAAGTCAGAGGCGTTTTATGTTGGTGCCATAGGTTCGCGCATTAATAATGCCAAACGCAGGGAAAGATTGAAGGAATTTGACCTCAATGACGAGCAACTGGCAAAACTGCATGGACCCATAGGCTTGTACATAGGCAGCAAGACCCCGGCAGAGATAGCCATTTCCATTTTGGCTGAATTAACTGCGGTTAAAAACCGTATTTTGTTGCCTGCTGAAGTCAATGTTGCCCATGCTAAATCGACGCTGGCCTGATTTTTTGAAGAAAGAATAATGACTAATTACGCTTTTCGTCTGTTGAATGTTTTCGCCGAAGAAACTCTTGGCGGTAATCCATTATGTGTATTTGAAAATGCCACTGGCATGTCAGATCAGCAAATGCAGGCCCTGGCTCTGCAATTTAATTTGTCTGAGACCGTGTTTATCGTACGGTCTGATTTTGCCACTGCAAAAATGCGCATTTTTACTCCAGATACAGAAATGCCCTTTGCCGGACATCCCAGCCTTGGCACGGCTCAGGTAGTTGCTAGTGTGACTAATTCTACCGAGGTCCATCTTGAATGCAAGGCAGGTTTGGTAGATCTGCGTCTGCACAACGGTATATGGACATTGACCACACCGCATAAAGGCGAGCCTCTGGTCAGGGCAAGTGGCTTGTCTATCGCCCAGGCGGCGTCCTTGCTGGGACTCAATGAGAGTGACATTCATTCTCTACCTTTATGGATCAACACAGGTAGCGAACAAATGCTGCTACCCCTGAATTCGCGTGAGGCGGTATTGCGGGCGGCACCAGACGTCAACAAGTTGCCAATTTGGCCTGCCAATAGCCTGGGGCGCAAGTCTGTCTATGTATTTGCCTTTGATGATCCAGCGCCAGGTGGTGATGAACGCCTGGCCGTGACAGCGCGTTATTTCTTTGCCAAGCAGGGTGGTGGCTTTGCAGAAGACCCGGGCACGGGTTCTGCCTGCGCCAACCTGGGCGGCTGGTGGCAGCATCAGGGGCGTGAATTGCCCATCAGCATGAGCATAGCCCAGGGTGCGCAAGTCAAGCGACCCTGCCAGCTGTATCTCGATGTGGCGGCAGACAAACGCATACGGGTAGGCGGCAAGGTGATAGAAATTGCACAAGGCCAGCTGCAAATCTAGAAAAATCCTTCTGAATCAGGCTTAAATCAAGCCGGCGGCATATAAATAGACATAAAGCACGGGAAGAGCAGGCGTAAATCCTTTAAAATAGCGACTTCATTCATTTGCACTGAAAAACCAGTGGCCCGACGATTTTGTGTTCTTGCGTCTTTGGCCCGGTTCAGGATATTCCCCTATGAGCATGTCTACTACCCAGGAAATCGTTGCCGAATTGCGTGCTGGCCGCATGGTGATACTGGTTGATGAAGAAGATAGAGAAAACGAAGGCGACCTGATTATGGCTGCCGAGTTCGTCACACCAGAAGCCATCAATTTCATGGCCAAGTTTGGCCGTGGCCTGATTTGCCTGACTTTGACAGAAGAACGTTGCGATCAATTGAACCTGGCCATGATGACCAGCCGCAATGGTACCTCCTTTGGCACCAACTTCACTGTTTCTATAGAAGCGGCTGAAGGCGTGACTACTGGCATCTCAGCCGCTGACCGTGCCCGCACAGTACAAGTCGCTGTTGACAAGAAGTCCACTGCCGCTGACATTGTCCAGCCTGGTCATATTTTCCCGCTGAAGGCGCAAAGAGGCGGTGTCCTTATGCGTGCAGGCCATACTGAAGCCGGTTGCGATCTGGCAGAGCTGGCTGGCCTGACACCGGCATCGGTGATCTGTGAAATCATGAAGGACGATGGGACCATGGCCCGTCTGCCTGATTTGTTCGAGTTCGCCAAAGAACATGACATGAAGATAGGCACGATTGCCGACCTGATTCATTATCGCAGCCAGACAGAGAGTATTGTTGATCGTGTGGCTGAACGTGAAATGCACACCCTGCATGGCAGCTTCAAGGCCCTGGTATATCGTGACAAGCCCAGTGGTTCTGCTCACCTGGCACTGGTGCATGGCGATATCAGCCGTGAAAAAGAGGCATTGGTACGTGTGCATCAACCGGTTTCCATCATTGATTTGCTGGAAAGCCAGGCCACAACGCATTCCTGGAATGTCGCTGCGGCTATGGCCGCCATCAAGAAGGCTGATTCCGGCGTCATCGTTTTGCTCAACTGTGGCGAGACTGCAGATCAGTTGTTTGACCAGTTCAAGGCACTCGATACGCCAGAAACCAAGCCAGCAGGCCGTGCTGCACGTATGGACTTGCGTAATTACGGCATAGGCGCACAGATTTTGAAGGATGTAGGCGTGGGCAAGATGAAATTGCTGGCCAATCCACGTAAGATGCCTTCCATGACAGGATTTAATCTCGAAGTTGTTGGGTATCTCGATAAGCCGTGCGCAGACAAATAAGGACGCAGGGCACTGCCAGCGGTTTGTAGCTCAGTGCTTGCACCACCTCAATCACATCAGGCGCGAAAAGCGCAAGAAAGAATATTATGACAGTTGGACATTACGAAGCAAATCTGGATGGCGCAGGCGTACGAGTAGGTATTGTGCAGGCACGCTTTAATGACAATATCGGCAATGGCTTGCTGGAAGCCTGCCTGGCTGAATTGTCATTGCTGGGTGTACTCAACGAAGACATCCTGCACGTCACCGTGCCAGGCGCACTGGAAGTGCCGCTGGCCTTGCAAAAACTGGCAGAAACCAATCAATTCGATGCTCTGATCGCACTGGGTGCAGTCATCCGTGGTGAAACCTACCATTTTGAGTTGGTGTCGAATGAATCCGGTGCAGGTATCACACGCGTAGGCCTGGATGCAGGCATCCCTATCGCTAATGCCATTCTGACCACGGAAAATGATGAACAGGCTGAAGTGCGCATGCAGGAAAAAGGCCGTGATGCCGCCCGTGTCGCCGTAGAAATGGCCAACCTGACCCTGGCCCTGGAAGAATTGGCAGAAGCCACAGAAGATGTGCATTATGATGCATGATCGTCTTGCTCAGGCTTGAGTTTAAATTTACATTGAAGTTTAAGCCTGCAAGATGATTGTCCAGCTTTAAATTAAGTAAGTTAAGTAATATAAGTAAGTTAAGTAAGATACGGTAAGAGATGATATGAATAATAAAACACTACACGCCAATCCCAGCAAGAACCGTTCGCCACGTCATCGTGCACGCGAATTTGCCTTGCAGGGCATGTACCAATGGCTGCTGAATAATGAAGACTCCGGCGCGATTGAAGCCCATATCCGTGAAGCCCATGGTTTTGACAAGGCGGACAGAGAGCATTTTGATTCTTTGTTGCACGGTGCTATCAAACAATCCATAGAATTGCGTGAGCAAATTGCCCCTTTGATAGACCGCAGTATTGCTGAATTGTCGCCTATCGAGCACGCAGCCTTGCTGATCGGTGCCTATGAATTGAAAAACCACATAGAAATCCCTTACCGTGTCGTCATCAATGAAGCGGTAGAGTTAACCAAGTCCTTTGGTGGCCTCGATGGACACAAGTATGTCAATGGTGTACTCGACAAACTGGCAGCCAAACTGCGTGCGACTGAGGTTGCAGCAGGTAAGTAATTTGCTGAACATATTTGTACATGTATCTACCGCCTTATTTTGAAAGATAAATAAGGCGGTTTTTTTCAGCCCGTGTTTTTTAGGAAGTGCCATGCATCAGAATCTTGCAGCAAGACTTGATAATATCGCCCCTTTCCATGTAATGGAACTTATGAAAATGGCGGCAGAGCTGGAAAAGCAGGGCCGCCATCTGATACATATGGGGATAGGTGAGCCAGACTTTACTGCACCGCAAGCAGTGATTGATGCGGCAGCCAAAGCCATGGCGGCCGGGCGTTTGCAATATACTTCTGCCATGGGTTTGCCAGCCTTGCGCACGGCGATATCGCAGCATTACCTTGATGTGTTTGGCCTTGATGTGCCAGCATCCCGCATTGTCGTGACGGCTGGTGCTTCGGCTGCCTTATTACTGGCATGCGCCGCCCTGGTCGAAACGGGTAGGGAAGTGCTGATGCCTGACCCCTGTTATCCCTGCAACCGTCATTTTGTCGCTGCATTTGAGGGCAGGGCAAAACTCATCGCCAGCGGACCGGATCACCGTTTTCAACTGACAGCAGAAATAGTCCGCCAGCAATGGGATGAACGCAGTAGCGGCGTCTTGCTGGCTTCGCCATCGAACCCTACCGGTACTTCGATAGAACATGAAGAACTGAGCAAGATCCTTGCTACCGTCAAGGAATTGGGTGGTTTTAGTATCGTTGACGAGATTTATCAGGGCCTGACTTATGATGGGGAGCCATTTTCTGCCTTGTCGCTGGATGAGGATGTGGTCGTCATTAACAGTTTCAGCAAATATTTCAATATGACAGGCTGGCGTCTGGGCTGGCTGGTGGTGCCCGAGCGTATCGTGCCTGCACTGGAAAAACTGGCGCAAAACCTGTTCATCTGCCCATCCTCGATTGCCCAGCACGCTGCCCTGGCTTGCTTTGAACCAGCCACCCTTGCCATTTACGAAGAGCGCAAGGCAGAGTTCAAGCGCAGGCGCGATTATATAGTACCGGCTTTGCGTGAACTTGGTTTTGGTATTCCTGTAATGCCAGATGGCGCGTTCTATGTGTATGCCGATTGTTCCCGTTTTACCGACGATGCAGATGCTTTTGCCAAACAAGTATTGAATGAGGCGGGCGTAGTGATTGTGCCTGGCCTGGATTTTGGCCCAGCGACAGCGACATCCTATGTGCGCCTGTCGTATGCCAACACCCTGGAGAATTTACAGGAGGCCATAGCCAGGTTGAAAAAATTTCTTGCCAACAGATAATTGACTTTGACATTAAAAAAGCCGCCTGAACCAGTAGTTCAGGCGGCTTTTTTATGGGAGAGCAGATTTACAGAGCTGCAACCTGGTCTTTTTTCGCTTCTACCGTAGCCTTGGCTTCAGTTGCCTCTGGCTTGTGTGCCGGCGCTGCTTCTACAGGGCGGGCTTGTACGGGGGCAGCTGCTGGGGCATTAAATACCGTTGGTACATTTTTACCGGCGGAGACATCTTTCAGGCGCTTGTACTCATTCAAGACACGTGAACCATAGCCAGAGTCGTTTTCTGCATCAGCTGCGCCTACATACATCTTCAGACCAGCTTCAACCGAGCCACCACGGGTGACATAGTCTTTCAGGATCAGGGCCCCAACACGAATATTGGCGACCGGGTTCAAGGCAGCTTTGACGCCACCGAGGTCCTGGAATTTGTCATGATGTACTTTGGACATGACTTGCATCAGGCCTTGTGCTCCTACCGGGCTTTCCGCAAAGGGATTCAGGCCGGACTCTATCGCCATGACGGAGAGTATCAATAAAGGGTCTATCTTGACTTCCTTGGCAGTCAGGTAAGCAGCAGAGACCAGCATATTGGCTGCATCGCTGGCAACCCGATAACGTTTAGCCAACCAGGTTGTTACCCATTGTTGCTGGCGCTGGTTGCCCAGCATCTTGGCTTCATCCTCAGACATGGCGGCTTTTTGCATGGCCGGGTCAACATTTGCCTGGTTTGGCGCTTGCATCAGGTGGGCAAGATTAGGAGCTGGTACTGGCGCAGCAAGGGCAGGCTCGTCTTCTCCTTCTTCTGCTACTACATAGGGTGACAAGTCTTTGAATTTGTCTGTAAGTTCTGGTTTGACATACATCATGACCAACATGGCCATGGCAATGATGCCAGACAGCATAAGCAAGTGGCGCAGGGTGGTGAAAAAACCACTGGTGGTATCACGCGCTACCATGGAGAGCGCCTGGCGCTTTTCCGTTGAAGAGAAACTACTTTGTTGTAAAGCTAAAATAAAACGTTGAAACATGTTACCTCCTGAATTTTCGCGACGCGACATCCACCTTTATTCAAAGTCAAATGCAAACAGCTAATCCACGAATCAGAAACATCGTCTTCGTCACAAGTGTGATCGCAAGACGCCGGAGTCGTTTGTCAAATCAGGTCAGTCAGACCTGCTCATGGTGTGTCCAGTGACAAACAACTATTTTCGGGTTAAGGCAGACGCCTTTTGAAAACAATCCTTACAATGTTATGTTGGGGCCCGATCCCCGTGAATGATGTTACCGTGTGGCGAAACTTTCTTTGCATCGAAAGTGGCGGAAGTCATTAACCTCTTCATCAAGTTGGGCGAATTGTAGGGGCGGTTTTATATCAAGTCAACACTATCAAAATCGAATTTAATTACTTTTATGTCTAATGAATTGTGCTGCAATGCAGCAAAATTCAATAAAATCAAGCACTTGGCAGAATTTGCTAGTGCGACTAGTGCAGAGATACGAAAAAGCGAAAAATGATGAAATATTCTGATTTGAGAGATTTTATTTCTCAACTGCAAGAAAAAGGCGAACTTAAACGGGTGGACTTGCCCATTTCACCACATTTGGAAATGACAGAGATTTGCGACCGCACTTTGCGTACCGAAGGTCCTGCTCTTTTATTTACCAAACCGGTGGGTCATACCATACCAGTGCTGGGTAATTTATTTGGCACCACACGCCGCGTTGCCCTCGGCATGGGGGCGGAAAGTCTTAGTGAATTGCGCCAGATAGGCCATGTTTTATCGGCACTGAAAGAGCCTGAACCACCCAAGGGTTTTAAAGAAATGCTGGGCATGGGTTCGCTGGTCAAGGCTGTCTGGGATATGTCGCCCAAAGAGTTGCGCGGTGCCAAATGCCAGGAAATAGTCTGGGAAGGCAATGACGTAGATCTCGCCCGTTTGCCGATACAGCATTGCTGGCCCGGTGATGCTGCACCCTTGATCACCTGGGGTTTGGTGATTACCAAAGGCCCCAATAAAAAACGCCAGAATCTGGGTATATATAGACAGCAAGTTTTGGGGCGCAATAAGGTCATCATGCGCTGGCTGGCACATCGCGGTGGTGCCATGGATTTTCGTGAGCATGGCATCGTCAATAAGGGCAAGCCTTATCCCATCGCCGTGGCACTTGGTGCAGACCCGGCCACCATATTAGGTGCTGTGACGCCCGTACCAGACAGCTTGTCTGAATACCAGTTTGCCGGCCTCTTGCGTGGCAGCCGTACCGAATTGGTGAAAGCCATAGGTAGTGAATTGCGCGTGCCAGCTTCAGCAGAAATCGTACTGGAAGGGCATATCTACCCTGACGAAAATCATTCCACAGGTTATGAGCATGCGCTGGAAGGGCCGTATGGCGATCACACCGGTTATTACAATGAGAAAGACTGGTTCCCGGTGTTTACCATAGACCGCATCACCATGCGCCGTGATCCTATCTATCACTCTACGTATACAGGTAAACCGCCAGATGAACCGGCGGTACTAGGTGTGGCATTGAATGAAGTCTTTATCCCTTTGCTGCAAAAGCAATTCAGTGAAATCACGGACTTTTATTTGCCACCAGAAGGCTGTAGTTATCGCATGGCCGTGGTGCAAATGAAAAAAGCCTATGCCGGTCATGCCAAGCGTGTCATGTTCGGGGTCTGGAGTTTTTTACGTCAGTTCATGTATACCAAGTTCATCATCGTCGTTGATGAAGACGTCAATATCCGTGACTGGAAAGAAGTCATCTGGGCGATCACTACCCGGGTTGACCCCTTGCGCGATACCACGCTGGTCGATAATACGCCGATTGATTACCTGGACTTTGCTTCACCCGTCAGTGGCCTGGGCAGCAAGATGGGTATAGATGCCACGAATAAATGGCCAGGCGAGACCAGCCGCGAGTGGGGCACGACCATAGCAATGACACCAGAAGTTAAAGCCAAGGTAGACCAGATCTGGCAAGAGCTGGGTTTGTAAACAGGGTATTTTAGTGATTCAATTTTTGCGCGTATATATATATATATGAGTGTTTCTATAGCCTGGGATTACCCGCAAGCCTTCACGCGGGCAGTGAAGCCGCAAGAGAGTGATATCGATGGTTTGAATCACACCAATAATGCAGTCTATGTGCGCTGGTGTGAGGAAGTCGCATGGGGGCATTCTGAAGCACTGGGTTTGAATCTGGCCGACTACCACCGCCTTGATCGCGCCATGGCGATCAGGCGCGGGGAATATGATTATGTCTTGCCAACCTTGCTCGGTGAGTCACTGACGCTGGCAACCTGGTTGTTTGCCAGCGACGGCAAACTCACCATGGACAGGCGTTTTCAATTGATACGCGATAGCGATGGCGCGACCGTGCTCAGGGGGCGCTGGGATCTGGTTTGCATAGAACTCAGCAGCGGCCGCGCACGGCGCATGCCGCCTGAATTTTGTGATGTTTACCTGGCTGCCATAGCCCCCGCCCTGGCAGGGTCTGAATAATGGAGGGGGCAAGCCTGGCGTAATAGGTAATTGGCTGTAACTGCATTTTTTTACAAGCTTACTCGTGTTTGTTGGCATCAGGCTACGCTTTCACTTTAAGCTGATACTGCCCGCAAATTGCTGCGCATTAATCAAGTACAATCAATTACCTACATTTCTTGCTTTCCCCACATGAAGCGCCCGCGTTTTCTACCCGATAACATGACTCTCCTGCTGTTTGGTGTGGTCACTCTGGCAAGTTTGTTTCCTGCTCGCGACACAATAGCCCGGAGTTTTGAGCATGTGTCTACCGGGATGATCGCATTGCTGTTTTTCATGCATGGGGCCAGATTGTCACGTCAGGCAGTGGTGGCCGGTCTTACTCACTGGCGGCTGCATTTGCTGGTGATGGCGTTTACTTTTGCCATCTTCCCCTTGATGGGTGTAGCCCTGAAACCCTTGCTGTTATATCTGCTCACGCCTGAATTGTATGTGGGCATACTATTTTTGTGTGTGTTGCCATCGACAGTGCAATCGTCCATCGCCTTTACTTCTGTCGCCCGCGGCAATGTGCCTGCTGCGGTGTGCAGTGCATCAGCCAGCAATATGCTGGGGATCTTTTTGACGCCCTTACTGGTCAGTCTGGTCGTGGTCGCCCATGGTGAAAACCATACGTCGCTCGATGCCATGTTAAAGATTGTGTATCAGTTACTATTACCTTTTGTGGTGGGGCAAATCGTTCGCCCCTGGTTGCAAGTCTGGCTGGGAAAATATGAAGGCACACTGAGAATGGTCGATCAGAGTTCCATTTTAATGGTGGTTTATGTGGCCTTCAGTGAGGCCGTCGTGCAAGGTTTGTGGCAGCAACTACCACCGGTGATGCTCTTCAGTTTGCTGGGCATCAGTGCCTTGATGCTTGCGATGATCATGGCACTGACTACGATCATCAGCCGCCGCATGGGGTTTAACAAGGAAGATGAAATCACCATCGTGTTTTGTGGCTCCAAGAAAAGCCTGGCCAGCGGGGTGCCCATGGCCAAAGTTTTATTTGCCAGCCACGCTGTGGGTATGGTTTTATTGCCACTAATGCTGTTTCACCAGCTACAGTTAATGGTGTGCGCCGTCATGGCGCAACATTACGCCAAAAGATAAGGAGCCAGCCATGCCACGTTTTGCTGCCAATCTCAGCATGATGTATACCGAATTTACTTTTCCTGAACGCTTCGCTGCTGCAGCGAAAGATGGTTTCAAGGCTGTTGAATATCTGTTTCCCTATGAGTATCCCGCCACAGACCTGCGCGACTTATTAAATACGCATGGACTTGAGCAAGTCTTGTTCAATACTGCTCCCGGCAACTGGGCCCTGGGCGAGCGAGGAATAGCCTCTGTGCCTGGTCGGGAAGAAGAATTCAAGCAGGCTTTTGATACTGCACTTGATTACGCCCGTGTACTTGGTAACCGTAGCTTGCATGTCATGGCTGGCTTGATCCTGCCTGAACAGGATAGAGAAAGACACAGGGCCGTCTATTTGCGCAATCTGGCTTATGCGGCTTTGCTGGCTGCCAGAGAGGGCATCACTATCGTCATAGAGCCCATCAATACCCGTGACATACCCGGCTATTTTTTAAATCGCCAGGATGAGGCGCAAGAGATATGTCAGGAAATTGGCGTCGAAAACCTGCGTGTGCAATTTGATATCTACCATTGCCAGATCGTTGAAGGGGATGTCGCGAGCAAATTGCGCCGTGACATGTCACGCCTGCACGCCGGTATAGGGCATATACAGATCGCTGGCGTGCCAGACAGGCATGAGCCGGATCTGGGGGAGGTCAATTATCCTTATTTGTTTGACTTGATCGATGAGCTTGCTTATCAGGGATGGATAGGGTGCGAGTACCGACCAAAGGCCGGTACCAGTGCTGGCCTGGGCTGGCTGGCCCCGTGGTTGCGTTGATCACCGTCCTTTAGTGTCAATGCCTTATTGTGATTTGAGCATGGATTGACATAGATAAAAAAACGGCGGAAAGTGCTTGGGGGCAGATGATTTATTTATCCCCTTACTCCTTGAAGTGTAATGGAGGCAATCATGAGCATGGGTATCAAAATTTGGCTACCATTTTTGCTGGGGCTGATGCTGACGGGTTCAGTTCATGCTGAAACGACGCTGGTATTAAACACGCCTTTTTTTGCGCCGATTACTTCGCCTGGTCGTGATGGCGTACTTGATTTGTTTTACGCTGAATTATTCAAACGTGTAGGCCTGAAGGTAGAGATTCAGCCCATGTCAGCCGAGCGCAGCCTGCTCAATGTTAACAGCGGCATTGATGATGGTGATGTGTCGCGCGTGCTGGGTATAGACAAAGCTTATCCCAATCTTGTGCGTGTGCCTGAACCCGTCATGTTCTATCAAATGGTAGTGTTTACCCGCAAACCCCGTTTCACCGTTACCGGTGCCGACAGTCTCAAGCCTTTTGACGTAGGCATACTCACGGGCTGGAAAATTCTGGAGCGCAATATCGTTGATACCCGTTCCTTGCTGAAACTCGAGACGGGTACGCAATTGTTTTCCATGTTGGACAAAGGTAGGATAGATGTCGCTGTCATCGAAAAGCTGGAAGGTCTGCATTTCATTCAGAGCCTGGGCTTGAAGGATATCAAAATCATGGGGCCGGCTTTTGTTGAGGGTGACTGGTTTTTATATCTGCACAAGAAGCATGAGACGCTGGTGCCCAGACTGACTGAAGAAATTCGCAAGATGAAACAGGATGGTACGCAAAAACGGATTTTTGATTCGGTCTTGAGGCGTTATCAAGCTGTGGACGGTACTTGAATGCGCTCATTCTTCAGCAAATCCCTGGTCACTGGCGGCAATAGCCTGGGGCGCAGGATAGCGATTGCCATCCTTATGTTCAGCTCGGTGGTGACCTTGGTTGCTACCGTCTTCCAGCTGGCACTTGATTATCAGCGGGAAATTGGCGACATTGAGTCCCAGATGACACAGATACAGGCCAGTTATGAAGAAAGCCTGTCGTCGAGTTTATGGGTAACCAGCATACGCGATCTGGAGTTGCAATTGAGCGGTATACTAAGATTGCCGGATATGCAATATGCAGAGGTGCGCAATGATCAGGGAGTTTTGCTTGCCAGGGCTGGGCAAGCTATCAGCAGCCATGTTATACGTCATGAATTTCCCTTGCACTTTACCCACAGGCAGAGCCAGGTACATATAGGTAGCGTGCTGCTGATCGCCAATCTGGAAGGGGTTTATCAACGCTTGCGTGACAAGGTAGTAGTAATACTGATTACGCAAACCATCAAGACTTTTCTGGTGTCCTTGTTTATTCTGCTGCTGTTTCAATACATGGTGGGACGGCATTTGAAAAAAATAGCCTTATTTTCAGACCGCCTTTTTGCTGGTAGCAAGGCTGGCAAATTGCAGCTGGAACGTAAAGCAGATGCCAGGGTGGCTGGTGATGAGCTCGAGCAAGTGGTAGGTGCTCTCAATGCCATGCAGCTGCGCCTGGATCAGTTTGTCGAGGAATTGCAGGAGAGTGAATTCCGCTGGAAATTTGCCCTTGAGGGTGCGGGTGATGGTGTCTGGGATCTTAATCTCGACACCAATGAAGTCGTGTATTCAAGACGCTGGAAAGAAATGCTGGGCTATGAAGAGGATGAATTGCCAGGTAACCTGGATACTTATAGTCGGCTCGCCCATCCCGACGATGCAGCCAGGGCTTTCGCGCAACTGGAAGATAATTTATCCGGTAAAACTGACTTCTTCAGTATAGAGCAAAGGATGTTATGCAAGGATGGTAGTTGGAAATGGGTGATGTCACGCGGCATGGTCGTGGATAAAAATGCCCAGGGCAGGCCCATACGTATGATAGGTACACATACTGATATCAGCGAACAATTAAAAGCAGCAGAAGAAATGCGCATTTTACTGGCTGAGAATGAGCAATCCCGGGTGGAATTAAGTCTGGCCAATGACAGCATGGAAAAACAAGTGCAAGAACGTACTGCACAACTGGAGACGGCAAATAAGGAACTGGAGGCATTTTCTTATTCAGTCTCCCATGACTTGCGCAGCCCCTTGCGTGGTATTGATGGCTGGAGTCTGGCCCTGCAAGAAGATTATGGTCCGCAACTCGATGCCACTGGTCAGGAATACCTGGAAAGAGTCAGGGCTGAAAGTCAGCGCATGGGGCAGTTGATTGACGATATGCTGCAGTTTTCCAGGCTGGGGCGTGCGGCCCTGACGATGCGTGAAGTCGATCTCAGTGAGCTGGCGACGACCATCACGGCACGTATACAAGAAACACAAAGGTCGACAAGCAAGGAGTGTCAATATAGTTTTGTCATTGCACCAGGTTTGCATGCCTGGGGTGACAAACGCTTGCTCGAGGTCGTTTTAACTAATTTACTCGAAAATGCCGCCAAATTTTCTAAAATGAAACAGCTGCCTCAAATTACATTTGGCAGCATACAAATCATGGAGCCGCTATCGCAGACAGAGGTGCTGGCATTCTATGTCAGGGACAATGGTGCAGGTTTTGACATGCGCTATGCCCACAAGCTTTTTGGCGTGTTTCAAAGACTGCATAAAGCCAGTGAATTCAGCGGTACCGGCATAGGGCTGGCGACAGTGCAGCGCATTGTCTTTCGTCATGGCGGGCGCATCTGGGCAGACTCAAGCCCAGGTGAGGGGGCAACATTTTATTTTACCTTGAAGGAGCTTCAATGAGCACAGGAACCATCTTGCTGGTGGAGGACAATCCCAGTGACATAGGCTTGACTGAACGTGCCTTCAAGAAAAGTCATATCTCCAACAATCTGGTGATCGCCCAGGATGGGCAAGAGGGGCTGGATTACCTGTTCTGTCAGGGGAATTATGCCAGTCGCGAAGATGCCACCCCTCCCATGCTGGTCTTGCTGGATTTGAAATTACCCAAGGTAGATGGTCTGGAAGTATTAAGGCAGATACGTAAGGATCCGCGCACTCATAGGGTGCCGGTAGTGATCCTTACTTCCTCAAGGGAGGAACAGGATGTCGCTACCGGTTATGACCTGGGGGTCAATAGTTACATACGCAAACCCGTTGATTTTCAACAGTTTGCTGAAGTCATCAAGCAATTGGGTATGTATTGGCTGGTGATTAACGAAAATCCGCATCAATCATGATCTGGCTAGTGAGTTTAAAGTAGGATTAACATGGCAATACCACTGGCTTTGCTGATGGTTGAAGACTCTGATATGGATGCAGAGTTGGTCATGCTGTGCCTGCGGCGTGCTGACTTCGAGGTCAGTATGATGCGCGTCGAGACTTATGAAGAAATGCAACTGGCCATGGCCAATGGTGTTTGGGACGTCATACTCTCAGACTATAATTTACCTCACTTTAATACCAATGAAGCCTTGGCCTTGTTAAAAGAGTCTGGGCTGGACCTGCCTTTCATTGTCGTCTCGGCCGAACTGGGTGAGAACGCCGCAGTTGCATTAATGAAGGCTGGTGCGCATGACTATGTCATGAAAGATAACCTGGCCCGCCTGCCACCTGCCATCAAACGTGAAATGAGTGAGGCGGCGCAAAGGCGTGCGCACAGGTTGGCAGTAGATGCATTACGCGAAAGTGAAGAGCGTTGGAGTTTTGCTCTGGAGGGGGCAGGTTATGGCGTATCGGACTGGAATATCAAGACTGGTCAGGTACTGTACTCCTCATGTTGGGCCAGCATGCATGGTTATGACACTCATGAGATACCTGCCACTGTGGATGGCGGCATGGACTTGGTGCATCCGGATGAGTTGCCGCTGGTCAGGCAGGCATTAAGTGATTATTTTGCCGGTGCCATGCCACGCTACCACAGTGAACACAGAATTCTATGCAAGGATGGTAGCTGGAAATGGGTCATAGATCGCGGCATGATAGTCAGCCATGACGAACATGGTGTTGGTACCCGCATGATTTGCACCCATGTTGATATTTCAGAGCGCAAACAGGCTGAGGAAGAGTTACGCATCCTTAATGAACAACTGGAGCTGCGGGTAGAAGAGCGTACCCGCGAATTGCGTCGGGCCATGTCCCAGATCATAGAGTCAGAAAAACTTGCGTCATTAGGAGTGCTGGTGGCAGGTGTGTCGCATGAGCTTAATACACCAATAGGAAATATGCTGCTGGCTGCCTCATCGTTGGCCGAGAAACTTAAGGAAGTGGGCGCGTTGATCGATAGCGGTAAAATGACGCGCTCCGGTCTGCTGCATGCACTTGATGAGTGTGCCAGTGTCAGTCAGTTGATTGTTCGTAGTGGTGGTCGCGCCAGCGAATTGATTGATAGTTTCAAGCGTGTATCTGTGGACCAGACCAGTCAGCGCAGACGTCAGTTCGATGTACGTATTGCGGTGCAGGATAGTGTCAATGCTTTAGGCGGCATGATCAGCCGTGCCGGTGTTATGGTGGATAATCGCATTCCTGAAGAGTTGATGATGGATAGTTTTCCTGGCCACCTGGAGCAGATTATCAATAATCTCATCGTGAATTCTCTGACCCATGGTTTTGAGGGCAGGGAAGAGAAGCACATCAGCATCTGTGCCGAAAGCCGCGATGGCGTGATAGAACTTGCGTATTTGGATAATGGTATAGGTATTGCGTCAGCGTTGCATCACAAAGTGTTTGAGCCTTTTTACACAACTCGACTGGGCCAGGGTGGTTCTGGTCTGGGGTTGTATATTGTCCACAATCTGATGCAAGGTATTTTCAAGGGGACAATACGTCTGGAAAGTGAAGTCGATCAGGGTTTGCGCCTGTATTTCATTTTTCCGGCGATTACTCCAAGAACGACATGATGTTTGGCTATGACCTAGTTTTATTTAATACCAGGTCACGTCCAAACGATAGAGATTTATTCGTCCACCACTTGCAAGATCAGCTTGCCAAAGTTCTTGCCTTCAAACAGCATCATTAAGGTATCAGGGAAGGTTTCTATACCCTTGACGATATCTTCACGCGTCTGGAACTTGCCTTCAGTCATCCATTTACTCATTTCAGCTACTGCTTCGCCATAGCGTGCGGCGTAGTCAAATACGACTATGCCTTCCATGCGGGCACGGTTAACCAGCAGCGACAAATAGTTGGCCGGGCCTTTGACTGGCGTGGTGTTGTTGTACTGGGAGATTGCGCCGCAAATGATGATGCGTGCTTTCAGATTGATACGGGTCAGCACCATATCGAGAATATCACCACCGACATTATCAAAATAAATATCTACGCCATTCGGGCAGTGTTCTTTCAAGCCATCTTTGACTGAGCCGGATTTGTAATCGATGCAGGCATCAAAGCCCAGTTCATTGACCACAAAATCACATTTATCCTTACCGCCGGCAATACCAACAACACGACAGCCTTTTTGTTTGGCCACCTGACCCACAGTCTGGCCAACCGCACCTGCAGCACCGGATACCACGACAGTTTCACCTGCTTTGGGCTGACCAACATCTAGCAGGCCGAAGTAAGCTGTCATGCCCGGCATGCCAAGCGCATTCATGAATTTTGGCAAAGGGGCCAGTTTAGGGCTGACTTTGTAAAAGCCAGCCGTTTTATCATCAGCCGCACCTACCCAGTATTGCTGTACACCAGTGCCACCAGAGACATAATCACCAACCGCAAATTTGGACGATTTGGAGGCAATCACCTTGCCTATGCCACCTGCGCGCATGACTTCATTGATGGCAACCGGGCGGATATAGGATTTACCTTCATTCATCCAGCCACGCATGGCCGGGTCCAGCGAGATGTAAATGGTTTGTACGACGATTTCACCATCTGTGATATCGCGTACTTCTTCCGTCGTAAAGTTCCAGTCGCTATGCCTGGGGTTGCCGACTGGGCGGGCGGCGAGGCGGTATTGTTGATTGCTGAGTGTGCTCATATTGTCTCCTTGATGTTGGTGCGGACTGTGTCCGAATGTATCTGCACGCGTCTGTTTCAAAAAAGGGTCGTCAGAAGAATGACTATACACGAATTAGAACGATCGTGCTTTTTGTTGTGATTATTTAATTGGATACGAGTGTTATGAATTATGTGGCCGATCATGCGACAATAGACGGTTAATCTCTAAGCTTTATTATCAAATCAACGAATTTAATTTGTCTTTGGCCATGGAATGCAGTAAACCCTGGCCCATACACTGAAATCATGAGCATACGACCAGAATATATCCTGACTTTATCCTGTCCCGATCAGCGCGGCATTGTGCATAGCGTATCGGGCTTCTTGGCCAACCATGGCTGTAATATTATCGATTCTGCCCAGTTTGGCGATGCACAATCTGCAACTTTCTTCATGCGTGTGCATTTTGTGGTGGAAGATTCCAGTGTTAGCGATAGTGCCTTGCGTGAAGAATTCACCGCATTGGGTGCAAATCTGCAAATGAACTGGCAATTGCATGATGCTCACCACAAGCCACGCGTGATGTTGATGGTGTCCAAGATAGGTCATTGCCTTAATGATTTGCTGTTCCGTTACAAGAGTGGTTTATTGCCCGTGGAAATCAAGGCCATAGTCTCGAATCACACGGACTTTTATCAACTGGCAGCCAGCTATAACATCCCTTTTCACCATCTGCCTTTGGCTGCGGGTGCGCCAGCAGAAGCCAAGCGTGTGCAAGAACAAAAGGTATTGGATATTGTTGCTGGCAATGATATCGAGCTGGTGGTGCTGGCACGTTATATGCAAATCTTGTCACCGGAAATGTGTGATGCCCTGAAAGGGAAGGCGATTAATATTCATCATTCCTTCCTGCCCAGTTTCAAGGGCGCCAAGCCTTACTACCAGGCGCATGAACGTGGCGTCAAACTGATAGGTGCAACCGCGCACTTTGTAACAGGTGACCTGGATGAAGGCCCCATTATTGAACAGGATGTGGAGCGCGTTGATCACTCCATGGAACCGGAAACCCTGACTGCCATAGGCCGCGATGTGGAATGTGTGGTGCTGGCTCGTGCCGTCAAATGCTTTGTTGAACATCGCATTTTGTTGAATGGTCATAAAACGGTGGTGTTTAAATAATGGCACTCAAATCCATCATCTATAAAGCCGACCTGAATATTTCGGACATGGACCGTGGCTATTATGCCGACCATAGCCTGACTATCGCCCGGCACCCATCCGAAACTGATGAGCGCATGATGATACGCGTGCTGGCTTTCGCCATTCATGCGGCTGAACGTCTTGAATTTGGTAAAGGTATTTCAGATACTGAAGAACCTGATATCTGGCTTAAAGATTACACCGACGCCATACAACTATGGATAGAAGTTGGCCAGCCAGACGACAGGCGCTTGCTGAAGGCTTGTGGCCGTTCTGAGCAAGTCATCGTCTACAGCTTTGCCAGTGCCAGCGATATCTGGTGGAAGGCAATGAACAGCCGTCTTGATCGCGCCAAGAATTTGCGCGTCATGAATGTGCCTTCAGCACAAAGCCAGGCACTGGAAAAACTTGCGCAACGCAATATGCAATTGCAATGCACGATACAGGATGGTCAAATCTGGATGTCAGCCGGAGATGCCTCCGTACAAATCGATCTGGAAGTATTAAAAGAGTTTGCCTGAATGCGTTTGTCTGCCTGTATAGCTAGCCGCGACAATAATCTGAATTTGTTGCGCATAGTCGCGGCACTGGCCGTATTGATCGGCCATAGCTTTGCCTTGCTGGTTCAGCCCGAGCCTTGGGGTGCACTGACCGGTATGACGCCAGGTTCGGTCGCAGTCGATGTATTTTTTATCGTCAGCGGCATGCTGGTGACTGCCAGTCTGATGAGCAGGCAAAGCGTGATCGATTATGTTTGCGCGCGGGTATTACGCATTTTTCCGGCACTGATATGCATGTTGTTGCTGACGGTATTTGTGCTGGGACCTTGCTTCACTAGCTTGTCCCTGTATGACTATTTTTCAACTGCAAAGACATGGCAATATCTGCTCAAGTGCGGCAGTTTGTTATTTGGTATGGCCTATAAATTGCCCGGTGTCTTTGCGCATAATCCCTATCCAGATGCAGTCAATGGTTCACTCTGGACTATGCCAAATGAGATCAAGATGTATTTGCTCTTGTTGGTGTTTTGGTGTGGCTTGGCATTGTGGCAGAAAAAGCGCTTGCAGATTTTAAAGTATCTGTTACCCGCGCTGACTTTGCTGGCAGCAGGCTTTGTGTTTGTGCGACATTTTTATTTGCATGATGATAGCCAGTTCACCCGTTTGCTCTTCATGTTCTTTTCGGGTGCCAGCCTGTTTGTGTTGAAAGAAAAGTTGGTGCTGGCAAGAGGTTTTCTCTACCCCTTGCTGGCCTTGGTATTGCTGACAGCCTTCATCGATAAATCTGTCTTCTTCGCCATCTATACCCTGGCGATTGCTTATTTGGTGGTTTGCTTTGCCTATTTGCCCGCAGGATGGATAAGGCGTTACAACGCTTTGGGCGACTATTCTTACGGGGTCTATATCTATGCCTTTCCGGTGCAGCAGGCAATTGCTGCTTTGTTTCCTGGTATCGCGGTGTGGAGTATGGTGCTGCTCTCGGCTTTTGTGACGATATCGCTGGCAATATTCTCCTGGCACAAGATAGAAAAACCAGCCCTCGCTCTGAAATCTGTGGCAGTCATGCGCTTACAGGCTTATTTGCCGCGACTGCTGCCAAGGCGCGCGCCAGAATTCAATGCGGTGGTGACTTGCACACATTGCGGTGCTGCTACATCCTGTGTCTGCCGCTCATGAGTTACGCTCAACTTCGGCCCGCAACTTCTGCCCACTGCAAAGGTGGTGGAAGCATACCAGCACTGAATTCCAGGTGCAAAACCCGGCGTTGAGTGGCGAGTCTTGCCTTGTCGGACGCATGGAGTAATAAGGGCTTCATCAATAAGATATCACCCGCGCGCATGACACAGGTCTCATGCCTGGATGTCTGGCTGATACGCTGGATTTGAGCCTCACTAAGCTTGCCTGCATTGTGGCTACCGGCGATGACTTTCAGGGCTGCATTATCAACACCGGCATCATCAAGGGCGATGCGGCATGTCAGCATGGCTTCCAGTATTGCTGCCGGCGGCTCAACATGATGAACATTTTTCTTGTAAGTCCATTTGCTATAAGCCGCAAGCTCGGCTTTTTGGTCGACGCAAATCGTCATATCCTGATGCCAGGGCACCAGCCAATTATGATCAGCATTTTTATTGAAAAAGATACTGCGTACCGGCTGTGCTTGCGCCATATCTACGGCGCTCAATAGTGCCTGCAATTTGCCCCAGTTTAATGCATGGTGTATCGCCGGGTAACTGTGCAGGACCTGGCGCACGCCATATTGGTCAGCGATGGGCTGGCAAGCTTGTTGTAATTGCGTGAGTTCAGATTGCTCAAGAAAATTGGGTAAAATAACAAAACCCTGGCTTGCCAGGGTTACTGCGATATTTTGAGCTAGGTGATTCATTAAGCCTGCAAGATTTTTTTCAGCCACAGGCTGATGTCATCGACCTCTTCAGGGCAGACAGAATGCGGCATCATGTATTCATGCCATTCCACCTGATAGCCCAGTTCTTTCAGCAGATCGCGTGATTGCTCGGCACGCTGTATCTGGATGACGTTGTCGCCACGGCCATGGGCCTGGAAGATGGGGGTATCTTGGTTTGCCGCATGGCGTTCTTCTGTAATCACGTCACGCAAGGGTACATAGCCAGACAGGCACAGCAAGCCTGCCAGTTTTTCGTGATAGCGCAGGCCAGTTTGCAAAGTCATGGCGCAGCCTTGTGAGAAGCCTGCCAGGATGATACGCTCAGACGGGATGCCTCGCGCATTTTCGCGGGCGATCAATTGTTCTATGCGTTTTTGTGACAGGCGCAAGCCAGCCTCATCTTCACGCTTGGCGATGTCTGCACCAAGAATGTCATACCAGGAACGCATGACATAGCCGCCGTTGATCGTCACGGGCATGGTCGGTGCATTCGGGAAGACGAAGCGTATGCCAGGATTGCCACGCAAATCCAGTTCTCTGACGATGGGGACAAAATCATTCGCATCGGCACCCAGGCCATGCATCCAGATGATGGCAACAGTGGGATTCGGTGCGCTTTCCAGTTCTACGGTTTCTAAAATATCTTGTGTCATGATGATTTTCGGGGAGATGAAAAATAAGCCGCCAGTTTGGCCGACAGCAAAAGCAGGGCACAGGGCAACCAGACGGTCAGTAATTCAGATTGTATTACACGCCAGCCACGCTCTGTCAGAAAGCGGTTCACGCCTATCGGTGATACCTGAATAAATTGCCAGGGGAAGAAATAACGTTCTTCCGTCAGGGGCCAGAAAAATTCCACACCTTGACCACCTGTAGTCAGTGCATCCAGCAAACCATGCGAGATGATGGCAAAAGCAATAAACAGCCAGCAAACCAGTATAGAACTACGCAAGCGCGCATGAAAAATGCTGGCAAGACTGGCAACCAGAATGGCAAACACGATGGAGTGACTAAAGCCGCGGTGACCAAATGCAGATTCGTAAGCAATGCCAAGCTTGAAGGCAATCACGTCCAGGTCAGGCAAGATTGCCGCCAGCATGCCGGTGACGACGAGAGGCCAGGGCAGGCGTTTTTGCCCCAATATCAGGCCTAAAGTCAGCGGTATTACAGGATGTGTCAGTATGGTTGCCATCGTTGTCGATGTTTGCCGTTCAGGCAGATGGAGTCTTGGCGCGTATGGCGTTTTTAGGGCGAAAAGCCTTGCAGATGCTGTCATCCGTCTCTATGTACGGGCCACCTATCAAGTCTATGCAATAAGGTACTGCTGCAAAAATACCGGCTACGACTTGCTTGCCTTCGGCATCCTTCAAGCCTTCCAGGGTTTCCTTGATGGATTTGGGCTGGCCTGGCAGGTTCAAAATCAATGCAGCATGGTCTGGTGTTTCGCGTATCACTGCCACCTGACGTGACAGTATGGCTGTTGGCACAAATTGCAGGCTAATCTGGCGCATTTGCTCGCCAAAACCTGGCATTTCCTTGGTGGCGACTGCGAGTGTTGCTTCGGGCGTGACATCGCGCCTGGAAGGGCCGGTGCCACCAGTGGTAATGACGAGATGACATTGCTCTTCATCTACCAGGGCAATCAAAGCCTGTTCTATGGAGTAGCGTTCATCCGGGATCAGGCGTGTCACCATTTCCCATGGGCTGGAGAGAGCTTTGCCAAACCATTCCTGCAAGGCGGGCAAGCCCTGGTCCTGATAAATGCCAGCAGAGGCGCGGTCTGATATCGATACCAGACCTATCTTGAGTTTTTGGCCATCAGTGCTGGTCATTTGCTCAGACTCACTTGTCATCGAACTCATCGTCTTCTTCATCCAGATCTGCATCATCCGCGTCGTCAGCGTTGGCAGCAGCTTTGGATTTTTGCAAATCTTTCAAAATCTGGAAGATTTCACGATAAGCTTTAGGCGGCTTGTTTTCAGCCTGCTCTTTGCGGGCATTGCGTATCATGGTGCGCAATTGCTGTACGTCGAGCTGTGGATGTTCTGCCATCAATTCTGTCAGCGCATTATCGTCTGCCAGCAATTTGTCGCGGCGGCGTTCCAGTGCGTGCATGGCGGCAGTTTCAGACTTGGAAGCACCTTTCCAGCTGTCTATGGTTTTCTGGATTAGGGCAATTTCTTCCTCATCCAGGGTACGCATTTTTTTGCCTACATATTGCATCTGGCGACGGCGGCCCTCATGATCCTTGATTTGCTGGCAAATCAGGATGGCTTCGCGCACATCTTCTGGCATGGGTACACGTTTGACACGTTCACGCGCCTGTTCGACCAATTCCTGCCCCAATTTCTGCAAGGCGGTCATTTCACGCTTCAGTTGGGATTTTGATGGACGGTCGTATTCTGGTTCGAACTCACTGGACTGATAGCCGCATGAGCCGCGATTTGGATTTGGCATAATTCTGCGCCTTTACTATTAACTTAATGAAACGGCTGCTATGATACCCTTTTTAGCTTAGGATTACCTAAAATCAAGCCTGGATTACACGCATTTAGATGTGAATCAAGGTAAATAGTTAGGATATTTCCCTTTGGCCATTTTGCCTTTTTGTATCGACATACATAGACCCCACTCATGAGCAAACCAGTTTTTACCCATAGCCAGGACCAGTTAAAGCAAATCGCGCAGGATATGTTGCGTTTCGCCCGCGAAAAAGGGGCATCGGATGCGGCCGTTGAGATCAGTGAAGGTGGTGGCCTGTCCATCAGCGTACGCAAGGGCAAAGTCGAGACCATAGAGCAAAATCGCGACAAGGGCATAGGCATTACGGTGTATATAGGTCAACGCCGTGGCAATGCCAGTACCTCGGATTTTTCTGAGCAAGCCCTGCGTGACTCAGTTGATGCAGCCTACAATATTGCCCGTTTTACAGCGGAAGATGACTGCGCTGGTCTGCCAGAAGCTGATTTGCTGGAAATGGCACCGCGTGATCTCAAGCTGTGTTATCCATGGCTGGTCACTGCAGAAGAAGCCATAGAACTGGCAAAACGCACAGAGGCAGCCGCTTTTGCTGTTGACAAGCGCATCACCAATAGCGAAGGTGCCAGCGTACATGCCCAGCAGTCGCATTTTGTGGCTGCCAATTCCTGTGGTTTCATGGGTGGCTACCCGATTTCCCGCCATACCATCTCGGTAGCACCTATTGCTGGCAAGGGTGCAAAAATGCAAAGAGACGATTGGTATTCTTCTCAACGCAGTGCTAAAAAACTGGCAAATCCAGAAGCCATAGGTCGTTATGCTGCCGAGCGTGCCTTGGCCAAGCTGAATGCGCGCCAGCTGGATACCCGTAAGTGCCCGGTCTTGTTTGAAGCACCACTGGCTGCCGGTTTGCTGGGTGCACTGGTACAGGCAACCTCTGGTGGTGCCTTGTACCGCAAATCGACTTTCCTGCTTGATTCGCTGGGCACACAGATTTTCCCATCCCATATACAGGTGGTAGAAGACCCGCATGTTATCGGCGCTGTCGGTTCTTCACCATTCGATGATGAGGGTGTAAAAACCCAAAAGCGCAATGTCGTCACTGATGGTGTCTTGCAAGGCTATTTCCTGTCCACTTATTCCGCCCGCAAACTGGGCATGCAGACGACGGGCAATGCCGGTGGTTCGCACAATCTGTCATTGACGTCCAGCTTGACCAAACGCGCCGACAATTTTGTGGGCATGCTCAAAAAAATGGGCACGGGCTTGCTGGTGACTGAGCTGATGGGGCAGGGTGTCAATTATGTGACGGGTGATTACTCACGCGGTGCATCTGGCTACTGGGTAGAGAATGGCGTGATTCAATACGCTGTGGAAGAAATCACCATTGCTGGCAATATGCGTGAGATGTTCCAGCAAATTGTCGCTATTGGTAATGATAGCCTGGTGCGTGGCACCAAAGAAACCGGTTCCATCCTGATAGAAAGTATGACGATTGCCGGTAGCTAATCTGTACTGAAGATTGTTGCCTTAGCAATGAGCTTAGCAAGGAGTCGACAAAAAAAGACCATCTATATGATGGTCTTTTTCTTATGCCCCCAGGTAAGCTTCTATCACCTTGGGATTGCTGAGCAGGTTGGCACCTGTGTCGCTGAGAACGATATTGCCGTTTTCCAGCACATAGCCATGTTTGGCAATTTTCAACGCCTGCCTGACGTTTTGCTCCACCAGCAGGATGCTGAGGCCAGTCGCATTGATTTCTTTGAGGATGCGGAAAATCTCCTGTACCACCAGCGGTGCCAGCCCCATGGAAGGTTCATCCAGCAGCAGCACTTTTGGTTTCGCCATCAAAGCACGGCCTATGGCAAGCATTTGCTGTTCACCGCCGGACAAATTGCCAGCCAGGCCAGTCGCACGGTTTTTCAACACGGGGAAGAGGGTATATACCCATTCCATGTCCTGTCCTATCTGTGTCTGGTCCTTGCGGGTATAGGCACCGAGCTCCAGATTTTCCCTGACCGTGAGTGTAGTTAGTATGGCACGGCCCTCGGCTACCTGCACCACACCTTTTTGTACGATATGGTGGGGTGATGTCTGGCTGATTTCTTCCTCTTCCAAAAAGATCTTGCCAGCCGCTGATTTCAGCAAGCCAGAAATCGCCAGCAGGGTCGTGCTTTTCCCCGCACCATTGGCGCCGACAAGCGCGGTGATTTCACCCGCATTGATGGCCAGGCTGATACCTTTGACGGCGGCGATATGGCCATACCTGACGTGCAGGTCCTGGACGCGCAAAATCTGGCTCATTCTGCATCCTCCTTGCCGAGGTAAGCTTCAATCACATCCGGGTTATTGCGCACTTCTTCAGGTGTGCCTTCTGCAATGATTTTGCCAAAATTGAGTACGGCTATGCGGTCGCATAATTCCATCACAAAGCGCATGTCGTGTTCTATCATGAAAATCGAAAAACCGCGGTTACGTATATTGACGATTTCTGCCATCAGTTCAGTTTTTTCTGCCGGGTTCATGCCTGCCACTGGTTCATCCAGCAACAGCAGTTTGGGCTGTGTGGCAAGGGCGCGGGCAAATTCCAGTTTGCGTTGCTCACCATACGACAGATTGTCTGCCAGCATATGCGCTTTATGGTCCAGCCTGACCCATGACAGTAATTCATGCGCACGTTCTTTGGCTTTTCTTTCTGCGTCTTTATAAGCCCCCAGATTGAACAGCATGCTGGCCACGCCATAGTCGAGATGATCATGCATACCTACCACGACGTTTTCCAGCAGGCTCATTTCCTTGAAAATACGGATGTTCTGGAATGTGCGGGCAACGCCCAGTTGCGTGATCTTGTGGCTGGCGACCGTAGTCAGGTCATGCTTATTGAAGCGCAACTCGCCACTGCTGGGGCGCAACAGGCCGGTAATCAGGTTGACGATGGTGGTTTTCCCGGCACCATTAGGGCCAATCAAACCATAGATACTGCCCTCCGGCATGGTGAAGCTGACATCCTGCAATACCCGCAGGCCGCCAAAATTTTTACTGACAGAGCGTAATTCCAGCATTTAGCTAACCTTTCCGGAGCTTGACGATGTTAACTTTTTGCGAAAGTTTCTGATTCTTGCCGGGTCCCAGATACCTTTGGGTAAATACAGGATGACCAGTATCAAGATCAGGCCGTTGGCTGCCAGACGAAAGTCTTTAAGGGAGTGCATGAACTCCGGCAACAGAGTCAGACTGCTGCTGCCTATCAGCGGGCCTATCAGATTGCTGGTGCCACCAAACACGGCCATCGTCAATATATCCACTGCATTTTCAAATGCATAGTTACCTGGCCCTATCGTGAAGGTATAGTGCGCATTCAAACCACCGGCAATGCCTGCGATAGAGGCGCCCATGACAAAGGCCAGCAATTTGTAGCCACCGACATTCACACCCATGAGGCGGGCGGCAATCTCATCTTCCTTGATCGCTTCAAACGCACGGCCTGTCTTGGAACGTCGCATCCTGGCAAGGATGAACAGGATGGCTGCCAGCAAGAGCACGATATGCCACCACTCGGTTTTTTGTGGAATACCATTCAGGCCCATGGGGCCGCCGGTAATTTCCATATTCAAGACGATGACACGTACCACTTCACCAAAGCCCAGTGTTGCCATGGCCAGGTAAACGCCAGACAGACGCAGCGTAGGTATACCTATGATCAGCGCAACAATCGCTGGCATGATGGCACCCGCCAGCAGGGCCAGCGGAAAGGGCAATGCCGTCTGCATGCTGATCATGGAAGCGGTATACGCACCTATGCCCATGAATGCCGCATTGGCCAGTGACAGCAAGCCGCAAGACAAGGTCAGGTAAATCGAAAGAGCCAGCATGGCATTGATGCCTATGCCAAAAATGACTGTGCTATAAATAGCCCAAAAACCATCCCACCATTCAAGCATATTCTTAAGCCTTTCTTTCCAGTACTCTGCCGAACATGCCGGAAGGGCGTACCAGCAAGATAATAAACAGCAAGCCAAAAGCCACCGCATCGCGGAAATCGCTGGATATATAAGCAACGCTCATCACTTCAGCAAAACCCAGGAACAAGCCACCTATCATGGCACCGCGTATGTCGCCCATGCCACCCAGGATAATCACGGCTATGCCCTTATGCAGCATGGGTTGCCCCATGAAAGGGGAGATGGCATTGAATGACAGGCCCACCAGTACACCGGCCGCACCGCCTAACGCGGCCGCGGCGAACGAAGTCAGGAAAAACAGGCCCTCGACATTGATGCCGAGCAGATAAGCAGCCTTGGGAGATTCTGCAATCGCCCGCAAGGCACGACCAATTTGCGTGCGGCGCATGACTTGCAGCAACACCAGCATGAGGACAAAGGCAATCACAACAATCGCCAGTTGCACCGCCGTCAGGTGCAAATTGCCAAGGCTGAAGCTTTCTTCAGGTATGGTGCCAAACGGGAAGCGCTTGTTTTCTGCACCAAAAATCCCCTGGGATATATTGGTAATCATGATGGCCACGCCTATGGTGGCTATCATCGGTGCCAGATGCGGCGCATTGCGCTTGCGCAAGGGGCGCAAGACCAGGAAATCGACGACCACGCCCAGCAATCCGCAAGCCAGCATGGACAGCAACATCGCCATCCATAAAGACATCTGGAAAGAGCTGACCAGCAACAAGGCCATGTAACTGCCCAGCATGAAGATGGCGCCGTGCGATAAATTGATGACGCCAAGGACGCCGAACACCAGTGTGAACCCTAAGGCAAAAAGCGCATACACGCTGCCCAGAGTCAGGGCGTTAATAAGTTGTTGTGCCAGCATGAGTATCCAGATGATTAGGATTGCTTAGGATTACTTGGCTCACAGGTGCTGACGCAACAGGCCATCAGCACATGTGATTGAAATCAATTCATCCCGGAATGAAATTCATGATACGCCTGTCCCCGGTTTTTTTGCCAGAGGCAGGCTATGCACTTATTTCAGCAAGACAAATTTGCCACCTTTGGCAATATTGACGATGGCATCCTGCTGCGCATCATAGCCAGCTTCCTTGCCATCCTTGGCAGCGGCGCGGCGGAATGCGAATTTGCCGGTTGCGCCTTCAATTTTCACAGCAGGCAAGGCATCGCGCAATGCCAGGCGATCTTTGTCCAGGCTGCCAGTGATGCTGACCTTTTTGAGTGCTTCGGCGACGATGTGCATGGCATCAAATGCCTGTGCCGCAAACTGGTCAGGGTCGGCACCAAATTTTGCCTTGTAGTCAGCCATGAAGCTCTTGTTGGCAGCAGACTGGTTTTCAGCAGACCATGGGCTGCCCATCAGCGTGTTATCGGCAGCGTCTTTGGCGATTTCAAACAATTTTGGTGAGTTGAAGCCATTGCCGCCGACGAATGGCTGCTTCATGCCCAGGGAGCGGGTTTGCAGGATGATATTCGCTGCTTCTTCTGCCAGGCATGAGCAAACGATAGCGTCTGGATTGGAGGCCTTGATCTTGGTCAGTTGTGCCTTGAAATCTACGTCGCCCTTGGCGTAGGTTTCTGTATCCGTGACGGGAATTTTTTGTTCAGCCAGCGCACTTTTGAAAACATCGTAACCGCTTTTTGTGAAAGCATCATCGTTGCCATACAGGATGGCGACTTTCTTGATATTAAATTGCTTGACTGCTGCGCGCGTGGTGACTGGCAATACGTCAGCTTCCATGACGGAATTGCGGAAGGTGAATGGCCCCATATTGGTGATGCCATCAGCAGTGTTGCTGGTGCCAAATACCACCGTTTTGGTGGCATTGGCGATAGGGTCAGCGGCAAAGGCTGAGTTCGACAGGGTGGGGCCGAAGATCATCAATACTTTTTCCTGGAACAACAATTTCTTGAAGACATTGATGGCTTCTTCTTTTTTGCCCTGTTCATCTTCAGCGACCAATTGTATTTTGTTGCCGTTCACACCACCCTTGGCATTAATCTGCTCGGCCGCCAAGGTGAAACCGTTTTTGATGGCGACGCCATATTTGGCCGCAGGGCCAGTAAGCGCTTCAGCAACACCAATTTTGATATCGGCAGCCTGGTTCAATGTGGAATAAGCCAATAGGGTGGCAGCGGCTAACAATTTAAGACGGTAGGACATTGTGTTCTCCTGAAAAATACATTATGGCTTTTGTGGCCCGCAACATGGATCAGAGATGTGTCTGAGTTGTGTTCATTGCTGTAAAAAGCAGGCTGCAAAATTTATTAGATATTTATTGTCACGGAGGATTGTATGGGCTGGCAACCTCAGCAGCAATAAAACGCCATGCTGCGATGCAATATTGATTACTTAAGTAGTACTACTTAAGTCTGTGATTTTCAGGTTTGGGAATGTCGTGCTGACCAATGGAAAACATGCCAGCACCTGCTATTGCAAGTGGTCTGGCATGATGTGGTAAACAGGCGAAGACTGTTGTTTGCGGTGTTATTGCAGCTGTTTGCGCAAGCGGGCAATTGCTGCTTTAACCTGGTTTGGCGCTGTGCCACCTATATGGTCGCGGGCGGCAACTGAGCCTTCCAGTGTCAGGACATGGAACACGTCTTCATTGATGAGGCTGGAAAAAGCACGTAATTCTTCCAGTGACATATCACTGAGGTCGCAAGCCTTGTCGACGCAAGTGCGCACTGCCAGTGCCACAGCTTCATGGGCATCGCGGAAAGGCAGGCCTTTCTTGACCAGGTAATCTGCCAGGTCGGTGGCGGTGGCATAGCCTTGCAGGGCAGCTGCGCGCATGGCTTCTGGCTTGACGGTGATGCCGCCTGCCATGTCGGCAAAGATGCGTAGTGTGTCGATGACGGTATCTACTGTATCAAACAGCGGTTCCTTATCTTCCTGATTGTCCTTGTTATAAGCCAGTGGCTGGCCTTTCATCAGGGTCAGCAGGGCAATCAGGTGACCATTGACACGGCCAGTCTTGCCGCGTGCCAGTTCCGGCACATCAGGATTTTTCTTTTGCGGCATGATGGAAGAGCCTGTGCAAAAGCGGTCAGCGATGTCGATAAAGCCTATGCGCGGGCTCATCCAGATCACCAGTTCTTCTGACATACGCGAGATATGTGTCATTACCAGTGCCGCGGCAGCACAGAATTCGATGGCGAAATCGCGGTCAGACACCGCGTCCAGCGAGTTGTAGCAAACCTCGTCAAAGCCCAAAGTCCTGGCAACGCGTTCGCGGTCGATAGGGAAGGTGGTGCCAGCCAGTGCGGCAGCTCCCAGCGGCAGGCGGTTAACGCGTTTGCGGCAATCCTGCATGCGCTCTGCATCGCGGCCAAACATTTCTACATAGGCAAGAATGTGATGACCAAAAGTGATGGGCTGGGCCACTTGCATGTGGGTAAAGCCGGGCAGGATGGTGTCGGCATTTTTTTCTGCCAGATCCAGCAGGGCCAGGCGGAAGTCTTGCAGCAGGCCCAGAATATTGTCGATGGCGCTGCGCATGTACAGGCGTATGTCGGTGGCAACCTGGTCATTGCGTGAACGACCAGTATGTAGACGCTTGCCAGCATCGCCAACCAGTTCAGTCAGGCGTTTTTCTATATTTAGGTGCACATCTTCCAGGTCCAGCAGCCATTCAAACTTGCCGTTGTCGATTTCAGACTTGATTTGTGTCATGCCACGTTGTATGTCGGCATAATCCTGGGCTGTGATAATGTTTTGTGCCTGCAGCATCTCGGCATGAGCCAGGGAGCCTTGAATATCAAAGGCAGCCATGCGATTGTCGAAGAAAACCGAGGCAGTGTAGCGTTTGACCAGATCAGAAACAGGTTCAGAGAAACGGGCAGACCATGCCTCGCTTTTTTTATTGAATTGTGATGTCATAGTGAATTGTTGCCAAATTGGCTGCATTTGCGAGAGAATTTCCTTGATTATCCCAGATTTCGAAGCCGCCTAGCGTGAATTGAACATCAAAGCTTTTAACCATAAAGATAGTGCAGGCATGAATAACGATAAAAAAGACGGCATTAGCGAACCATTGATACCAGATTGCTGCAATCTGGGCGTGTTTTCACGCATCCTGATCAGTGTCAATGCGCTGGGTTTGCTGGCCTTGTGGTCGCGTGGCGACGAATGGCGACTGGTCTTGCAGAATTTTTTGGAAAGCGCGATGGTGCTGGAAACCATATGCCTGTTATCGCTCATGCTCTTATGCAGCATGCGTCGGTTGGCCATGCGTTTTCCCATGTCGGCCTGGTTTCAGCGTTCATTATGTTGCATGTTACCAACGGTCATAGCCAGTTTGATTATGCTGTATTTACGCATGCAAGACTGGTTTCAGGCGGGCTTTCCCAGGCTTAATCCCTTTTTTGTGGTGGCCTCGGCTGGCATTCTGGGTTTGGTATGTCAGCAATATTTTGAGTTGCGTACACGGGCTTTTTCCCCTGCTCTGGGGGAAGCCAGACTACAAGCTTTGCAGGCGAGGATACGTCCGCATTTTTTATTCAATAGCCTCAATACTGCCTTGTCCCTGATACGCACCGAGCCGCGTCGGGCCGAAATGGTGCTTGAGGACCTGGCTGATTTATTCCGTGTCCTGATGCGTGACACCCGCAATGTTACCAGCTTGCAAGATGAAATACGTTTATGTGAGCAGTATCTGGCGATAGAAAAAATACGCTTGGGAGAGCGCTTGCAAGTGATCTGGGACAAGGAAAAAATTTCAGCCAGGGAGTTGGCTGAGATAGAAATTCCTTCATTGTTGTTGCAGCCTTTGCTGGAAAATGCGGTGCATTACGGTGTTGAGCCTTCGGTGCATGCGGCTACCATTACAGTGGAGTTAAAACGCCAGTTGGATAAGGTCGAAATTCGCATTTGCAACCCGTATCATGTACAAGCCAATATGGCTTCTGGTAATCAGATGGCTTTGGAAAATATACGTCAGCGACTAAGTTTGCTTTATGATATTGAAGCGTACATACAATATGGCGTAGTAGGCACCTCCTTTGAGGTTAAATTGCAGTTCCCGGCTAAAAGATGATGATACCAAGAATACTGATTGTTGATGATGAAGCTCCTGCAAGACTAAGACTGAAGACGCTGTTGTCTGATATCCAGGCTGAATGTCCTGTGACACTGATTGGCGAGGCAGAGAACGCCATGCGGGCACTGGAGCAAATCGCTAGCCTGCATCCGGATATTATCTTGTTGGACGTGCAGATGCCCGGGATGAACGGCATAGAGTTAGCGCAGCATCTTGCGCATCACCAGGCACATTTGGCCACTCCTGCGATTATTTTTGTCACGGCCTATGATGAATTTGCTGTCAAGGCTTTTGAAGTTCATGCACTGGATTATTTGATGAAGCCGGTCAGGGCCAGTCGCCTGGTGGATGCGGTGAACCGTGCCTGCGAAAAAGTGCGGCTGGAACAGCGCCTGCCTGAAACCATCGCTACAGATGCTTCCTGTGTCAGGCGCAAGCATTTCTCCGTGCTGGAGAGAGGGCGGATTTTGCTGGTGCCAGTGGTAGATGTGCTGTTTCTGAAGGCTGAGCAAAAATATGTGACTTTGCATACAGCGCAACGTGAGTATTTGCTGGAAGAGTCGTTGACCTCGATAGAGCTGGAGCTGGGAGATTTACTGGTCAGGGTGCATAGAAATGCCCTGGTTGCACGCGTTGCAATTCATGGTGTAGAAAGAGCGGTGCAAGTTGTGGATGCTGAGAGTAGCCAGGAAAAAGTATCTGAGTCCTGGCAAGTCATCGTCACAGGTTGTGCGGAACGTTTGCCTATTTCGCGCAGACAGTGGCCGGTCATCAAGGCATTGGTCAGGGTTTGAGGTGTTGCGGCTGGTTTAGCGCCAGACTGGCAGGCCGGTTAAATCAGTGTTTTCATCCTGTATCCAGGCAGGCAGGCCGGTGCGGTCAGTTGGCCCCAGGGTGTCGAGCAACTCTAGCTGTTCCTGTTTTTTACCGCGTTGACGTTGTGCGGGCTTGACTGGTTTTCTGATGTCGGGCAATAAAGATGCAGGTGCGCCGAAGCCAGGCAATTCCAGGGTGGCGTGATCTTTGTTGTCTTTCATCAGCGTATAGGTAGTTGGTAGTGGCGATGTTTGTACAAATGGCGACAATAATAATCTCTGGCAAGCACTTGCCAGAGAAGATAATTGTGCTCGGTAAATTTGTGCGAAAGCACCAGAACAAAAACTTTGGTTGCGGGGGCAGGATTTGAACCTACGACCTTCGGGTTATGAGCCCGACGAGCTGCCAGACTGCTCCACCCCGCGTCTGAAGGAGGCGAATTGTACATGGCCGACGCCATAGTTACAATCATTTATAAAAATATTTTTTCTCAAGCTTAAAATCCAGGGTTTCCAGACGAGTGTAATTTGCCATTCTTCACAATGCAAATGCAGAAAATAATGCCCTAGCCGCAATCCACAGAATAAATTGCATGCATAATGGAAGTACAGTATGGCCATGCAGCGACAGCGGGCAAGAGATCATTTTTCAGGAGCGAAAAAGCAGTTATGGAATTCGAAGTCATTGATACACAAATTTCACCAGAAGGCCGTATGGAAGTTTTGTCCAAGGCCGAGGTTGCTCAGTTGTTGGATAATAGTCATGGCGGCCTGTACCAGGTGTTTCGTAGTTGCGCATTGGCCGTCTTGAATTGCGGTAGTGGCCTTGACGACGGCAAGGAATTGCTGGAACGTTACAAGAGCTTTGACATCAGTATTATCCAGCGCGAGCGCGGTATCAAGCTCGATGTCAAGGGCGCACCTGCCAGTGCCTTTGTTGATGGCGTCATGATCAAGGGCATACAAGAGCATTTGTTTGCGGTCTTGCGCGACATCTTGTTTATCAAAGCGGCTATTGAAGATGACCGCAAATTTGATTTGAGCACTACTGAAGGTGTCAGTGATGCTGTATTCCACGTCATGCGCAATGCCAATTTGCTTAAGCCACAAGTCAATCCCAATATGGTGGTGTGCTGGGGTGGCCATTCCATTTCCAGTGATGAATACGATTACACCAAGCATGTAGGCTATCAACTGGGTTTGCGTGGCATGGATATCTGCACGGGTTGCGGCCCTGGTGCCATGAAAGGCCCGATGAAGGGGGCTACCATAGGTCATGCCAAGCAAAGGATTACCACGGGCCGCTACCTGGGTATTACTGAGCCAGGCATTATCGCGGCTGAAGCACCTAACCCCATCGTCAATGACCTGGTTATCTTGCCGGACATAGAAAAGCGCCTCGAAGCCTTTGTACGCATGGGCCATGCCGTGATCGTCTTCCCTGGTGGCGCTGGTACGGCGGAAGAGATTCTTTATCTGTTAGGCATCTTGCTACACCCAGATAACGCTGATCTGCCTTTCCCTCTGATTTTCACTGGACCAGAAAGCGCGGCTGATTATTTCCGTCAGATAGATCAGTTTATCGGCTTTACCCTGGGGCCAAAAGCGCAACAGAGTTATCAGATCATCGTCAATGACCCGGTCAGGGTGGCGCAGGAAGTACATGCAGGCATTAAAAAAGTGCGTGAATTCCGCAAAGCCAAGGGGGATGCCTATTATTTCAACTGGTTATTGAAGATAGATGCAGAATTTCAAAAACCTTTTGAGCCTACCCATGAAAACATGCGTAACCTGGCCTTGCACAAGAACCAGGAAACCCATTTGCTGGCGGCCAACTTGCGCCGTGCTTTTTCAGGCGTAGTTGCGGGTAATGTCAAAAACCAGGGTATACGTGCCATAGAGAAGCACGGACATTTTGAAATTCGTGGCGATAGTGAAATAATGGCATCAATGGATACTTTGCTGGCATCTTTTGTTGCACAAAACCGAATGAAATTACCTGGTAAGGCTTATACCCCTTGCTACCGTGTTATAAAGTAATTGTGTTGCAGTAAAACAGTAGGATAATAGTGCAATCCTGTTCCATCACTATGAGGAAAACAGACATGAGTTCCGTACAGCAAGAAGTCGATGAACGAACCAACCTGACTGCGTCCAACAAGTTTGAGTTACTGCTGTTCCGTTTAGGGGTGGATGGAAACAGTGACAGGTCAGAATTGTTTGGCATTAATGTCTTCAAGGTACGAGAGATTGTTGCCATGCCTACCATTACCGGTATGGCTGGCGCAATGCCTCATATGTTGGGGGTGGTGAATTTGCGTGGGCAGATTATTCCTGTCATTGATCTGCCTTCCGTGGTTGGTCTCAAGCCCAAGACTGGTTTGAATATCATGCTGGTCACTGAATATGCACGTACTACCCAGGGTTTTGCGGTCGAATCCGTGGAAGAAATCGTACGCCTGGACTGGAATCAGGTCTTATCGGCCGAAAGCAGTGCGGCAGGTGGTATGGTCACCAGTATTGCCCGTCTGGATGGTGATACTGAGAATACCCGACTGGCTCAGGTGCTCGATGTGGAGCAGATACTTCGCCAGATCACCCCTTCAGACACCAAGGATGTCGATCCTGAAACCATAGGTGCAAAACTCAAAATGCAAGCCGGGGCATCCATCCTGGCTGCAGACGATTCAGCCGTGGCCCGTGGCTTGATAGAGCAAGCCCTGACTGCTATGGGGGCGCAGTACATCATGACCAAGACAGGCAAGGAAGCCTGGGAAAAACTGCAATCACTGGCAGCTGCAGCGCAGGCTGAAGGCAAGGGCGTGCGCGACAAGGTGGCAATGGTGCTGACAGACCTGGAAATGCCTGAAATGGACGGTTTTACCCTGACGCGTAAAATCAAGCAGGATGACAGGTTTAAATTCTTGCCGGTAGTGATACATTCGTCTTTATCTGGTGCGACCAATGAAGACCATATCAAAACTGTAGGTGCGGATGCCTATGTCGCCAAATTTGTTGCTGAAGAACTGGCTGCGACTATACGTAGTGTATTGGCAAAATAAATTCTTGCTATAAAGTAGTTAAAAAGTAGTAAAAAGGGTGCAATTAATGAAATAATTGCACCCTTTTTGTATCTGAAATTGACTGGAGTTAACTCATGATTAGCCGTGATTAACGGGCTTGCGCTGGAACGCGTTGCCAACCCCCGGGGCAAGCTTTTATTGCCGGATAAAACCCGTCAGGTTGATGGCAGTAAAGCCAGTCTTTGCCTATTGTGTTTTGCTGGACGGGGTAGTTCTGATCGTCAATAATATTGCCTTCTATATAACCTTGCTGGTAAGTATCAACATAGACAGTATTGCTTGTACTTACCTGTGGGACGGTATAAGTCACGCTTGGTGCAATCACCAGACTGGGGTAGTAGCGCCAGGAGTAATCATATGGATAATAGCTGGCAGCATAGCCATATCTATTGCCATAGGAGAAGTAAAGTGGTGGGATGGACACACCTATGCTGACTCTGGAGTGAGTACGATACCCATGAGGTCGTGCAAATGCAGAAGTGCAGGACGTACTTAATGTGAACAGGCACAACATGAGGGCAAATATCTTGAATGGTTTCATATTAATTCGGCAACGGGTGCACTACTTGACAGGTATTTACCAGTTTAGGCCGAAATCTGGAAACTTATCAGGATAATTTCACTCTTTATCAATGGCAAAGCAGACACTGTTTACCCATTTGCTGATCAAAACCTATAGACCTGGTCTGACGCGCTCATAAAAAAGGGAAATGATGAAATTCATGATTAAAAAATGTGCAGCCTTGTGTGCTCTTGCCTTGATGGCGAACCTGCCTGTCTGTGCTGCCGAAGCGGCCGCGGCGGATGCTTCTGAGGCAGCCAAACCGACAATACGCGAACAATACACCAAATACGAATACCAAATTCCCATGCGTGATGGTACACGCTTGTTCACCGTTGTGTATGTTCCTAAGGATGGCAGCAAATCTTACCCTTTTCTGATGAGTCGCTCCCCTTATGGTAGTGGCGTCCATGATAGTGGGCAGTCGCACTATGGCGTGGATTTTTACCCTCAATACTTGGGGCCATCAAAGGAATTTGATCAAAGCGGCTATATTTTCGTCAAGCAGGATGTACGTGGCCGCTATATGTCTGAAGGTGTCTGGCAAGAAATGACGCCGCATGCCAAGGCAAACCGTTTGGCGGGCGAGGGCGTGGAAAGCCAGGACATGCACGACACTGTTGAATGGCTATTGAAAAACGTCAAAGGCAATAATGGCAAAGTAGGCATCTGGGGAATTTCTTACCCCGGCTTCTATACTTCGGCCAGTATCATAGATTCACATCCAGCGATCAAGGCAGCGTCGCCACAGGCGCCAGTGACTGATTTATTCATGGGCGACGACTCCTATCATGGCGGCGCCTTCATGCTGGCCGCCAATTTTGAATTTTTTTCCAATTTCACCTTGGAAAAAAATCCCACTACCTTGCCCAAGCGCTGGGAAGAGTTTGATTTTGGTACCTCGGATGGCTACCAATACTTTCTCAAGTATATGACTCTGAAGAATATCACGGCACAACTATCAGACAAGCAGCGCGAAGTGCTGATGCCGACGATAGAGCATAGTACTTATGATGATTTCTGGAAGAGCAGGAATATCGCTAACCACTTGAAAAACATCAAGGCGGCTGTGCTGACTGTAGGTGGCTGGTATGATGCCGAAGACCCGCAAGGCCCATTCACGACGTATCGCAGCATCAAAAACAATAATAAGGGTTATTACAATGGCCTGGTCATGGGACCATGGTCGCACGGAGGCTGGGCTGGGGCCGAGGGTAAGTCCCTGGGCAATGTCAGTTTCGATAGCAAGACCGGCGATTACTATCGCAAGAATATCGTTTTCCCTTTCTTTGAGCAGCACTTGAAAGGCGCGTCTGGCAAGACCTTGCCGGAAGTAACCGTGTTTGAAACCGGCACCAATGTCTGGCGTGAATACGCTAGCTGGCCGCCACAACAGGCGCAAAAACGTACCCTGTATTTTGGCAATGATGGCAGCCTGAGCTGGAAGGAGCCGCAGACAGAGTTCAATACTTTTGATGAATACGTCAGTGACCCCAAAAAGCCTGTGCCTTTTATTGCTTATATATCTACAGGTGTGCCGCGCGAGTATGTGGTATCTGACCAGCGCTTTGCTTCTACACGGCCAGATGTATTGGTCTACCAGACCGAAGCACTGGAAGAAGATGTGACTATCGTCGGGCCAGTCAATCCCAAATTATTTGTTTCCACTTCGGGCACGGACGCAGACTGGGTCGTCAAACTGATTGATGTATACCCATCGACTTATCCGGATAAACCGGCAGCGCATGAGCGTGGCACTGACGTACCGCCGCCTTCAGTGACCATGCCTGGTTATCAGCAACTGGTCAGGGGTGAGCCTTTGCGTGGCAAGTTCCGCAATAGCTTCGAAAAACCCGAACCCTTCGTGCCTGGCAAGGTGGCAGCTATCAGCTATAACATGCCGGATATCCAGCACACTTTCCGCCGTGGCCATCGCATCATGGTGCAAGTGCAAAGTAGCTGGTTCCCGCTGGTGGATTTGAACCCGCAAAAATTCATGGATATTCCCAAGGCCAATCCCGAAGACTTCCAGAAAGCCACACAAAGAGTGTATCGCTCACCTGGACAATATTCAGGCATAGCGGTACAGGTATTGCCACAATAAATTAAAAAAATAGAGGAATAAAAATGCAAACAAAAAATATCTTCAAACGCAGTCTGCTGGCCAGTGTGGTTGGCCTGGCATGCATGGGTAATGTGGCGACAGCTCAGACAGCGACTTCGAATCAACTCGTGCTGGAATCCATGACCATGGATAAAAAAGCCGACCCTTGCACAGATTTCTTCCAGTATTCAAATGGCGAATGGTTGAAAGCCAACCCCATTCCATCTGATCGCGCACGTTACAGCGCCTACGATGAAGTGACAGAGCGGAACCTGACCGCACTGAAGTTGATCGCCGAGACCGCCGCAAAAGGTGATGGCAAGAGCAAGGCAGCACAACTGGTCGGTGCGTTTTATGCCAGTGGCATGAATGAAGCGCAAATAGAAAAAGAAGGCATCAAACCGCTGGAGCCACAGTTTGCGCAAATCAATGGCATCAAAGATAGTACTCAGTTGCTGGCTGTGATCGCTGGTTTGCACAAGCAAGGTGTCTCACCTTTGTTTGGTTTCACTGTAGATCAGGATGCAAAAAATACCACGCGTTACATCCCGCAAATCATGCAGGGTGGCCTGGGCTTGCCTGACCGCGATTATTACTTGAAGACTGATGCCAAGACCAAGGATATCCGTGACAAGTATGTCGCCTATGTCACCCAGATTTTTACTTTGCTCGGTGACGCTCCAGACCAGGCCAAGAAAAACGCTGCCGTGGTCATGACGCTGGAGACCCGTCTGGCCAAGGCATCCTTGACCAAGGTGGAATTGCGCGACCCGCAAGCCAGTTATCATTTATCTGACTTGAATGCTTTGCAAAAAATCGACAAGAAAACCGCCTGGGCGACTTATTTTAATGAGTTGGGCCTGGCTCAGCCTGGTCAATTCAATTTGGCCCACCCCAAGTTCATTGCAGAAGCAGGGCGCATGCTCAATACCGTCAGTCTCGATCAATGGAAGACTTATTTGCGCTGGCAACTGGCCAATGCGCGCGCCAGGGATTTGAGTTCAGCCTTTGTCAATGCGAACTTTGATTTCTATGGCAAGACCCTGGCAGGCACCAAGGAATTGCAACCACGCTGGAAGCGTGTCCTGGGATCTATCGATGCCATGGCAGGTGAAGCCATGGGCGAGTTGTATGTTGCCAAATCCTTTGGCCCTGAAGCCAAAGCCGGTGTACTGGAAATGGTGGATAACATCAAGCTGGCCATGCGTGAAAGTATCAGCAAGCTGGAATGGATGTCAGACACTACCAAACAGCAAGCCTATAAAAAGCTCGACACTATCCTGGTAAAAATAGGTTACCCCGATGTGTGGCGCGATTACAGCAGTCTGCAAATCGATACTGGCCCTTATGCAGCAAATATGGCGCGCGCTGCTGAATTTGAATTCAAGCGCAATCTGGCGAAACTTGGCAAGCCCATAGACAGGAATGAATGGGGCATGACGCCACAAACCGTGAATGCCTACTATAACCCTACCATGAATGAAATGGTGTTCCCTGCAGGCATATTGCAACCGCCTCTGTACCATGTGAATGCTGACCCTGCCGCCAACTATGGCAATACCGGTGCAACTATAGGTCATGAACTCACACATGCTTTTGATGATGAAGGCCGCCAATATGATGCTCAGGGTAACCTGAAAAGCTGGTGGACCAAGGACGATGAGAAAAAATTCCTGGTTCGTGTCAAAGCCATAGAAAAGCAATTTGACGAGTTCAATCCCATCGACAAATTGCACATCAATGGCAAGCTGACTGCCGGTGAGAATATTGCCGATCTGGGCGGGATGAAGATTGCCCTGCAAGCTTTGCACAAATCACTCGAGCGCAAGCCCCAGGCCAAGGAAATTGATGGCTTGACGGTTGATCAGCGCTTCTTTGTCGCCAATGCGCAAAGCTTCCGCAGTCTTATCCGTGATGAAATGCTACGTATGAAACTGGCAACTGACCCTCACTCACCAGACAAATACCGCGTCATTGCTCCATTGGCAAATATGCCGGAATTTTCCGATGCTTTCCAGTGCAAAGGTGAGCGTTCGCCTCTGCGTCCAATGGCGACCCGGGTAAATATCTGGTAACAGCGTATACTATGGCTTGAAATGCAGTAGTGGATGCAGGTAAAAGGGGCGTTGGATGCAAATCTGGCAATCTCAAACCTGCCAATATTTCTTGTCATCAGAGTGCATGCCAGCATGTACTCTGTGCACTCCAGATATGTAGGGCTATATGGAAACCAAAGTTGTCGAATTTGAACTCCCACAGATGGAAGTGGGCAGTAGTTGTACTGCCAATGCCTGGGCGCGCATCCCGGATGCGCCTTCAGCGATAGAAAAGCTGGAACTCAAAGCCAGAATACGCCAGCTCTTGAAAGAAAAACAGGCCGTGCTGGTGGCCCATTATTATGTCGATGCCGAATTGCAGGACCTGGCAGAAGAAACTGGTGGCTGTGTTTCTGACTCACTGGAAATGGCAAGATTTGGTCGTGACCATCCGGCCAAGACCCTGGTTGTCGCTGGTGTCAAGTTCATGGGTGAAACCGCCAAAATACTCAGCCCCGAAAAAACTATTTTAATGCCCGACCTGGATGCGACTTGCTCGCTGGATCTGGGTTGCCCGGCAGATGAGTTTGCAGCGTTTTGCGATGCCCATCCCGACCGCACCGTCGTCGTGTATGCCAATACCAGCGCAGCCGTCAAGGCACGTGCTGACTGGATGGTGACCTCCAGCATAGGCCTGGATATAGTCGCTCACCTGCATGCGCAAGGAAAAAAAATACTCTGGGCACCGGATAAACATCTGGGTGGCTATATCCAGAAACAGACCGGTGCAGACATGTTGCTGTGGCAGGGTTCCTGTCTGGTGCATGATGAATTCAAGGGTATAGAGCTGGATGTACTCAAGGCTGAGCATCCAAATGCCAAAGTACTGGTTCATCCTGAATCACCGGCTGCTGTCGTGGCACTGGCAGACGTGGTTGGCTCGACTTCGCAAATGATTCATGCGGCACAAACCCTGGATGCAGACGAATTCATCGTCGCCACCGACAATGGCATCTTGCATAAAATGCAGATGGCAGCGCCGACCAAGCGTTTCATCGTTGCCCCTACCGCTGGCAATAGCGCTACTTGCAAGAGTTGTGCACATTGCCCATGGATGGCAATGAATGGCTTGCGCAATCTGATGCAGGTACTGGAGAGCGGCAATAATGAAATCCAGGTCGATCCGGCAGTAGGACAAAAAGCCAAGGTCTGTATAGACCGCATGCTGGATTTCGCTGCGGCCAAAAAAGCCAATGTGCGCCCTTCAGGTGACTTGGCTAAAGAAGCTAAGCTGTTCTCCGGCATAGGCCCGGCCTGAGAACCTGTTACGATCTTACTGCGCGAGCGTGATCGGGGCTCATGCGCTGCTCAAAATGCTCATGTACTAGAAGTACATTCCGCTTTTTGCGCTGCTCTTCACCCCGCTGACGCGCGCTCGCTACAGATCGTAAGCAGCTTCTAAATGCTGCGCAAGCTAAATACAATTAAACTGAGGTTATCTGGACATGTCTGGTAATTTAAAGAATACGCATTTCCCCTTTGATGCAGATTTACAAAAAGCATTTGAACGCAATATCAGCGATGCACTGGCCGAAGATGTCGGTGCTGCCGATCTGACAGGCTTGCTGGTGCCTGCTGATGAAATCGTGAACGCACAAGTCATCGTGCGTGAAGATGCTGTTCTGTGTGGTGCGCCATGGTTCGACGCCGTCATGACAGCACTGGATACAAGCATAGAAGTAGACTGGCAATATACCGAGGGTGAACAGATGAAGGCAAACACTGTCGTCTGCAAAATCAAGGCACCTGCCAGGGCCTTGCTGACAGCCGAACGTGCTGCACTGAATTTCCTGCAATTATTATCTGCTGTGGCAACCTCCACCAGCAAATATGTCGCCATCATCGCTGGCACAAAAGCAGCCATACTCGATACCCGCAAAACCTTGCCCGGCCTGCGTCTGGCGCAAAAATATGCAGTGCGTGTAGGCGGTGGCAAGAACCAGCGCCTGGCCCTGTACGATGGCATCCTCATCAAGGAAAACCATATAGCAGCTGCAGGTGGCGTGGCTGAAGCCATGCAAAAAGCCCTGAGCCTGAATGCCGGTGTGACCATACAAATAGAAGTGGAAACCCTGGAACAATTGCGGACGGCATTGAATGCTGGCGCCCAATCCATTTTGTTGGACAATTTCAACACCACCATGATGCGCGAAGCGGTGACCATCACCGCTGGCCGTGCCTTGCTGGAGGCTTCCGGGGGCATTGATCATGCTTCTGTCCGGGCAATAGCCGAGACAGGGGTGGACAGGATATCGATAGGTAGCCTGACCAAGGATATCAAGGCGACTGATTATTCTTTGCGAATTGTTTGACGCTACGCTAGCTGTTTATCTGACGGATTTCTGATTCAATCAAAGCGTGAAAAAAAATTTTTCTGACATTAATGTGGAAATTAGCCAAATCCTCAATAGAGCCATGTATGCGTTTGATGAAATGCCAGGCTCAAGTAGAAGTGTTTTGGCAGATTCAGCCTCACGTGATCTTTCTGGTATTTCTGTAAATTTCAAATTTTTTCGTCTATTAGCTTTCGCACTGTTAGCTATGTTCCTTTGGAAAATGAAGGATTTTTCAATTGCACTTGACGCAGGCAGTGTTCGATGAGAATGTGTGTGATGCGCTAGCACTGAATGATGCTTGTGCTGTTGAAGTCAGGCGCTTGCAAGAATTGATGTTACTACAGAGAGCAAATTTAAAAATCAGGTAATGCAGCAATCTAAAATAAAAGGAGTACCAGATATTTTTCTGATACTCCTTTTGCTTAGCGTTTTATTTTTCAAGATTTTCTTGAGAAATCGTAATTATGAAATACCAGCAATACACTTTTGAGTCAGTGGCAATGATACTTTGTCAGCGACACAGTAATATTACCGATATCATTCAATTGTTCTTTTCATTCCTTGGTTTGTCGGTTTCAGGCATCAACCATCAGTACGTAAAGCAGCGATCGGATCCAGCGCAGCGGCTTGACGAGCCGGGAATACACCAAACCCCAGGCCAACTGCCACGCAGGCGCTGACTGCAATCAGCAGGCTGATGGGTGACCAGGCAACGGACCAGTCTGCCAGTGCGGCTATGCTATATGCTGCGATTGCTCCTAGTACCACGCCAAGCAGGGCGCCGCTAAAGGCGATGACCAGAGCTTCTGCCAGAAATTGTTCTATGACGTCGCGCCTGCGTGCCCCTAGTGCACGTTTCAAGCCAATTTCACGACGGCGTTCGAGTACGTTGGCCAGCATGATATTCATGATGCCTATGCCACCCACCAAGAGAGACACTGCAGCTATTGAACTCATGACGATGGTAAAGATTCGCTGGGTTTGCTGGTTCTGCCGATATAAGCCCATAGGCACAATGAGATTGGTGTCATCCGCGCCCGCATGCCTTTGTTCTATCAGGTTTTGCAGTACGCGTGCTGCAATGTCTGGTGCTGTTTTAGCATCGAGTCGCAAGCTCATGCTGTCGACTTCATTTTCCAGCATCGTAAAATGGAAACGGGCACGCCCGGTCTGCCAGGGGACAAACAGGCGCTCATCGTCAAGTCCGAGTTTGACGCCTTCAAATTCTGTCTTGCTGAGTGCGCGGTCAGCCAGGACACCGATAACCTCCAGCCAGGCATGATTGAGCTTGATACGTTCGCCTACGGGATTGTTGTCACCAAAGAGTTGATGTGCCAGGCGTGGGCCGATTACGCAGACGGGGGCGAGGCTGGCATTATCCTGTGGATTTAACCAGCGACCCTGACCCACGCGCAGTCCAGTGAGTTCTGCATACGAGTCAGATACGGCATACGCGCGTGCAGGCACGACCTTGTCACCACTGACAAGCTGGTCAAGCTTGATTTCTTTTTTTAGTGCAAAGGCTGTGGCACCGGGCACGACTGCCAGTGCGGCATCTGCATCGGCAGCAGATAAACCCAGTGAACGGTGACGTATTTCTTTCAGGCGTTTTTCGTCGATGTTCTTGCTTTCTATGATGACATTGTCCAGGCCTAGTTCCGCTACCAGACGCAGGGCTTCACGGCGGCTGCCTTCTCCTACAGCCAGCATGGCGACGATGGCAGCTACGCCAAATATCATACCCAATAAGGTCAGGCCAGTGCGTAATTTGCGCCTTTGTAATTCATTGATGGCTTCCAGGATCAGGGCGCGATTCATGACTGTACATCCTTGGTCTTTTCTTTTTCTTTATCTTTGACTTCAGGCAGCAAGACCACCTGACTGCCTGGGCTGATACCAGATTTGATTTCACTGCGCACAGGGCCACGCTGTCCCAATACTACCGTCTGGTGCTTGAGTTGCTCACCCTCTTTGACATAGGTCGCAAAGCTGGCACCATCTTGCACCAGAGCGATATTTGGTATTGTCATGGCCTTGGCTTGATTGATGATGCTGACCGTGCCTATCAAGGCCTGGCCTGGCTTGAGGGCCAGGGTTTGTGCCTGTTCTTTTTTGAACGCGGCTTCAAAGCTGATGAACTTGACTGGAGAATCTCGCGAAACCACGCTGGCGCTATTACCAACCTTGGTGATACTGAGTTCAATTTCCTGGCCGCTACCAGCCAGGCGCACTTTGACAGGCAAGCCAACTTTCAAGCCAAAGGTGCGACCCTCTTCTATATTGAAGTTGGCGACTAGTTGATCGAGGTCGGGCAGCGAGCCAAATTCTTGCCTTGGAAGAAAGTTGGATCCTACCTGTGGTTTTGCTCCATCCCAGTTTGCCTGTAACAAGAACACACCATCATGCGGCGCCAGTAATTCAAGTGCATCAAGATTATTTTTATGCTGGCTGGCATTCAGGCTGACACTTTCTTTTTGTGAATTCAATACAGCCTGTTCTGCTGCGCTACGGGCTTGCACCTGCCCGGTTCTCCAATTCAAATAGCCGCGCTTGTTCTTCAGAAAACCACTATCCTGTAATTCATCTAATATTTTATTGCGCGAAAAAATCGCCAGGTCGGCGTTAGCATAGCGTTCACTCAGACGCAAATCTGCCTGTACTTTGGCAGTATCTGCCGCCAGGGTTGAGCGGCTGCTGGCGTCACTGGCTTGTATGTTTTCCGCAGCCAACTCCTTGCGCAATAATTCCAGTTCCGCTTGCGACAATTCCATACGTGATTTAGGCGCGTCAAAACGGGCGATCACCTGGTCCTTTTTTACCAGGCTGCCTTCAGGCAGCATCGCTATCAAGGTACGACCATCCCAGCCCTGGCCGGGTACGCTCAAGGGGGTTTTGTTGGAGGCGATGATTTCGCCATCGACGACGATATTTTCTTGCCAGTTCCTGGGAGTGAAGGTTTCAGTCGCAACTTGTAACTGATCGGTTTTGCTGGTGCAGGCCAGGCTGCTCAAGCTCAGCGTGAGACAAGTGCAGAGTCGTGTCATGTTCATTTTTTTATTGCTCCAGCCATTGCAGATTCTGCTCCAGCGCCACTCAAAATGGCTTGTACTGCCGCACCAGGTTTAAGCCCTTTTGGCATTTGCTCAAATTCCAGTTCTATGTCCCGCACAATAATGGGCTGGGATGTTGATTTGCTATGGAACACATTGCCCAGCCCGGTGACACGTGCTGACACTGTCGTATTTGCACCTGGTATGGTGATGCGCGCGTTTTGTCCAATTTTGATTGTGCTTGATTGCGCTTCTGGTACTTTTGCCAGTACGAATAATTTATCCGGATCTGCCACACTGGCAATCGACAAGCCCATCCAGATTTGGCTACCAGCGGTAAATTTTTCACCTTCAAAATTACTTTTATAAATCATCATGCCAGGTTTGCTCGCAGTTACAGTCATGGCTTTTTGGCCCTTGAGCAAGCTATCTATTTTTCCTTGCAGCATGGTTATTTCTGTGTCCAGGCCAGTCTTTTCTGCTTTGCGTGCGCGTGTCTGGGCCGTGCGTAGTTTCTGGGATAGTGCGGCCAGTTCGTTGTTCAGCGATTTTTCTATGACCAGTTTGTCATAGTCGACGCGTCGGATTAATTCTTTTGGCATGGTGGCTTTGCGTGCTGCCTTCTCGGCATTGCTTTGTGCTTCAGCGACGGCCAGGTCGGCGGCTTTTTCTGCTTCAGTTTGTTCCAGCTTGAATTTTTCCAGGGCTCTCAGTTTTTCATTGAGTTGACTTTTTTGGCTGGCTAGTTTGTTTGCTACTTCAGCAGCCTGGAACGTCGCCAGCATGTCGCCAGCTTTGACTATGCTGCCCTCAGGTGCCATTTGGGCCAAAGTATATTGCCAGATATAGGGAATCGACGGTGGTCCTATAGGGGTAATGACGCGTGACTGTATTTCACCCTCTATAGTCAGGTCTTGGGCCTTGGTGGTGGCTCTGTCATTGCTTTTCCGGGGCGCTTGCATAGGCTCTATCATGACACTCATGCCAGGCACTAGTTTGAAATTGTGTTGTGCGGGCAATTTGATGTCAATGCGAAAGTATCTTCCATAACCCCAAATGCTGTGTTCTTCCGGTGCATTGGAAATGTTGGCAATGCTGGCCAGTATTTCTGAGCCGGGCAGGGCATCAAATTTCAGACTGAGGGTTTGTCCTTCCTTCAGATAAATCCTGTCGGCCTCCAATGCCCATGCCCTGACTTCCATCTGGCCTGAGCCTATGACCTGGCCGGCGTTATTGCCCGGGAAAGCGCTGGAACCTTCTTCCAGTCTTTCGTTGCGCCAGTTGCTGTAGCCATGCACTACATAACCATCCTGGCTGGCGCGCACTTCAGATCGTGTCAACTGTGTCTTGAGATAATTAATATTGATCTCTTGCTTTTTCAGTTCGAGGTCAGCGTCCGATTTTTTCCTGCTGATCGATGTATTGGCGTCATCAAATGCCAGTTGTTTGACTTGCTGATCTCGCTCAGATCTTTCTTTTTCGGCTTGATACTTATCGAAGTCCAGTGCAGAGATCTGGGCCTTGGGCAATGCGGCGTCGACCAGTGATTTAGCCAGGGCGGCCTTGGCGGTCAGCAGATTTTTTTCTGCTTCCAGGGCCGCCACTTCGAGCTTGGCAAGTTCAGAATCTGTCTTTGCCTTGGTCTGTTGCATGCCGATTTCCAATTGTTCTATGCTGGCATTGTTTGGTGTTTCTATGCGCAGGACCAAATCGCCCTTATTAACTTTGCTGCCCTCAGCGACGAAATTACTCAAGACTACGGGCGACGAATTGGAGGGCGGGACGAAGATGATTTGTGAATCTTTGGCGATGACTTCACCCGTCAGCAAGACCGGGCGACTCTTTCCTTGAACGGGAGGGCTCAGTGCATTTGCTGGTGCAACGGATGAGGCGGGTGTTGTTGCAGGCAGGATCATGCATGCCGAGAATATGCATACACTCAGCCTTGATAGAGATAAATGTTGGCGCGGGCGCTGTTTCATGCTGCCAGCTCCACGATATTTGCCACCTTGCCATCAGCCAGGTGTATGGTTCTTTGCGCCCGGGCTGCTACCGCAGGATCATGCGTCACCAGCACCACGGTTTGGCCGCCTGCATGTAATTCGCTTAACAAGCCCAGGACATCAGTAGCACTTTTTGAATCCAGGTTACCCGTTGGCTCATCTGCCAGTAGCAAGGCTGGCTGATTCAGCAGCGCGCGGGCGATGGCTGCGCGTTGTAGCTGACCACCAGATAATTCTCCTGGCTTGTGATTTATGCGCTTTGCCAGACCTATGCGATCCAGCAAATGACGGGCGCGCGTTTCTGCCTGGGTATCTGGAGATTTGCTGTAACGTTGTGGCAGCAAGACATTTTCCAGCACGGTCAGGCGCGGCAATAAATGAAAGGACTGAAAGACAAAACCTATATGACGATTGCGAACATCAGATGCCGCATCGTCACTCATGCCACTGACTTCTTCCTGGTTCAGCAGGTAGCTGCCATGATCAGGGCGATCCAGCGCGCCGAGCACGTTCAGCAAGGTGGATTTGCCCGAACCAGAAGGCCCCATGATGGCGACGAACTCACCGCTGGCGATGTGCAAATCTATCCCGTCAAGGGCTCTGATTTCATTGCCGCCTTGCTTGTAAGTCTTGCGTATCTGACTGAGCTTTATCATGCAAATTCTCTTTTGGAGTGACGTGAATCTCGCCAGAAAAGAGTGTGACGATAAGTGCGTGGCAGTAATAGACTGCAGCACACGGCGTACTGCCTGGCGAGCAAGCTGGGCAGTATCACTGTGATAATTTAATTTGTCAAATGGCTATGGGCTTTGTTGGCGTTAACTCTGAATGTAAATAGCCAAGTGAATGGTCAAGTCCAGGGTTATTTCAATGCCGGCAGCTTCCAGATTACTGTTGGCAAGTCACTTATTTTTCCGCTTTGGTGACAGCACTGTGGGTAGGGCCTTGGGCAGGGTATCTGGATAATCGCGGCTGAAATGCAGGCCGCGGCTTTCACGGCGCGACAGTGCGCTATTGACGATCAGTGAAGCCACTTCCACCAGATTACGCAGTTCCAGCAAATTATTCGAGATGCGGAAGTTGGCATAGTACTCGTCTATTTCTTCCTTCAATAGACGTATGCGGTGTTTGGCGCGTTCAAGGCGTTTGGTGGTGCGTACTATGCCTACATAATTCCACATGAAGCGGCGCAATTCATCCCAGTTATTGGCGATGACGACTTCTTCATCCGCATCCGAGACGCGGCTTTCATCCCAGTCGGGCAAGGCAATGACGCTGGCACGTTCCTGCGCTTCTATATGCTTGGCTGCAGCACGACCAACCACCAGGCATTCGAGCAGGGAATTGCTGGCCAGGCGATTGGCACCATGCAGGCCAGTGTAGGCAGTTTCACCCACGGCATACAGACCAGGCAAGTCAGTGCGGCCATCGGTATCGGTGACGATGCCGCCGCAAGTGAAGTGCACTGCTGGCACGACAGGTATGGCTTGCTTGGTGATATCGATCCCCAATTCCAGGCAGCGCGCATAGATGGTGGGGAAGTGTTCTTTCAAGAATTCTGGTGGTTGATGGCTGATATCAAGTTCGACAAAATCCAGGCCGCGTTTTTTCATTTCAAAGTCGATGGCGCGGGCCACTACATCGCGTGGCGCCAACTCCATTCGCTCATCATGATTGGTCATGAAACGCTTGCCCCCAGCAGCGCCGGCTTCGGCAGGTAATTTCAAGATGCCGCCTTCACCGCGTACGGCTTCAGTGATCAAGAAAGATTTGGCAAAGGGATGGTACAGGCAAGTAGGGTGGAACTGGATAAATTCCATATTGCTGACCCTGCAACCGGCACGCCAGGCCATGGCGATGCCATCACCGGTAGCGGTATCTGGATTGGTGGTGTACAGGTAGACCTTGCCGGCTCCACCCGTTGCCATCACAGTATGTTGCGCGGCAAAGGTATGGACCTTGCCACTTTTCACGTCCTGAACATACAGACCCAGGCAACGGGGAGTAGGAGAGTTGTCCCCCAGCTTGGTCGATGTAATCACATCAATCGCATAGTGATGTTCAAACAGGCTGATGTTGGGATGGTTGCGTACTTTTTGCTCCAGTGTGACTTGCACTGCATGGCCAGTCGCATCAGCGGCATGGATGATGCGGCGCTGGCTGTGGCCACCTTCGCGTGTCAAATGAAAGCCCAGCTCGGCTTCTTCATCACGGGTAAAAGGTACACCTTGTTCTATCAGCCAGTCTATGGCTTCGCGCCCATGTTCTATGATATAGCGGGTGGCTCCTTCATCACACAGGCCACCACCCGCGATCAGGGTGTCAGAAATATGCTGCTCATGGCTATCGTGGGAATCGAGTACGGCGGCTATGCCACCTTGTGCCCAATTACTGGCTCCATCCAGTAATTCACGTTTGGAAATAATCGCGACTTTGCGTGTTTGCGCCAGATGTAAGGCGACGGATAAGCCTGCCAGTCCACTACCTACAATTGCTACGTCAAAATTCTTCATTATGTGATGATGGTTAATTTACGCTCGGGGTGCTGAGTTTGCAGACCAGTTCGGCAGAACCCTGCTAGATGATGGCCTTGATTTATCTCATTCGAGTGGAAAATCCAGGCTGCTGTTAATCAATATTTGCCATAGTATGCCAGAGACAGAGGAAACTGGTGGGCGAGCTTGACCAGCATTTATTGCGATCTGATGAAACTATTTCAGAAATTGATGACAGAGCTGAGCCTGGGTTTTCTCTTGCGCAATGCTGCAATTCCAGATTTCTTGCAGATTAATTGCAGATTTTTTCTGACAAAATTCAGCAAGCTGTAAGAAAAGTGAATAAGCAAATCTGGATAATTGCTGAAATTTTTTAAGTTTCTACAGAAAGCATGCAAACCGCTTGACACAAGGCTTTGCGGCTTGCTCTAATACCGGATGCAGATTTCCTGCTTGCCGTGATAGATGCACGACCAATAAAATAATCGAATACATCATCGCGAAATTCAAATTTTTGTGAGGGGGCTATAAGTGAATAAGACTGAGTTGATCGATCATATTGCGAAGACAGCGGATATTTCTAAAGCGGCTTCGTCGCGTGCGCTGGATGCAGTGATCGGCGCGGTAAAGACCACATTGAAGAAAAAAGGCACCGTAACACTGGTTGGTTTTGGCACTTTCTCTGTAGCTAAACGTGCAGCAAGGCCCGGTCGCAACCCTAAAACTGGCGAGCCTATCAAGATCAAGGCTGCCTGGGCACCCAAATTTAAAGCTGGCAAAGCTTTGAAAGATGCGGTAAACTAGCGCTCTTTCGTGGCTCGGTGACTGAGTCGCGAAATTTGTTTGTATGCGTGGGGCGCTTAGCTCAGTTGGTAGAGCGGAGCCCTTACAAGGCTTAGGTCGGGAGTTCGAGCCTCTCAGCGCCCACCAAAAATCAGGCAAAATGAAGTTAAGCAGTAAAAAAAGGAGTGGTAGTTCAGTTGGTTAGAATACCGGCCTGTCACGCCGGGGGTCGCGGGTTCGAGCCCCGTCCGCTCCGCCAGAAAATCGAAAAGGCGAACGAAAGTTCGCCTTTTTTTGTATTCGTCAAATTGTTATTGTGATACTTAGCCACGTGATTGGTTGAACATGTTTGAATTTATTCGTACCCATCAGCGCTTAATGCAAATTTTGTTAGCTGTTCTTATCTTACCGTCCTTTGTTTTGTTCGGTAACACTGACGCTTTGAGGTCTATAGGCAAAGAGGAGGGCATTGCAAAAGTTGCAGGTGTTCCTATCTCGCAGGCTGAATTTGATCAGGCATTACGTGATCAGCTTGATCGTATGCGTCAGGCATATGGTCCGCAATTTGATGCAAAAATGCTCAATACTGCAGAAGCAAGACAAAGTATTCTGGATGAGTTAATTGCGCGCAAGGCAATGGCTGGCGAGATCGTCGTGAAGAAGCTGGCAATTGCAGATATTACTTTGCGAGACAATATCGCCCAGACACCCGGTCTGGTCAAGGCTGACGGTCATTTTGACAATGCAGAATACAATCGCTTGCTGTCCCTGCAGGGCTTGACACCTACCATGTATGAACAGCGTTTGCGCCAGGATTTGATCGTTCAGCAATTGTTGAGTCCTGTCCAGGCTAGTGCCTTTGTTTCAAAAACTGTGGCTGATCGTTTGTCTGCTATCAATGAGCAAGAGCGCGAAGTACAAATGCTGATGTACAAACCTGGAGATTTTACTGCGCGCGTTAAAGTTACAGACGAGATGCTCAAGGCCTACTACGAAAAAAATACGGCGCAGTTCGAAATCCCGGAACAAATCAATGCTGAATACGTGGTCTTGAATAGTGATGTGTTGGCAGAACAAACGACAGTGTCTGATGCCGATGTCCAAGCCTACTATAAAGCAAATGAAAAAATCTATACAACAGAAGAGCAGCGTCGTGCCAGCCATATTTTGATCACCGCTGGCAAGGATGCCAGTGCTGCTGACAAAGAAAAGGCAAAAGCCAAGGCCGCTGGTATTCTGGCGCAACTGAAGAAAAAACCAGAAGATTTCGCCAAGCTCGCGAAGGAAAATTCTGAAGATCCAGGCTCCAAGGAAAAAGGCGGTGATCTGGATTTCTTTGGACGTGGCGCCATGGTCCCGCAGTTTGAAGAAAGTGCGTACAAGCTCAAGCAAGGTGAAATCAGTGAGCTGGTGCAATCTGACTACGGTTTTCATATCATCATGGTGACTGAGATCAAGCCTGCTACAGTAAAGGCTTTGGACGAAGTAAAAACACAAATTGCTGCTGAAATCAAAAAACAAAAAGCAGGTAAAGCTTATACGGAAGCCGCCGAGACCTTTGGTAATCTGCTGTATGAACAAGCCGATAGCTTGAAACCTGTAGCTGAAAAACTCAAATTGAAAATACAAGTAGTCAATGGTTTGACACGCAACAGCAAACCTGGCATTGAGGGCGCGGTCGAAGCCAGCAACTCCAAATTTCTGAAAGCTATTTTCTCTGATGATGTGATCAAGAAAAAGCACAATACAGAAGCGGTTGAGATCGCCCCTAACACACGTATTGCTGGCCGCATTCTTGAATACAAGCCTGCAGCGAAGCGTCCATTTGAAGAAGTCAAGGCGGCAATACTTGCGCAAGTGACCGCTACAGAAGCCGCAGCACTGGCTGAAAAAGAGGGTATAGCCAAGCTGGCAGCCTTGAAGGCGGCTGATTCGACAGCAGGATTTACCGAAGCCAAGATGGTATCCCGCTTGAAGAACCAGGACATTCCTAGCGCGGCTTTGGTTGATTTGATGCGGGCGGACACGCAAAAACTGCCGGCTTTTGTGGGTACACACCTGGGCTCTGCCGGATATGTTATTTTCCGCATAGCTAAAGTTACTGCTGGCACGCCTGACGCAACACGACGCGCTTCTGAAGCGCAGCAACTGACCAGTATGCAATCTGCTCAAAACCTGTATGCTTATCTTGAATTGTTGAAGCAAAGAGCAAAGGTTACAGTCAATAAAGCCGCAGTAACAGCGCCGGTCACTGCCGCACCATAATTCAGCTCAATTCTGGCGTTGGGAAAAAGACACTCTTTGAGTGTCTTTTTTTTTGTTAAAAATTAAAATTTTGTCTATTCTTGCAGATGTTGTCTTTTGCGTGCAATCGACTTTGAATCCGGCAATATTTGATGTGAATCAATGTAGCCAGGCAATGCGATTGTTATTCTTGCAGTGTATTTTTACAACAGAGTGAGATCATGACAATAACTAAAGAAAACACATACAACTATAGGGTTGTACGGCAATTTTCTGTCATGGCAGTGGTGTGGGGAATAGTCGGCATGCTGGTAGGCGTGGTGATTGCAACCCAACTTGCCTGGCCGGAATTTCTGGGAGGGATACCGTGGCTGAGCTACGGCCGCTTGCGCCCCTTGCACACCAATGCCGTAATTTTTGCCTTCGGTGGTTGCGCCTTGTTTGCCACCTCCTATTATGTCGTTCAGCGTACCTCGAATGTGCGCCTGTTTTCTGATGGTCTTGCCGAGTTCACTTTCTGGGGCTGGCAATTGGTCATTGTTGCCGCTGCCATCAGTTTGCCTTTAGGGTATACCCAGGGTAAAGAGTATGCCGAACTGGAATGGCCTATTGACCTGTTGATTGCGATAGTCTGGGTATCTTATGCCATCGTGTTTTTTGGCACGCTGATGAAGCGCAAGGTGGAGCATATTTATGTAGCCAACTGGTTCTTTGGTGCTTTCATCATAGCCGTGGCAGTTTTGCATATCGTCAATAGCGCTGCCATCCCTGTATCTTTCATGAAGTCTTATTCTGCCTATTCTGGTGTGCAAGATGCGATGGTGCAATGGTGGTATGGTCATAATGCGGTGGGATTTTTCCTGACTGCGGGTTTCCTGGGTATGATGTATTACTTCATACCCAAACAAATCGAGCGTCCGGTCTATTCTTATCGCCTGTCTATCGTCCACTTCTGGGCGCTGATCTTCACTTACATGTGGGCGGGCCCACATCATCTGCATTACACGGCTTTACCTGACTGGGCACAATCGATAGGCATGCTGTTCTCGCTGATTTTGCTGGCTCCTTCCTGGGGTGGTATGGTCAACGGCATCATGACCTTGTCTGGTGCATGGAGCAAACTACGCTCTGACCCTATTTTGCGTTTCCTCATCGTGTCCCTGTCTTTCTATGGCATGTCGACCTTTGAAGGTCCGATGATGGCGATTAAAACTGTGAACGCCTTGTCGCATTACACCGACTGGACCGTGGGTCATGTGCACTCCGGTGCTCTGGGCTGGGTGGGCTTCATCACCATAGGCAGTTTGTATTACCTGATTCCGCGCCTGTTTGGTCAAACGCAAATGTATAGCAAGCGTCTCATTGAAGTGCATTTCTGGGTAGCGACCATAGGTGTTGTCTTGTATATCGCTTCCATGTGGATCGCCGGTGTCATGCAAGGTCTGATGTGGCGCGCAGTGAATGAGGACGGTACGCTGACTTATTCCTTTGTAGAAAGCGTGAAGGCGACTTACCCCTACTATGTGATCCGTATGACGGGTGGCTTACTGTACCTGAGTGGTATGTTGGTCATGGCCTATAACGTCGCAAAAACGCTCATGGCAGCCAAACCTGTGAACAACACCATTCCTGCATTGCCTGCTGCTGCGGCACATGCATAAATCAGAGAAATCAAAGGAGAAATTTGATGCGTAATTTTACTCATGATCTGATTGAGCGGAATGTGGGCTTATTGCTGGTGCTGGTGATACTGACTATCAGTGTTGGCGGGCTGGTGGAGATCGTACCCTTGTTCTTCCAAAAATCAACGACCGAACCGGTGCAGGGCATGCAGCCATACTCTGCCTTGCAATTGGCCGGCCGCGATATTTATCTGCGAGAAGGTTGCTATGGCTGCCACTCGCAGATGATCCGCCCCTTCAGGGCCGAGACCGAACGTTATGGCCATTATTCCGTAGCGGGTGAATCAGTCTATGACCATCCCTTCCAATGGGGTAGCAAGCGCACTGGTCCGGATCTGGCGCGGGTAGGTGGCCGTTATAGCGATTCCTGGCACAAGGATCATTTGACGGATCCACGTTCCGTCGTGGTCGAGTCCAATATGCCAGCTTACCCATGGTTGGGCAAAACCCAGCTTGTTCCTGAAGAGATAACACCTAAGTTGAAAGCCATGAAAACCCTGGGCGTACCTTATACGGAAGAGCAAATCAAGGCTGGCCCATCTGAGTTGGCTAACAAGACTGAGCTGGATGCGGTGATCGCCTACTTGCAGGTTTTGGGTACTGCGATCAAGAACAAGAATTGATATCGGGATAACTGGGTCCAGTATGACCCAGTTTTTCGGGGAGAAATAACATGAATTTCACAATAATCAGCAGCGTCGTGACGGTCATCAGCCTCATCGTATTCATCGGCATTATTTATTGGGCGTTCAGCGCTGGCAACAAGGAAAAATTCGAGAAAATGGCACGCTTGCCAATTGATAATGAGAATGGAAAATAGCCATGGCAGACTTTTTTAATGAATGGTGGAGTACCGGCATCGCCATCGCTACCGCCTTGTCCATGCTGGCCTGTGTCTTGTTGTTATGGTCGCAATCCAAGGTCAAGGTCAAAGTCGGCAGTGATGGCAAACCCTTGCCTGCAGAAACCACTGGCCACGTATGGGATGGCGACTTGATGGAACAAAACAACCCACTGCCTAAATGGTGGATGTGGTTGTTTTACCTGACCGTGGTGTATAGCGTAGGTTATTTGATCGTTTATCCTGGTTTTGGCAAATGGCAGGGTACATTTGGCTGGAGCCAAAAGGGAGCTTATGAAAAGGAAATGAAGGATGGCGAAGCGCAATATGGCCCCATCTTTAATAAATACCTGGCCATGGATATCAAGGCCGTTGCCAAAGATCCGCAAGCGCATGAAATTGGCCAGCGTCTGTTTCTCAACACTTGTTCGCAATGTCATGGCTCTGATGCGCAAGGTGGCAAGGGTTACCCTAACCTGACCGATAGTGACTGGTTGTATGGCGGTGATCCACAGACTATATTGACTACTATACGTGAAGGTCGTCATGGTCAGATGCCGCCTATGGGGGCAGCACTGGGTACTGACGATGATGTCAGGAACGTCGCCAACTATGTATTAAGCCTGTCAGATTCAGCGCATGATCCTATCAAGGCGGCGATCGGCAAATCCAAATTTGCTGCCTGTGCGGCTTGCCATGGCGGCGATGGCAAAGGTAATCAGGCACTGGGCGCGCCGAATCTGACGGACAAAGTCTGGTTGTATGGCGGCGGTATTGACACTGTGATGGAAACCATCAACAAGGGTCGCAATAACCAGATGCCAGCCCACAAGGCGATTTTGACTGAAGGAAAAATACATTTGCTGGCTGCTTATGTCTGGAGCCTGTCCAACAGTTCTGCCCAGGTCAGTGATGCAGATATCAGCGCCGTCAAGCAAATTTCTGCCAGTGCCGCCGAAGCAGCACCGAGTAAGTAGTCATTTGAAAACCATGAATGCGCCTGTCATATCTAGGGAGGGAAGATGATCATACAGCATGCCCCGCCAGTCTTGAAAGGCGCTGCCTTTTTGCTCAACCAAGAAAAATAGAATCACGATGAAGCACATACCCATAATCCCGGTGCCTATAGAAGAAGCAGAATTGGCGCTTTTTGAAGAACGCAGGAAAATCTATCCGCGTACACAAACAGGCTGGTTTTCTTCCTGGCGCTGGGTGCTGGTGTTTTTTACGCAGGCTTTATTTTATGGCACAGCCTGGCTGAACTGGAATGACAGGCAAGCTGTCTTGTTTGACTTGGTAGCGCGCAAGTTTTATATTTTTGGCCTGGTCTTGTGGCCTCAGGATTTTATCTATCTGGCCATCTTGCTCGTCATTTCTGCCTTGAGCCTGTTCTTGTTTACTGCTATCGCGGGCAGGGTGTTTTGTGGTTATGCCTGTCCACAAACAGTGTATACCGAAATTTTTCTTTGGATAGAAGCGAAGATAGAAGGCGAGCGTAATGCGAGGATCAAACTTGACGCTTCGCCTATGTCGACACGCAAGTTTTCGCTTAAATTTATCAAGCATTTCATCTGGATAAGCCTGGCCTTGTGGACGGGTTTCACCTTTGTTGGATATTTCACCCCAATACGTGAACTGGCCATAGAAGTAGGTAACTTTACACTAGGCCCATGGGAGACATTCTGGTTCCTGTTCTATGGCTTCGCCACTTACGGCAATGCAGGCTGGATGCGTGAACAAGTGTGTAAATACATGTGTCCTTATGCACGTTTTCAGAGTGCCATGTTTGACAAGGATACGCTGATCGTTACTTATGACTCGGCACGCGGCGATCCACGCGGGTCCCGCAATAAGAAAGTTGATTACAAATCACAAGGCATGGGTGATTGTGTCGATTGCGGAATATGTGTACAAGTGTGTCCGACCGGCATTGATATTCGTGAAGGCTTGCAGTATGAATGCATAGCTTGCGGTGCCTGTATCGATGGTTGTGACCAGGTCATGGACAAGATGGGTTATGAGCGTGGCTTGATACGCTATACCACTGAGCATGCGTTGACACGCAAGCTTGATGATAAAGCCATGTGGAAAAGAGTGTTCCGCATGCGCACCTTGATCTATGGTGGCTTGCTGGGTTTGATTATTTTAATGTCGGCGGTTTCTCTGGCCTTACATACACCTTTGAAAGTGGACGTACTTAAGGACAGGGGAATGCCCAAAGTCACTGAATCAGGCGCTATCGAGAATGTCTATCGCCTGCAAGTCATGAATACCCAGGAATCGCCACGACGTTTTAGCCTGGAAGTGCAGGGGGCTGCTGGCGCATTGATTGTAAATTCAACGGATATTGAAGTTGGATCAGCAAGCACCAAGGCTTTCCCGGTCAGGGTAAGGGTGCCAGCTAATGTGCTGAACAGTGGTTCCAACCGTATACGTTTCATCATCAGGGACTTGGCTTCGCCAGAAGTAAGCGTTACTGAAAAAGCCGTGTTCATCGTTCCACGATAGGAGAAGAAAATGGAAGCCAGTTTGATGTCCCCCAAAACCAGGCGTGATGCCTGGTACAAGGAACCTTGGTTGATTCTGGTGGTCGGTGGCCCAGCCATCGTCGTGTGCGCCAGTCTGTACACGGGTTATATTGCCATGCGCGGTGCTGACAAGGTAGTAGCTGAGGATTATTATAAGCAAGGCTTGATGATTAATAAGGACATACAGCGTGATGCCAAGGCCAGGGAATTGCAGCTGAATGCCTACATCCATGCCGATTTCGCCAACGCTAAGATCGATCTGCAATTGAGTGGCAAAGGCAAGCTGCCGGACAGTCTGCAACTCAGCATCGCCAATGCAGCCGTAGGCGGTAACTCGGTGAGTGAAGTCATACGCCGTTTGCCCATGAGACAGACGGCACCCGGTCGGTATGAAGGGGATCTCAAGCTGATGCCGAATACAGCTGAAGCGGCAGTAAAATTGTTCCATATTAAACTGGAGACCACAGACTGGCGCCTGACCGGTGACTGGTTTGATCCAGAACAAAAACCGGTGCAACTGAATGCAGCAAAATGAGGGTAACCCCTGAAGCTTGCTGACCTGAGGCTGGACAACCACTAGAAGGGGACAGGATTTGGAACATAGCACTATTACAGCACGCAAACCTAGGCTGCGCTCGATATTGATGATCGTTTTGTGGCCCGCTTTTTTGATGGCTTGTGCAGCAACAGGTTTGTTTTTCAGCCTGGTTGATCCTATGGAATTGATCGTACTGGATCACCGCCTGCAAATGCATGAAACGGGCGTTTATACAGTAGGTTTTTTTGCTTTCTGGTTGCTGGGAATTCTGTCTAGTGGTTTGACGGCCTTGCTTGTGCAAAAAGCACATTGAGACATCACCATGAAAATGAACGAACTGGCTGCATTTCCTGCAATAGAAATTCCAGAAGGCTTGATACGCCGTTTCGATAGTTTGGGGCCGAGATACACTTCTTATCCGACAGCAGACAGGTTTGTCGACGGCTTTACCGCTGAGTCATATAAACTCTACCTGGAAGAACGCAGCTGCTTATTGAGCAAGCCACCACTGTCTCTGTATATACACATCCCTTTCTGTGCTTCGCTCTGTTATTACTGTGCTTGCAATAAGGTCATTACCAAAGATCACGGCCGGTCGGCCAAGTATCTTGAATATCTGGCCAAGGAATTAAATCTGGTGACAGCGCATTTGCGTCAGCGTGAGACGCTGAGTCAGTTGCATTTGGGTGGCGGAACGCCAACTTTCCTCAGTCATGCTGAATTGCGTCAATTAATGCAAATGCTACATCGGAATTTTGATTTTTCTGATGATGCTGAAATTTCTATAGAGATAGATCCACGCACTGTCACTACGGAGACTTTGCAACTATTGGCTGAGCTTGGTTTTAATCGCACCAGTCTGGGTGTGCAGGATTTCAATGCCGATGTGCAAAAGGCAGTTCACCGGATACAGCCTTATGAAATGGTGGCGCAAACTGTAGCAGACAGCCGTGCCTGCGGCTTCCAGTCTATTAATTTTGATTTGATCTATGGCTTGCCTAAACAGAACCTGGACAGTTTTTCACAAACCCTGGATCAAGTCATTGCCCTGTCGCCAGCGCGTATTGCTCTTTACAATTATGCCCACTTGCCGACTCGTTTTAAACCGCAGCGTCGCATAGCTGAAGCAGACTTACCTTCCGCTGAGCAGAGGCTGCAGATTTTTTTGATGTCAATCAAACGCCTGCTGGCAGAGGGATATGTCTACATAGGCCTGGATCATTTTGCCAAGCCAGATGATAGCCTTGCTTTGGCAACGCTGGACGGCAGTCTGCATCGGAATTTCCAAGGCTATACAACACGGGCAGATTGCGACCTGATCGCCCTCGGGCTGTCGGCAATAGGCAAGGTAGGTGCATCGTATGGGCAGAACCTGCGGACTCTGGATGCGTATTACGCGAGTCTTGACGCGGGTATATTGCCTGTGGAAAAAGGTTACCACCTTGATGTTGACGATATCCTGCGCCGCCAAGTCATTATGAGCCTGATGTGCAGCAATACCTTGAATTTCAAATTCCTGGAAATGCAATACGGAATTTCTTTCCCCGAACATTTTTCTGAAGAACTGTTGAAGCTGCAAGATTATGCCAAAGAAGGCATAGTGCATATTGATGACGGCAGCATCAGCATTCCTCCCAAAGGCCGCTTGTTTGTACGCGCATTGGCAATGGTTTTTGATCGCTATTTGTCGCAGCAGTCAGGCGCCCGCTACTCAAAACTGATTTGACATGCTGACTCTTCCCTTGGTGTTTGCCGCGATGACAGCAGGTGCCATAGGCGGTGTGCACTGTGTAGGCATGTGCGGTGGAATTTCCATGTTATTGACACAGGCGGGACAGAGGCAGAATAAACGCGGGGCAGAAGTCAATAAAGTTATTCCCATTGCCTTAATGACACAGGCCAAGGCAGGTCAAGCCGTTAATAGCATTCAGGCCCGGCTGGTATATCAAGCACTATTGCAAAGCGGGCGCATTTTTACCTATGTGATTGCAGGCGCTGTACTGGGGGGGCTAGGTGCGGCTGGTATGTTGTTCAAGCCCTATCTGCCAGTTCAACAAATCCTGTTTGTCCTTGGTAATTTGATGTTGATACTGCTTGGTCTGCGCGTATTGGGCCTGTCACCACGACTGGCATTTTTACAAAACGCTTTGGCCAATTTACATACCCGTTTCAGTAAGAAAATGCCTGTGTTGCAGCAGGCTGCACGATATCCATTTTTATTGGGGATGAGCTGGGGTTGCCTGCCCTGTGGCCTATTATTTGGCGTCGCCCCATTTGCCTTGTTATCTGGTGAAGCCTGGTCGGGCGCCTTGCTAATGCTGATTTTTGGCGTGTTTGCATTGCCGCATTTATTGTTGACCCAGGCCCTGATGCAACAGGCGCAGAATAAAACCCTTATGCGTGGCCTGCGTTATCTGGGGGCGGCGATCTTGATGGGGATAGGGGCTTTAGGGCTTTGGTATTTTGACATGAAGGATATGCCATCCTTCTTATGCCTGGTCCCTGCGGCATAACGGACTGGCAAGCATCAAGCCTTGATATCGATTAGCGTACCCAGCACTTCATCTGCAGTTTTGACAACTTTAGCTGACAAATCAAAACCTGCTTTGAATTGTATGGATTGCACGATTTCATTTGCCAGATCGGTGCCACTCAATTCTTGAGAGGCAAGGCTGCTGCCTTCCTTGCTGATGCTGGCAATCACCCCGCCTGCAGGCTGCTCCTGAAAACTGACTTGCTGTGGGACGAAGCCTGAGGTGCTGGCATTCGCCACATTGTGGCCTGAACTGTCCAGCGCCGTACTATAGGCCCTGAGTCCTGAAAGACCACTATTAAGTGCTGAAACTGCCATTTGATGCTCCAGATACGATACGATTTTTCCTTAGCTTATACTGAATTCGTGAAGTCTGCACGTTCACCTCAATTGCTTAACTTATTTGCTTAACTTATTTACTTAGCATAGTGGCAAATTTACGTTTATCCTGGTACCTTCGCCTGGATGGCTGTCAACCAGAAATTCTCCCTGCATGGCTTTGACTCGTTCACGCATTCCCACCAGGCCGAAAGATCTGGACTTGCGCATATCGTCTGCTTCTATTCCTTTACCATTGTCGCTAATGCTAAAGCTCAGCCTGCTAGGCTTACGGTCAAAGACGATTTGCACTTCCGTAGCGTCTGCATGTCTGACCACATTCGTCAAGGATTCCTGGATGATGCGGAATATGGCTGTACTGTGCGCATCGTCCAGGGCCAGTTGCTCTTCGTTAGCCTCTAATTCACAATCGATACCATGCCGTTGAGAAAACTCTTTTTGCAGGGTTTGCAGGGCGAAGTACAAACCACCCTCATCCAGGGCGCGTGGCCTGAGATCGGTGGCAATACGCCGCAGAGTAGTAATAGCGGTTAATATCAATTGATCCATGCTATTCAATGTTTGTTGCGTCTTCCCCGTTAATACGCTGTCTCTTTGCAGTAACGATAAATCCATACGCAGGGCAGCCAGCAACTGACCCAGATCATCATGCAATTCACGCGCTATATGCTTGCGCTCTTCTTCGCGTATGCTTTGCAGTGTTGCCGACAACTGTGTCAGCTCTTCATGATAGAGCGCCATTTTTTCCTTGGCGACCTTGCGTTCCGTGATGTCGCGGAAGATAACCGTATAAAAACGTTTGCCGTTTTCTATTTGACTGGAAATCGAGGCTTCAATAGGAAATTCTTCGCCATTGGCTTTCACGCCAGTGACATAGAAATCGTCAAAATTGCCACCCATCTTTCTGCGGGTTTCACCAGTCTCACCAAATTGTTGCACATGTTTGCCATGTACTTTGCGATGGCGTTCGGGTAGCACGAGGTTGAGTGAGGCACCCATCAAGTCTGCTACTTCGTAGCCAAAAGTGGCGGCAGCAGCAGGGTTGACGAGGATGATGGATTGGGTTTCATCAATGGTGATGATGCCATCTATGGCAGTATCTATCATGCGGCTCAGACGCTCACGCTCTATATGAAGCTCTTCTGCTGAACGAGCCAGATTTTGACTGGTTTCCGCCAGGCTGGCATAGGGCGTATGTATATTGACTGCCACCATGCCGCGATAAATGGCAATCGCAGCCAGCAATTGAAATGCGTGTCCTATGGCGACGAAGACATCATTGCCATCGGTATAGATGGCGAAATATACTTCCGAGATAGCCAGTAGCATGGCCGCCAAAAACAAGGGGGCACGTTCTATCTGCAGGCGCTGGTCTTGTACATTGGGTTCGGAGATGGCGTCGCCGCGCTTGTTCAATAAAAAGGCGGTAAACAGATTGATGGCAATCAGCCCAACCTCACAAGCCAATTTGAATGAAGTCTGGCCTTCACCCTGGATATAGGTCAGTGGTAACAGACGGGGCAGCATGAACACTATCATCATCCAGCCAGCGGTTGCCAGCAAGCCGGCCATCAACACAAAATGGGCTTGTGCAGGACTAACCTCGGAGTCTTCTGGTGCCAGGACGAGACCCAGCAGCGTGGTGGCAATGAAGGAACGCGAGAGCAACCAGAACAGCAGGGATTTATGCATGTCCTCAGCATCGGGAAAGCCAGGCATGCCCTGAAAGCTGATCGCATGCATGAAACCTAATATAGCGGTGCAAAGAAACGCGACCGCCAGGATGACACTACTCTTTTTTCTGGCTCCACCAAAGGCATTCCAGCAAACGATGAACACAGACGTGAAAATGACGATGGTGATTGTTTCCAATACCGTGTGTACAGGCAAAGGGGCTGGCATCCGTAATGCGGAAAGCGCACTATGATTTAGCCATAAAATGAGGGACAAGACAGTAAATAAACCGGCTATCCAACGTGCCCTGACCAGTCTCGGGTAATCATGCGCCATGTGTATTATTTTTTTAAAGAAGTAAGCAGGTATTTTAATGCGGAAATGCCTGATGCCAGTTCTCTATGTGAGTTACAAATGAAAATGACACTCCTTGCGCAAGGAGTGTCATTGGCTGGAACAGAAGCAATTGGCTTAGTGTGACATCAGTACCGGAACAGTCATACTCTGCAAAATAGTCCTGGTGACACCACCCATGATCATCTCACGGAAGCGTGAATGTCCATAGCCACCCATGACCAGCATATCGCTATCGAGATCATGCGCCAGCGAAAGCAGGGCGTTACCGATATCGGTGGAAGTTTTATGGACGCCTACTTCTACCTTGATACCGTGTCTGGCCAGGTACAGGGCAATATCGGCACCAGGCTGTTCACCATGACTGTCCGGCACAGCCTTGGGATTGAAGATCGCTACTTGCACCAGGTCAGCACGACGCAACAATGGGATTGCATCAGTGATGGCGCGCGTCGATTCGCGGCTGGCATCCCAGGCGATCAGTGGGCGCTTGGCGACAGTCGTCACATCACCAACATAAGGAATAATCAAGATGGGGCGACCCGAATTCATGATCAGGTATTCAGGAAAGTCAGGTAGTACAGACGGTGAGGGTTCGTCGCGGTTGGTCTGGCCTATGACGACCAGATCGCTATAACGCGCCTGCAAACCTACACCACCGCCAGCCTCATCATTGGCAATCACGCTTTCATAGGAATTAACACCGAGTGCCTGAGCCTGCTGATTGAAGTTACCTACAGCTTTCTCTGCACGTTCGCGCAAATAATTCAAATGTATGGTCAGATTGGGGTCATTGGCGCTAATATTGCCATCTTGATAGATAAAGCGCGAGACACCAGTCACGGCAGTTCCTACCAGATGGGCTTCATCAATCCGGGCGATTTCGGCTGCGACCTGCACGCGAAACTTGGAACGTTCTGATTCATCAACATGAACCAGGATGGTCTTGTAGGGCATGTTTTGCTCCTTGATGTTAAATCGTGGAAAAAAAACAAGTTTAGCTAAATTTTTGCCAGGATGTTCCTGGCAAAAAATCTAAAAACTTGCTAAAGCTTACACTAATTTAAAGCAACAGCAACTTCTTTGCTCCATTGTGGTAATAAATTTTTACCAACTAAGGCGGATACTTTTTCGCTGACTTTGCTACGTGCCTTGGCAGGCGGCAAGCGGCGCAGGGTTTTCAGTGCGCTGATATCAAGCAGGGCGATTTGACGCTGATCCACACTGATCAAACCCATTTCATTGAAGGCAGACAGGGTGCGGCTGACTGTTTCCAGCGTCAAGCCCAGGTAGCTGCCTATCTCGTGGCGCGTCATGCGCAAATTAAAAGATTTGCCAGAATAACCAAGCAGGCTGAAACGCTCGCCCAAGGTCGTCAGAAAGCGTGCTACCTTGGCTTCGGCACTGAGAGCGCTCAGCATGCCTATCATGATCTGCTCACGCACCAGCTCGCGGCTCATGACGCTGAACATGGCTTGTTCCAGTTCTGCATAAGTGCGGCCCAGTGCAGAAAATGTCTTGTAAGGCAGCAGAATGATATCGCAATCAGACAGGGCTACTGCTTCAGATGCATGATGTTGATTGTGTATGCCATCTATACCCAGCAGATCTCCTTTCATGGGAAAGCTTAATACCTGTTCATTGCCATATTCATCAATCAATACGGTTTTCAGGAAGCCGGAATTGACGATGTAGAGGGTTTCAAAGTCTTGCCCTATCGTATGGATTCTTTGACCAGCTTTGTAGCGCACATGCTGGAACAGCACTTCTTCTGTCGCGGAAGCGGCGGGAGTGGGTATGCGCAGGAGTTCACACACTTCACGCAGATCTGACCAGAGATTGCCATGGCAGCGCCAGCCAGCTTCATTGGAAATGGCAGGGAAGGCATTTTTGCTGCTGGCTGAAAGACTGCTGGTGGTGAATGCTGCTGTAGTCATGATATTTCCCCAAAAAAGGTAGGCGACATTAATTAACTTGATGATTTGAATTTGGTTGCTGCCAGCGCAGCAGATACTCTTGCAACAGCGCAAAATCGGTGGACTTGTCCAGGAATCCATCTGCGCCTGCACGTAGGGCGTGTACGCGGTTATCTTCAGTTGCGTGATTTGTCAGAACTACTACTTTGATGCCTGGCTTGCTTTGTTTGATATTCTTTAATAGCTGCAAACCATTGCCATCGGCAAGCTGGATGTCCAGTATCAGCGCATCTGCATCATTGCCTATCAGCGCTTGATAGGCACTGCCCATGTCGCTTGCGACGCCAAGTACATGCATGCCAGGCACTTCTTCAACGAACCGTATCAGACGATTTTGAATCAGGATTGAGTCCTCAACGATATACAGGTTCATGACGTGGCTTGCTGTTGGTTTGTTTGCTTAGCCTCTATTATGATGAGCACAGGCTTTGATTTACATCAGGAGATGCTGATTTGAACTGTCAGATTTGGCGCGGTGCCTGTAGGAATATTCTTAGGCCCGGATGACAACCTGAAAAAGCAGGGTGCTTGATCAGGTGAGAGAGATGGGGGGAAGCGGATTGTGGAAGTTCAGGATTGAGGTTGCAAGAGATGATGGGCAACTGCGTACTGCACCAGATCAGACAAGTTACTCATATTCATTTTTTGCATGATGCGGGTCTTGTGCGTGCTTACCGTCTTTACGCTCAGATGCAAAAGTTCACCGATTTCTGTGATGGACTTGCCCTTGACCAGATGGGTGAATACTTCGAATTCACGGTCAGACAAGCTGGTATGCGGTTGACTATCATCTGCTGGCATGGCACTCATGGCCAGTTGTTCTGCTACCTCTATGCTAATGTAGGGGCGTCCGGATGCCACTTTGCGTAAGGCGGTGACGAGTTGTGTGCCAGCGCTTTCCTTGGTCAGGTAGCCGCGTGCCCCGGCGCGTATGGCGCGTACGGCATATTGCTCTTCTTCATGCATGGTCAGTATCAGAATGGGCAGTTTAGGAAATTCATCCTTGATCTGGCGTATCAAATCCACGCCGCTACGCCCTGGCATGGACAAGTCCATCAGCAAGACATCAAATTCAGTGTTGCGTACTTTTTCCAGTGTGTCAAAGCCATCAATTGCTTCGGCAACTACCTGTATGTCTTCTATGCCATCGAGTATGCGTTTTAGTCCTTCACGCATGATGGTGTGGTCGTCGGCGATCAAAATACGGGTCATAGAGGTGTTATGGCTACAATAGATGTTCAGTGGCGCATCTGGTGCATACTTGTGCCAGAGCAAGGATTTTCACTATTGTACTGTAGCCTGATGCTGTATGTGACCTAAGTCTGACTCAGTGATGTTTGATCCTGTGTACCAATACAGGTATCAGGCACAGTGATAACACCTTGGTCGTGACACTGCCAAGGATGAATTGCCCCAGGCCGCTTCTGCCATGCGAGCCCATGAAAATCAGGTCGCAGGCATATTCCTGTGCAGTGTGAACGATTTCCCTGGCAGTCGAATCATTGAACTGTATGACCTGTCTATAGGACAGGCCCGCCGCTGCGGCTGCTTCCCTGGCTGGTTGCAGGTAAGTTTCAGCCATGGTTTGCATGGCTGCCTGGTATTCTTCTTCGGTTGGCCCATTGGGGGGTAATATGTCTACATATAAGGGGTATTGATAATTGCCTGCGACATAGACAGCAATGACTTCTGCCTGTAACTGCTGTGCAAATTCCAGGCCTGCAGCAACACAGGCGTGCGATAGTTCGGAACCGTCCGTTGGTAACAATATGCGCTTATACATTTGAGAACCCTTTGAGCGAGAATGCGCTACATAGTGCACTTGAATTGTTACACCAGCTTTGATTTCAAACAAGCAGAATCAAAGAAAATGCACAATAAAGTGGCAATGTACTCACTGTTCGGTCTCAGGTTTTTTTGTGAAGCGCCGGGTCTGGCTCAAAATTCCGCAGAGAGAAGTTGCGCTAATTCTTTTGCGCTGCTTTGCTGCAACTGTATGTCTGCACACTCATGCCAACTGGCAAATTCGCGCAGGGTTTTACCCAGATCAGTGGCTAGTGCCTGTGAGATACGTACGCCGGCTTCCAGATGCAGGCTCTTGATTTCAAACACCCCATCCTTGCGATGCGCTTTGGCATCCATGCGGCCTATCAGTGCACCCCTGCGTAATATAGGCAAGGTGAAATAGCCATAACGCCGTTTCGGAGCGGGTGTATAGCATTCGAGTTTGTAATCAAAGTTAAATAACTCTATGGCACGTTTTCTATCCCAAACAACAGGATCAAAAGGAGAAAGTATGCGGGTGGCAGTTGCCTTGAGTTGATTATCCTGTGCTTGTTGCAATGTGGCGATGCGATCTGGATGGACGTAGAAAAGCTGTTCCTGATTTTCTATTTGCACAGGGATCAGCAAGCCTTCTTTGACCAATTGTGCGGGCTGGTTTTTTACATCGAATTTACCCATGCGAAAATAATCAGCCATCCAGCTGGCTTTGCAAATGCCCAATGCGCGCACTGCTTGCAAGACCTGTGTGCGTTCGCATTCTACAGGTGAGCGTAAATGTTTTTTATCATTCCATTTTGGATGCACACGTTCACGCAAATCATAGATGCGCTGGAAATTATGGCGCTTGGCCACCATCACTTCGCCAGTTGTGAACAAGACTTCCAGCGAGCGTTTTTCCGGCTTCCACTCCCACCAGCCACCACTCTTGCCATCGGTGCGTTCAAAGTCAGCCGAACGGCTGGCACCCTTGTTGCGTATGTGTTGTCTGATGGCTTCCACCTGGCCTGCATTTTCTTGCAGCCACTTATGATTGTATTTCCAGCCCAGACCTTGTGGTGACACCATTTGATGGCGATACAAGCCATAATCTTCTATAGGCAGGAAACAGGCTTCGTGCGACCAGTATTCAAATAAATGGCCTTCTTCCAGTAACTCATTGAGCCAGGCATGTTCATAATGACCAAGTCGACTCCATAGCACCAGGTAAGGGCTGCGGGCAACCACATTGATGGTGTCGATCTGCAGGGCTGACATATTGCGTATGCATGCCAATACGTCTTGTTTGCCAGTTTTGCGGGGCGGCGGCTGTAGCAGATCTTGAGCCGCCAGATGCAGGGCGCGAGCGGAACTGAGTGTCAGATGAAAATCAGTTGCGCTCATGAGTATGCCCAATAGTGATCGAAGTAGACCGAGGGATTTGTACCCCTTGGAACTTGTTGACGATCTTAGATTAAAAGTGTTTCAAACCTAATGCTGCCCTGACTTCGTCAGTGGTTTGCGCAGCGATCTCGCGTGCCTTGCGCGTACCGTCCTTGAGTATTTGCAAGACCTGACCGCGATCTTTGGCAAATTCTTCGCGGCGTTCACGTATCGGTTTTAACAAATCTTGCAAGATGCCTTCCAGACGAGCTTTGACGATGCTGTCACCCAGGCCGCCACGGACGTAATGGTCTTTCATTTCTTGCAGGCCGACTTTATCTTCATCGAATGCGTCGAGGTAGATAAAGGCCACATTGCCTTCCAGATGACCAGGGTCAGCCACGCGCAGATGCAGTGGATCGGTATACACATTGCGTACAGCGGCCTTGATTTCAGCAGGTGTAAAGCCCAGGTTGATGACATTGCCCAAAGATTTGCTCATCTTGGCTTTGCCATCCACACCAGGCAGACGGCCAATTTCTGGCACCAGGGCCTGACATTCCACCAGAATATCTTTATTTGCCAGACGGTTGAAACGACGCACGATTTCATTGGTCTGTTCTATCATAGGTATCTGGTCTTCACCAACCGGTACCAGGGTGGCTTTGAAGGCACTGATATCTGCTGCCTGGCTGACTGGGTAAGTGAAAAAACCAGCTGGAATATCACGCTCAAAATTGCGCAAGACGATTTCTTGTTTAATCGTCGGATTACGCTCCAGGCGGGCTACCGTAACCAGGTTGAGGTAGTAGAAAGTCAATTCCGTCAATTCAGGGATTTGCGACTGTATCAAGATGGTTGATTTGGCGGGGTCTATGCCTGCTGCCAGATAATCCAGTGCCACTTCCATAACATTGTCATGTACCTTAGCCGGATTTTCCATATTGTCAGTCAATGCTTGGGCGTCAGCCAGCATGATGTATTGCTCATACTGGTTCTGGAATTTGACGCGGTTGCGCAGGCTGCCAACAAAGTGGCCCAGGTGCAGGGGGCCAGTGGTGCGGTCGCCAGTCAGTATCAGGTGTTTTTTATCTTCGGTACCAGGGAGCATGCTAAATCCAGTTGGGTAATGCGGTGAAATTGCTAATGGCTTAGAGTATACGTAAAAAAAGCCGCTGAATCATGAGCGGCATGACGTATATCAAGGCGTGTTCTATGGCTATGATGCCGTTTTCAGGCTGGCTGTGTCAAGTTTGACCAGATTTGACGTGTTTCTATCCTCAATCTGCCTCTGCATTTCATTTAATTCACTGAAAACTATCATCTTGTCATCTGAATTGCTTAGAAAGTTATTTACTGCAATGATAAAATCGCGGTTCGGTTTTACATATAGCCCTTATAGTTGAAAGTAGCCTTATTTTGACATCTTCAAGTTCTAAAAAATTGATTATTGCTTCACGTGAAAGTCGTTTGGCAATGTGGCAGGCAGAACATGTGCGCGACCGCCTGGCCGCACTGTATCCTGATTGGCAGATAGAGATCCTGGGTATGACGACCCGTGGCGACCAGATACTCGATCGCGCACTCTCTAAGGTTGGTGGCAAAGGCCTGTTCGTCAAGGAACTTGAAGTCGCCATGGCAGAAAGACGGGCTGATCTGGCTGTGCATTCGCTCAAAGATGTGCCCATGGATTTGCCTGAAGGTTTCATGCTGGCTGCCATACTGGAACGAGAAGATCCCCGCGATGCCTTTGTTTCCAACGACTATGCCGGACTGGACGATTTGCCTGCAGGTGCTGTCGTCGGCACCAGCAGCCTGCGTCGCCAGGCCCTGATTTCTGCACGTTACCCGCATCTGGTGATACGGCCCCTACGCGGTAATCTGGATACCCGTTTGCGCAAACTCGATAATGGCGAATATGCTGCCATCATCCTGGCGGCAGCCGGCCTTAAGCGCTTGGGAGTGCCCGAGCGCATACGTGCCTGCCTGGACCCTGAGGAAAGTCTGCCAGCCGCAGGGCAGGGCGCAATGGCGATAGAAATACCAGATAACAGACCAGAGTTGCAAGCCATGCTGGCTGCCTTGAATCATACTGAGACGGCACAGGCCGTGACAGCCGAGCGTACCGTGTCCAAAGCTTTTGGCGGCAGTTGCCAAATCCCGCTGGCGGCATTTGCCACGGTCAGCCAGGGGCAAATGCAGATCAGGGCCATGGTGGCAACACCGGATGGTGCACGCATTGCCAGAGCAGAAGTGACAGGGGCTGCAGAGCAGCCACAAGAGCTGGGATTGAAGCTGGCGCAAGCCTTGTCTGCGCAGGATGCTGAAGCCATACTGGCTGTTTGCAAAGCCCAGATTACAGAGTGACGATATAGCTCAGAACAGCCCAGGCATGCAGAACCAACAGGTCAAACAAGTCGTATTGACACGTCCAATCGCACAAACACAGAATTTTGCCCTGCAAGTACAGGCAATGGGAGGTGTTGTAGCGCATTTTCCTTTGCTGGAAATCGAGGCGCTGGAAGACAATACTGCCCTGATTTCACAATTGGGACATTTACCAGACTATGCCTTGATCGCTTTTGTCAGCCCGAATGCGATTGATGCTTTTTTTCGCCACCTGAACAGCTTGCCATCAGCGCTGACGTTTGCCGTCATGGGCGAGGGCAGTCGGGCAAAACTGGCAGAATATGGTGTCAATGACCAGACTGCGACGGTTTTACGCCCCCGCAATTTGCGCAAGACGGATTCTGAGACTCTGCTTGCCGAACTTGACCTGGATGCCTTGCGTGGCCGGAAAGTGCTGATCGTACGTGGTGAATCTGGCAGGGAATTACTGGCCGACGTCCTGCGTGCACATGACATAGAAGTGGTGCAGGTAGCCGCTTACCGCAGAGTCAGGCCTGTTTTGAATGATGAAAATAAAGAGTATTTGGCACAACTTCTTGACAATGAGAATGACTGGATCATCACCAGTTCTGAAGCTTTGCGCAATTTGTGTGACTATGTGGCAGAATTGAATTTACTTGACGGCGTGGCAAAAATGCAACGACAACATTTGTTGGTGCCACATAGCCGTATCGAAGAAACCGCAAAGTCTCTGGGGTTTCTATCCATAACCTTAACAGCTTCTGGCGACGAACAACTGCTTGTCGCGTTACAATCTCGTCTATGAGTGAACAGCAATCAAATCCCGAAGCCGTCATAACGGCAAGCCCTGTCGATGCCACGGCGCGACAGCCAGCCCCCACTTTGCCTGCCGAGCTGGCAAAAGAGCCAGGCTGGAATCATCCCGCCTATCTGGTTTCTGGCGTGCTGGCAGTTTTATTGGCAGCGAGCTGGTGGTCATCCCAAAACCAGATCAGTGGTCTGCGAGAAGAAGTCGCCAAGAGGCTGCAAACGGCAGACACCAATAGCAGTGAAACCAAGGTGTTGGCGCGCAATGTGCAAGAGACTGCCAAGGAAATCCAGTCCAAGGTCATCCTGCTCGAAGGCAAGCAATCTGAAGCACAAAGCCAGCAACTGGCTCTGGAGCAGTTGTATCAGGACTTGTCCAAGAATCGTGATGACTGGGCATTGGCCGAAATTGAACAGGTATTGGCGACTGCCAGCCAGCAATTGCAACTGGCGGGTAATGTGCAGGGGGCTTTGATCGCCCTGCAAAATGCCGATGGTCGCCTGGCCAAGTCAGATAAGCCACAGTTTATTTCTATACGCCGTGCCATTGCCAAGGACATAGAAAGACTGAAGTCTCTACCTGCACTGGATTTGCCAGGCGTGGCCCTGCGCCTCGATAGCGTCATCACCCAGATCGATCACATACCTTTATGGGCTGATGAAAAATCAGTAGTGTCAGCGACGCCACCCAAAGCCCCTTTACGTGTATTGCCCAAGTCTGCTCTCAACGCCAAGGCTGAAAAGAAAGCGGCAGAAGAGATAGAAGAGAGCACCTGGAGTATGCGCCTGCAAGACGGCTGGCAGAGTTTTTCCAGTGAAATGTGGAATGAAGTCAAACAGTTGATACGCGTCAGGAATGTGGAAACACCCGATGTCTTGTTGTTGACGCCATCGCAATCCTATTTCGCCCGTGAAAACCTGAAACTGCGCCTTCTTAATGCCAGGCTGGCACTGTTATCCAGAAATGAAAGCATCTTCAGGAGCGATATGATCGCTGCCCAGGATGCCATCGCAAAATATTTTGATACGCGCGCCAAGCAGACGCAGACTGTGCAAGCCTTGTTGCGCCAGGTTCAGGGTAGTAATTTGTCGATAGAAATGCCGACGCTGGCGGAGAGCCTGAATGCCGTGCGTAACTATAAAGTGAAGCCATAAACGTATGCGTATCTTTATCCGGCTTCTGATTTTATTTGCGCTTGCCGTTGGCCTTGCCGTGGGCGCCCGTTATAACCCCGGGAACGTGGTCTTGTTCTTTCCACCTTACCGGATAGACTTGTCCCTGAATTTCTTCCTGTTCCTGTTGCTCGTCGTTTTTGTACTGATTTATCTGGTGATACGTGCCATTGTCACCACCAGGAAAATGCCGCGCAAGGTTGCCCTGTACCGTCAGAGCAAACGTGAAAAAGACAGTAACAAGGCTTTGCGTGAAGCATTGAAGGCCTTGTTTGAGGGACGTTTTGGTCACGCTGAGAAGGCGGCCATGCGTGCCACAGAATTGCCGGACAATGCCGGCATCGCTTCATTGATAGGTGCGCGTGCCGCCCATCATATGAGTCAGTTTGAACGCCGTGACTCCTGGTTTGCTGGCCTAGAGCAAGATAATACTTACAAGGTGGCCCGTCTGGTCAGTATGACAGAGTTGCTGGTAGATCAGCACCAGCATGGCAAGGCACTGGAAGCAGTACGTGAACTGAATGCCAATGGCACGCGCCATATCCAGGTCTTGCGCTGGGCCCTGAAAGCCAATCAGCAAGCCCATAAATGGCAAGAGGTGCTGAAGCTGGTGCGCACCCTGGACAAACATCGCGCATTGCATCCGGCGTTGTCGCAACGCTTGCGTGAGCTGGCTTATGAAGATTTGCTGAAAAACCAGGGGCATGATGCTGAATCCATACGCAGGGTCTGGTATGAAATTCCACAAGCTGATCGCAAATCCGCCTTCGTTGCTTTTACTGCAGCTTCTGCTTTCAATTCACATGGCTTGTTTGATGATGCCCGTGGTGTTGTTGAAAAAGCCTTGATGGAAGATTGGGATGAGCGCCTCATGCGTGCCTATCGTGATGCTGCGGCATCGGAAGGCTCTGCCGCCTTGTTGTCACAAATTGAACATTGTGAAAAATGGTCAGAGCAGCACCCCACTGACCCTGAGTTAGCCTTGACGCTTGGTACACTATGCTTGCGCCAAAAACTATGGGGTAAGGCACAAAGACATATGGAACAAGCCTTGTCAGATGCAGTGGAACCGCGCACCGTGCGCGAAGCCAATTTGAAGCTGGCGCAATTGCATGAAGCGCTGGGGCAAGCCGAAGAAGCTGCCAGCCATTATCGTCAGTGTGCAATTGCCACCATGTTATGAGAACCTGCTTACGATCGTAAACAGGTTCTGAGGAAATTGATTATCTAAGTGCAGCTTAAATTGTGTCGATGTCTGTTGCGTCGCACAATTTTGCTTTGAAAAACTATATAATCACGCCAAACCATTTCTTCTATTGATACTTATACAGAAAGTGCAAGATGAGCTTGAATAAAGTACCAGCAGGTCGTGATCTGCCAAATGATTTCAACGTCATTATCGAAATTCCTATGAATGGGGACCCGATCAAATACGAAGTTGATAAAGATACTGGCGCTATTTTTGTGGACCGTTTCATGGGTACTGCCATGCATTATCCTTGTAACTACGGTTACGTACCGCAAACGCTGGCTGGTGATGGTGACCCGGTTGACGTTTTGGTTATCACGCCATTCCCGTTGATCCCAGGCGTCGTTGTGCGCTGCCGTCCTATCGGCATCCTGAAGATGACGGATGAAGCGGGTAATGATGCCAAAGTATTGGCCGTACCTGTAGACAAGATTTTGCCTATCTACACACACTGGCAAAAACCGGAAGATTTGAATGAACTGCGCCTGCGCCAAATCCAGCATTTCTTTGAGCACTATAAAGATCTGGAGCAAGGCAAATGGGTCAAGATCGAAGGTTGGGGCGGCCCTGATGATGCCAGAGCAGAAATTCTGGCTGGCGTAGAAAGCTTCAAAAAAGCGGAAGCGTAATAAAGCCAGGCTTTTCGAGATAAAAGGTGCAATATCATATTGATATTGCACCTTTTCTGTTTTTGTCAGCGAAATACTTTACCGATGTAATAGTTGCCTGAAGTGGACGGCTTCAAATTCTGTGCATCAGGTAGGCTGCAACGCCCACGACAGCGACAGCCATTGCCAACCAACTTAACCATGAGCTTGGCTGCTTGTCTTCATCGTCCTTTGCGCCACTAAAATCATCCCCTTGCTTTTGACGTTTGCGTTTCAATTTCTTGTCGCGATCGAGGAATTTTTCCAGCGCCAAAGACAGTTCTGCGGCACTTTCATATCGAGCTGCGGGGTCTTTTTGCATCGCCTTCATGACGATTTTGGAGAGCGAATCCGGGATGCTTGGGCGAATTTCAGAGGGGTACTTTGCTACTTTATTTACAATCTGTTGCAATAATTTGTCTACATCCTGCGACTGAAACGGCTTTTGACCCGTCAGCATTTCATACATCACAGTACCCAGGGAATATACATCCGTCAGTGCATTGACCGGTTTGCCGTTTGCCTGTTCTGGCGACATATAGTTGGGCGTGCCCATAATATTATTATTGAACAGGGTATGGGCTTGCTCCCTGGTTTCATCCAGCACGCGATTGGGCGCACGGGCAATGCCAAAGTCCACGACTTTAGGTTGTTGATTGGGGAGTACAAAAATATTGCCAGGCTTGATATCGCGATGTATCACTCCATGGCTATGTGCGTAGGCCAGGGCTTCGGCCACTTTTTGTATGAGATTGGTTGTTTCTATGATGTCGAATTGCTTGCCATCTGCAAGCAAATGTCGCAAATCCTTGCCCTGCAGAAATTCCATCGCGATAAACGCCGTGCCACCTTCACTGGAAGCATCAAAAATGGTGACGATATTGGGGTGGGACAGTCTACCAGCAGCGCGTGCTTCGTTAATGAATTGTTGTTCGCGTTGTTTCTTGTCGGCAGCATTGTTGCCTGCACTAAATATTTTAATGGCGACATCGCGGTCTATGACAGGATCGTGTCCCCTATACACAGCCCCATTTGATCCCATACCTATACGTTCGCTCAGATAAAAGCGCCCTACGCGTTTGGTCGGCAATGCAGCAGTTGGCGCATTGGGTGTGGATATAAAATTATTTTGCATGGCAACAGGATGCCTTGATCCAGGTAAAAACTCAAGTGGCGCTGACTTCAAAGTGTTTCAGGATTTTGTATGGCGAGTGTTCATGCAACTCATTTAAATATAGTTCAATATCCTGGGATTCGCGCTCAAGAAAATCGGATACTGCATCAGAAAATTCAGGGTGACTTAGGTGATGGGCAGACCATGTTGTTGTTGGCAGGAAACCTCGCGCCATTTTATGTTCACCTTGTGCTCCACCTTCAAAAATAGCGATTCTTTCCTGTATGCAAAACTCTATGGATTGATAATAGGCTGTTTCAAAATGCAGGCAGGGATGGCTCTCCAGGCAGCCCCAATAGCGGCCATAAACACGCTGCTCATCATGGATGAGCAAGGATGCTGCAATTCTATTGCCTTCACGCAATGCAATGATGAGATGGATGTTTTTTGGCATGTCCCTGCCTATGCGCAAGAAGAACTGCAGATTCAAATAGGGTGTGGAGTGATGTTCTTCATAGGTCTGGTCGTAGCAGCTTTTGAAAAAGCGCCAATCATCTTCTAGCATGTCCGTGCCGCGCACGTGCTGGAACTGTATGCCTGCTTCTTCTACTTTTCTGCGCTCTGCACGGATGTTCTTGCGCTTCTTTTTATCCAGGGTCGCCAGGAATTCATCAAAGCATAGATAGTCCTGGTTTTTCCAGTGAAACTGCACACCTTTACGCAATAGATAGCCTTCTTCATTCAAAAGTCGTGCTTGCGCTTCAGGCAGGAAGAGTAAATGGCTAGAAGAATACTCCCCGGCTTCCTGCAGCTCTTGCAAGGCCGCGATCAAGGCTCTTTGCGCAGCCTCCCTGCGTGCCAGCAGGCGACTGCCAGCGATGGGGGTAAATGGAATAGCTGACAGTAATTTTGGGTAGTAATCAAAGCCGTGGCGCTTGAAAGCTTTGGCCCAGGCCCAGTCAAACACATACTCGCCATAAGAATGCGATTTCTCGTAAAGGGGTACGGCAGCTTCCAGTTTATCGCCATCCCAGATGGTGATAAAACAGCTTTGCCAGCCAGTTTCTGCCGTCGCCGAGCCTGATTCTTCCAGTGCGCTCAGGAATACATAAGACAAGAAAGGATTGGCGTCTGCTTGATCTGCTACCAGGCCATCCCAGAGTGATGGTGCTATCTCGCTCAGTGAAGTCACGATACGCATGCGATAATGCGGGGCTGGAGTTTCAAATTTCATTTTCGATTTTATACAGATTTACCACTATGACAGTCAAAGTTGCCATTGCCCAGATGAATAGCGTTGTCGGTGATCTTACCGGTAATGCCGCACAGATAATAGAGTATGCCCGACGCGCAGCGGAGCAGGGCGCGGATATCCTCGTCACTCCTGAACTATCTCTGGTTGGTTATCCGCCAGAAGACTTATTGCTGCGCCAGGCGTTTTATCTGGAGGCTGCACAGGCGCTTGATAGCTTAAAGAAACAGCTTACGCTATTTCCCGGACTTGCTGTTTTAATCGGTCATCCCAGTGAAGTGGACGGAAAGAGGTATAATGCTGTTTCTGTTGTGCAAGACGGTGTAGTACTGGCAACATATTTCAAGCGCGACTTGCCCAATGATATGGTGTTTGATGAAAAACGTTATTTTTCATCTGCCAATCAGGCTTGCGTGTTCACTATCAAGGGCGTGAACTTCGGTATCAATATCTGTGAAGATACCTGGTCGTCCGATGCTCCTTTGCTGGCCAAACAGGCTGGCGCAGAAGTGCTGCTGGTACCCAATGGTTCACCCTACCATATGGGCAAACAGCATCAACGCTATGATGTCATGCGTGCCAATGTCATTTCTCAAGGATTATCCTTGGTGTACGCCAACCTGGTTGGTGGTCAGGATGAATTGATTTTTGACGGTAATTCCTTCGTTATGGATACCCAGGGCAAGATCTGTGCACAATTGAAGCACTGTGAAGCAGATTTGCAATTGCTGGAATTCGACGGTGCACAGCCTTTGTCTGCCCGTATCGAGGCGGTGCTATCGCTGGAAGCCGAGGTATATCAGGCGCTGGTCATGGGAGTCCGTGACTATGTGGGCAAGAACGGTTTCCCCAGTGTCTTGCTAGGTTTGTCCGGTGGTGTTGATTCTGCCCTGGTATTGGCGATTGCCGTGGATGCGCTGGGCGCAGACAAGGTCAGGGCCATCATGATGCCTTCACCTTATACGGCGGATATATCCTGGCTGGATTCGCGTGACATGGTGGCACGGATAGGTGTGCGCTATGATGAAATTGCTATCAGTGATTGTTTCAGTGCATTCCGTTCTACCCTGAGTCATGAATTTGCTGGCTTGAAAGAAGATACGACAGAAGAAAATATCCAGGCCAGGATACGTGGCACGCTCTTGATGGCCTTGTCGAATAAATATGGCTCCATCGTTTTGACGACAGGTAACAAGAGTGAAATGGCTGTTGGTTACTGTACTTTGTATGGCGACATGGCCGGAGGCTTTGCTGTCATCAAGGACATTGCCAAAACCCTGGTATACCGCCTGTGTGCCTATCGCAATACCCTGTCAGCCGTGATACCCGAGCGGATACTGACGAGGGCGCCATCAGCTGAATTGCGACCTGATCAAAAAGACCAGGATTCTTTACCGCCCTATGACATCCTGGATGGCATCATGGCCATGTATATGGAAGAAAACAAGGCGCGTGCAGAGATTGTCGCAGCCGGTTATCAGTCAGAAGATGTGGAGCGTATTACGCGCCTCATCAAAATTAACGAATACAAGCGGCGTCAAGCGCCCATAGGTATCAGGATTACCCACCGTGCTTTTGGGCGCGACTGGCGTTATCCTATTACTTCGAAGTTCAGAGACTAAGGGATTGTCAATTGATGTGGGCGTGACAGGTATTTACCTGCCATACCCTGCCAGAGCGACAATCCTATCAAGGATTCATTCACACTAATTCGTAATATTCGTCATATTTAAGGAGAGGGAAATGAAACAAATTACCGCTATCATCAAGCCATTCAAACTCGACGAAGTGCGTGAAGCACTCGCTGATGTTGGCGTGACGGGCCTGACCGTCGTCGAGGTCAAGGGGTTTGGCCGTCAAAAAGGACATACTGAGCTATATCGTGGCGCAGAATACGTCGTCGATTTTTTACCCAAGATCAAGGTAGAAGTCGTGGTCGATGACAAGATTGCCGACAATGTTGTCGATGCAATTATCAAGGCAGCCCACACCGGCAAGATTGGTGATGGGAAAATTTTTGTACAAAATGTGGAGCAGGTGATACGTATTCGCACTGGCGAGACGGGACCTGATGCGGTTTAAATATGAAGAAGTTAAAGCAGTTGGCAGTACTTGAATTTGTTGGTGTTTCAAAAGCAAGAGCAAAAGCAAAAATAGGAGTGGCACTGGTGTTGATGGCGATGGCGAATGTCCATGCTGAAACCGGTGTCACAGATAGAAAAATTTTACTGGGGCAGTCAGCTGCATTCACAGGGCCTGCTGCGGAGCTGGGTTTGCAACTCAATTCCGGGGCCAAGATTTATTTTGACCAGGTGAATGCGGCAGGTGGTGTACATGGTCGCAAGATAGAAATCATAAAAAAAGATGACAAGTATGAAGCAGATCTGGCGGCAGCTAACACCAAGGCCCTGATAGAAAATGACGGTGTGTTTGCTTTATTTGGTTATGTAGGCACAGCCACCAGTAATGCAGCATTGCCTATTTTCACGCAAGCAAAAGTCCCTTTCTTTGCCCCCTATACGGGTGCGCAATCTCTGCGGGAACCTTTCAATAAGCAAATCTTTAATATCCGCGCCAGTTATAACGATGAGACTGAATATCTGGTCGATCGCCTGGCAAATCTGGGTACTAAAAATATCGCCGTTTTTTATCAAAACGATGCCTATGGCAAGGCAGGTTTGGCTGGCGTAGAGCTGGCGATGAAAAAAAGAAATTTGCGTATTTCGGAGACCGCAACCGTAGAAAGAAATAGCAAGGATGTATCGGCTGCCGTGGCAAAATTATTACCTAAACGCCCGGACGCCATCATACAGATCAGCGCTTATGCATCCAGTAGTGCCCTGGTCAGGGAAATGCACAAGGCCTCCTATACTGGTATGTTCTACAACGTGTCTTTTGTTGGTAGCCAGGCATTGGCAGATACGCTGGATAAGGACGGTGTTGGCGTGGTGATCTCTCAGGTGACGCCATTTCCATGGTCGTCTTCCATTCCTGTGGTGGCTGAGTATCAGAAAACCATGGAGAAGGTCGGAGTCAAGGACCTGAATTTCTCCAGTCTCGAAGGCTATGTCGCCGCCAAAGTATTTGTCGAGGGTTTGAAACGTGCCGGACCTGGTTTGACCAGGGAAAAACTGATTTCTGCATTGGAAAGCATCAATCGCAGTAGTTATGATGTCGGTGGTTTTGACATCAGCTTCTCGCCTTCGAATCATAACGGTTCTAAATATGTGGATATGACCGTTATTTCTAAGGACAAGAAGTTTCGTAACTAAGTAATTTGCGCCTGAGTCCAGTCTGGACTCAGGCCAAGATCACACAATCAGGATTTCAGTAATACGATCAAGGCGCCAGCGCCGCCATCTGCAGCCGTCGCCTGGCTGAATGCCAATACTTCATCTTTCTGTATCAGCCAGTTCCTGACTTTTTGTTTCAGTACCGGTTCCTTGTTGACAGATCCCAGACCTTTTCCATGGATGATGCGCACGCAACGTGTGCCATTGCGCATGCATTTGCGCAGGAATTCACCCAGGCTATCCCTGGCTTCATCGCGGCGTAAGCCATGCAAGTCAAGCTGGGCTTGTATGACCCAATGACCTTTACGAAGCTTCCTGACGACATCCTGGCCCACGCCTGATCTGGTATAGCTCAGGTTTTCATCGGTTTCCAGCAAAGAGTCTGCATCAAATTCATCTGATAAAGATTCCTGTAATGCAGCCTGTTCATCAGCGAGATGCTGAAAGGGCAGGGGTTCCAGCCTTGCGGGTGCCAGGTGATGCTTCACCGCAGTTTTCAAAACTTCGACCTTGCCTACACTGGAACGAAAAATATTCGCCTCTTCCCTGGCTTTCTTTTCCCGTTCCAGACGTTCTGCTTCAGCACGCTGTCGGCTTTCTTCTTGCTGCTTTAATTGCTGACTAAGTGACTTCAGGTCAGCAAGGTTTTTAAAAGACGACATGCTTCACATCCTTGAATTAAGCTTATTCTTCCAGGAAGCGTTGCGCATCCAGGGCTGCCATGCAACCTGTGCCAGCGCTGGTGATGGCCTGGCGATAGATGTGATCCTGCACGTCACCGGCAGCAAACACGCCAGCGACACTGGTGGCCGTAGCCATGCCCTCAGTGCCTGTGCGGGTCTTGATATAGCCATTATGCATGTCCAGCTGGCCATCAAAAATACTGGTATTTGGCTTATGGCCTATGGCAATAAAGACGCCATGTACGCTGACTGGTGTGATAGTGCCGTCAGCGTCTTTGACATTGATGCCTGTTACGCCGGATTCATCACCGACCACTTCATCCAGGGTATGGTTCCATTTGACTTCTATCTTGCCTTCGGCCACCTTGGCCATCAGGCGGTCAATCAAAATTGCCTCCGCGCGGAACTTGTCACGACGGTGGATGACGGTGACCTTGCTGGCGATGTTCGACAGGTACAGGGCTTCTTCCACTGCCGTATTGCCGCCACCGACGACCGCCACTTCCTTGCCGCGATAAAAGAAACCATCGCAGGTTGCACAGGCTGAGACACCTTTGCCCATGAAGGCTTGTTCAGACGGCAAGCCCAGGTATTGGGCGGATGCGCCGGTGGCAATGATCAGGGAATCACAAGTGTATTGCGCCTGGTCGCCGATCAGGCGTATCGGTTTTTCATCCAGTTTGGCAGTATGGATGTAATCGAAAATGATTTCAGTGTTGAAGCGTTCAGCGTGTTGCAGGAAACGCTGCATCAATTCCGGGCCTTGTACGCCCATAGGGTCGGCAGGCCAGTTTTCCACGTCTGTTGTCGTCATCAGTTGACCGCCTTGCTCTACACCGGTAATCAGCACAGGGTTCAGATTGGCGCGGGCAGCATACACAGCTGCGGAATAACCTGCGGGGCCAGAGCCAAGAATTAGTACGCGAGCATGTTTGGGAGTGGACATAGCAGACCTGATAAAAAGTTGATGAATAGCTGAGTTGCTGGCAATAGATGGCGTTTTTCATGCAAATTTCAAGCTTTTTGCTTATTTTGCATCGCTATCCTTAGACAAGGCTAAATTATAGACTATCCTCATAGCAGCCGTCTTGCAGCCATCCTCCAGGACTATGGCCTGTCTGTTGCAACTGTTACAGCGCACATGTTTGGCGCATGCGCGGCTTCATGCTATCTTGTCAGCTTTTGATGGCTGTTCAGATGAGATTGCTCTCTGTTTTATGACTACTAGTAACGAAGCTTATACTCGAAGCAAGAAAACTGCGCCGCCTGCTGCACCTCCAAATCGTTTCCTGGTTCTTTTGATGGAGGCGAAGTGGATTGCCCTGGCCGCATTTTGCATATGCCTGATACTGATCATGGCAAGTTATTCCACACAAGACCCAGGATGGTCTCGGTCGGTCGATATCCCACGGATCCACAATATTGCTGGCAAATTTGGCGCCTGGTTATCCGATGTGCTGTTTTATGTCTTTGGCGTGTCTGCCTGGTGGTGGTGTGTGTTTGTCTGTCGTCAGGTGTGGATTTCCTATAGCAGCTTGTCGCAAAGGGTGAAACTTAATCCCGAGCCTGAAGCGGATGTAGGTTTCTCTGAAATCCTGGTGCGTAATATTGGCTTTGGCTTGCTGTTTGCTGGCAGCATGGGCCTGGAATATCTGCGGCTGCACAGCCTCAAGGTGGCCTTGCCATTAGGACCGGGCGGGGTGCTGGGGGAGTTGATAGGCAAGGCGGGCTTTGCTGCGCTGGGCTTCACTGGGGCAACGCTGGCTTTATTGCTGATGATCGCCCTCGGTATCAGCCTGTACTTCCACGTATCCTGGCTGACCATTGTTGAGCGCATAGGTGCGGGCATAGAATGGGTATTTGTTTTCGTGCAAAACAAACATGCAGATGCAGAAGACCGGCGTGCTGGCCAGACTGCAGCTGTCAAGCGTGAAGAAGTCGTAGTGCAGGAAAGAGCCAAGATCGTTGAAGCCGCACCAATACGCATAGAGCCACAAGTAGTTGCTGTACAGCGCTCAGAGCGTGTGGAAAAAGAAAAGCAGGTATCCCTGTTCAATGAATTGCCAGATACTAATTTACCACCTTTATCCCTGCTGGATGAGCCACCGCCAGTGCAGGAAACTGTCAGTGTACAAACCCTGGAATTCACCAGTCGCCTGATAGAGAAAAAACTCTCGGACTTTGGTGTCGATGCCAAGGTGGTGGCAGCTTATCCTGGCCCTGTGGTTACCCGTTATGAAATCGAACCGGCGACTGGCGTCAAAGGTAGCCAGATCGTTAATCTGGCACGCGACTTGGCGCGTTCATTGTCACTGACATCAATACGTGTGGTTGAGACCATACCCGGCAAGAATTTTATGGGCCTGGAATTACCGAATCCCAAACGCCAGATTGTGCGCCTGACCGAGATTTTGGGATCCAAAGTCTATAACGATAGCTCGTCGAGTCTGACGGTGGCGCTGGGTAAGGATATTGGCGGTCTTCCTATCTGTGCCGACCTGGCCAAGATGCCGCATTTGCTGGTGGCGGGTACTACCGGTTCTGGTAAATCCGTGGGCATCAATGCGACCATTTTGTCGCTGCTGTACAAGTCAGATCCGAATGATGTGCGTATGATCTTGATTGATCCAAAGATGCTGGAAATGTCGGTCTATGAAGGTATACCGCATTTGCTGGCACCAGTGGTTACTGACATGCGCCAGGCTGGCCACGCCCTGAACTGGGCGGTGGCAGAGATGGAACGCCGTTACAAGCTCATGTCCAAACTCGGCGTGCGTAATCTGGCAGGCTATAACGCCAAGATTGCTGAGGCCGAGCGCAAGGAAGTGCATATCCCAAATCCATTCAGCCTGACGCCAGATGCGCCAGAGCCACTGGAAAAACTGCCTACTATCGTCATCATCATCGACGAATTGGCTGACTTGATGATGGTAGTCGGTAAAAAAGTGGAAGAGCTGATTGCACGTATCGCGCAAAAAGCCCGTGCTGCAGGCTTGCATCTGATATTGGCGACGCAAAGACCATCGGTAGACGTGATTACTGGTCTGATCAAGGCGAATATCCCTACCCGTATCGCCTTCCAGGTCAGTAGCAAGATAGATTCACGCACCATCCTTGATCAGATGGGGGCAGAAGCTCTGCTGGGTATGGGTGACATGCTCTACATGCCGCCAGGGACAGGCTTGCCTGTTCGCGTCCACGGTGCTTTTGTCTCGGATGAAGAAGTACATCGTGTGGTTGAATATTTGAAAGCACAGGGCGAGCCAAATTATATCGAAGGCATACTCGAAGGCGGCACGCTGGAAGAGGGCGGAGAAGCTGGTGGTGAGAGTGCAGGTGCAGGAGGCGGTGAAGCGGATGCTTTGTATGACCAGGCCGTTGCCATCGTACTCAAGAATCGCCGTGCCTCGATCTCGCTGGTACAAAGGCATTTACGCATAGGTTATAACCGCGCTGCCCGCCTGCTGGAACAAATGGAACAAAGCGGTGTCGTATCTACCATGCAGTCTAACGGTAACCGCGAAATCCTGGTCCCGGCCGGGAATACAGAATAGTGCCAAAACAGCAAAAGAACAGCAAAAGAACAGCAAAAGAACAGGATAAATCAGTGAAGAAACAAACTACCATGATGGCGAAAGTGGCAGCAGGCGTCATCGCTCTTGCCTTGATGCCGGCACTGGCATCGGCATCTGCCGTTGAGCAATTCAAATCCTTTGTCACGAATAATAAGAGTGCCAAGGGTGAGTTTAGCCAGCAGCAAGTCAAAAAAGCCGATGGCAAGATCAGCAAAACGGCAACTGGCAATTTTGTGTTTGCCCGGCCAGGCAAGTTCATCTGGGCTTATACCAAGCCTTACGAGCAAGTTTTGCAAGCAGATGGCGACAAGCTGTATATTTATGATAAAGACTTAAACCAGGTCACTATCAAAGCATTGGGCAGCGCCCTGGGTTCCAGTCCCGCTGCCATCTTGTTCGGTAGCGCCAGTTCGGCGGATCTGGATAAAAATTTCAGTTTTAAGGAAATCGGCAATAAACAAGGCCTGGAATGGCTGGAAGCCATACCCAAGGCCAAGGATACGCAGTTTGAAAGCATAGGCATAGGCATGAAGGACGGTGTACCTGTGGCGCTGGAGTTGCGGGATAATTTTGGACAGTTTTCTATCTTGACCTTGAAAAACCTGGAAAAAAATCCAAGCTTGAAGGCTGATGAATTCAAATTTGTCGTGCCTGCCGGTGCAGATGTATTTCGCCAGTAATAGCGTTTAATGAATATGCTGCACAACAATTCGCGCAAAAAACCTGCTCCCCTGGCAGAGCGCATGCGTCCGGCAACGCTGGATGATGTCATCGGTCAGCAGCATATCCTGGGGGAGGGCAAGCCCTTGCGCGTGGCTTTCCAGTCAGGTGAGCCACACTCCATGATCTTGTGGGGGCCACCTGGTGTAGGCAAGACCACGCTGGCGCGCCTGATGGCCGACGCCTTCCATTGTGAATTCATTGCCTTGTCGGCAGTCTTGTCGGGTATTAAGGACATACGCGAGGCGGTAGAGCGTGCGCAAATCTTGCAGGCTACCTCGCATCGTCGCACCATACTGTTTGTCGATGAAGTTCATCGCTTCAACAAAAGCCAGCAAGACGCCTTTTTGCCGCATGTAGAAAGTGGCTTGTTTACTTTCATCGGTGCGACAACAGAAAACCCTTCCTTCGAAGTCAATAGCGCCTTGCTGTCGCGCGCCTCGGTGTATGTATTGAAATCACTGACGGATGAAGACCTGGCTGCCATGGTAGTGCGCGCCTGCGAGCGTGAACTGGATGGTTTGATACTGACACCAGAGGCCATGGCCAGCCTGGTTTCCAGTGCCGATGGGGATGGCCGCAAATTACTGAATAATCTCGACATTGTTGCACATGCGGCGGTCGCCAAGCATCTTGATACAGTAGACCAGGGTTTGCTGGGAGAATGTCTGGGTGATGCCTTGCGCCGTTTTGACAAAGGGGGCGATGCCTTCTATGACCAGATTTCTGCCCTGCATAAATCGGTACGTGGCTCCAACCCAGATGCGGCCCTGTACTGGCTGGTACGCATGCTTGATGGCGGTGCTGACCCACGCTACATGGCCAGGCGCATAGTACGCATGGCATCGGAAGATATAGGCCTGGCAGATCCACGTGCCTTGCGCATTTGCCTCGATGCGGCAGAAACCTATGAAAGACTGGGTTCGCCCGAAGGTGAACTGGCTTTGGCTGAGGCGGTGATTTATCTCGCCTGTGCAGCCAAATCAAATGCAGTCTATAAAGCCTATAATGCCGTGCGCGCCATGATCGCCAAAGACAAGTCGCGCGTAGTACCAGAACATCTGCGCAATGCGCCGACCAAGCTCATGAAAGAGCTGGGTTATGGCAAATTGTACCGCTATGCCCATGATGAGCCAGATGCCTACGCCGCAGGGGAAACGTATCTGCCTGAAGGCCTGGAAAATGAATCCTGGTATCACCCTGTACCACGGGGACTGGAAATCAAGATCGCAGAAAAACTCGCGTATTTGCGCAGTCTGGATGAGCAGACTAAATAAGCAGACTAAATAAGCAGACTAATTAGCAGACTGCGTCATCGTCAGTGTTGCCCGTCATCTCATTACAGTTCCAAAAATCATGATAAGGAATTTTATGTATAAACCATTTGCCGCAAGCGCAATCATATTGTTATTGTCACTGGCCGGCTCAGTCTATGCCCAGACAGAAGAGCAGCGTAGTACCCTGGCTGACCAGAAAGAAGTCGCTGTCACGATCTACAATGAAAACCTGGCTCTGATCAAGGACCAGCGCAAACTGCCATTGAAGCGCGGCGCAAGCGCACTGGCTTTTCGCGACGTCAGTGCCAGGATGCGGCCTGAGACCGCCTTGCTGCGCAGCTTGTCAGCACCAGGCAGTTTGTCTGTCCTTGAGCAAAATTTTAATTTTGATTTGCTGACACCGCAAAAGCTGCTGGAAAAATACGTGGGTCGCAATGTCAACATCATTCGCACTAATACTGCAACAGGCGCAGAAACGGTAGAGTCTGCCCAAGTGTTGTCGGCCAATGATGGTGTGGTGCTCAAGATAGGTGATCGCATAGAAACCGGTTTGCCTGGCCGTATTATTTATCCAGATGTACCAGCGAATTTACGCGACCGCCCGACTCTGGTCATGGCCTTGGATAACAATGGTGCGCAACAGCAGGATGTGGAACTCAGTTACCTCACTGGTGGCTTATCCTGGAAGGCTGACTATGTGGTCGAACTGAATGCAACTGACGACAAACTTGACATCTCAGGCTGGGTCACACTGGGCAATACCAGTGGTACAACTTACCGCAACGCCAAGCTGCAACTGGTGGCGGGTGATGTCAATCAAGTCAAGCAAAGTAATGAAGTGGCTGGCAGTGCATTTAGAATGATGGGGAGCCCGCAACCTGTGATGACAAAGACAGCTATGGCTGAAGAGTCTTTATTTGAATATCACCTGTACACACTGAACAGGCCAACCACGATTGCAGAAAACCAGACCAAGCAAGTGGCATTGCTGACTGCTTCTGGCGTACCAGTGCGCAAGGAATTTTTGTTGAACGGTAGTGACTATTACTACCAAAGTAGTTACGGTGATCTTGGTCAAAAAATGAAGATAGGTGTCTTTGTTGAGTTCGACAATAAAGAAGCTTCTCAATTGGGCATGCCTTTACCTAAAGGGGTCGTACGCGTCTACAAAAAAGATGGTGCAGGCAATGCACAGTTCATTGGCGAAGATAGTGTAGATCACACACCAAAGAATGAAAAAGTCCGTTTGAAGTTGGGTGAGGTCTTTGATGTGACGGCAGATAAAAAGCAAACAGATTTCAAAAAACTTACAGTAACAGGCAAATACAATAATGCATTTGAAAGCGCCTATGAGCTGGTATTGAAGAATGCAAAAAAAGAAGCTGTCATCGTGACCGTGCAAGAACCCATGCCGGGTGACTGGCAAGTCTTGAGCAGCAGCCACCCTTACACCAAGAGCGCCAGCAATACTACAGTATGGAAAATCAGCGTACCTGCAGAGGGCAATACCAAGCTGACATATCGTAGTCTGGTAAAGTATTAATATTAAAAGCATGGTGTAAAAATGGCATTTCTTCCTGCTTGAAAATAGGGGAAATGCCCATCCCTTGATACAATAGACGATTAGCTTAGTTCACCGCACTTAAAATCATGATAGATATTCAACTTTTGCGCAAAGACATTGCCAATGTGGCAGCGCGCCTGGCTACCCGCAAGTTCCAGCTGGATGTGGAAACTTTTAATGCCCTCGAAGCCGAACGTAAGCAAATCCAGTCCCGTACTGAAGAATTGCAAGGCAAGCGCAATACCTTGTCCAAACAAATCGGTAATCTGAAAAGCAAAGGTGAAGATGCATCAGCCTTGATGGCGGAAGTTGCCAGTATCCCTGAAGAGTTGAAAGCATCAGAAGCGCATTTGAGCGATGTACAAGTGCGCATGAGTGCGTTCCTGCAAACGATCCCCAATCTGCCGCATGAATCCGTAGCCGTAGGTGAAGATGAAAACGGCAATGTGGAAGTGCGCAAGGTCGGTGCACCACGTGCATTTGATTTTGAAGTCAAGGATCATGTGGACATTGGTTCTGCCTTGGGCCTGGATTTTGAAACTGCAGTCAAGCTGACGGGTTCCCGTTTCTCTGTCATGAAGGGGGGCATGGCACGCCTGCATCGTGCGCTGGCCCAGTTCATGCTCGACATGCAAACGCTGGAACATGGCTATACTGAAATGTATACGCCTTACATGGTCAATGCTGATTCCATGCGTGGTACAGGTCAGTTGCCAAAATTTGAAGAAGACTTGTTCGCAGTAAAAAAAGGCGGGCAAGAAGGCACAGGCGAAACGTTTTACCTGATCCCGACTTCAGAAGTCACACTCACCAATACCGTACGCGACGAGATACTGGCTGCCGATGCGCTGCCTGTCAAAATGACTGCGCATACACCATGCTTCCGTTCTGAAGCGGGTAGTGCAGGCCGTGATACCCGCGGCATGATACGTCAGCATCAATTCGATAAAGTCGAAATGGTACAAATCGTGCACCCAGAAAAATCCATGGAAGCCCTGGATGAAATGGTAGGCCATGCCGAAGCCGTTTTGGCCAAGCTGGAACTGCCTTACCGTGTCATGAGCCTGTGCACTGGCGATATGGGCTTTGGTGCCAGCAAGACTTTCGATCTGGAAGTATGGCTGCCGGCACAAAACACTTATCGTGAGATTTCTTCGATCTCAAATATGTTCGACTTCCAGGCGCGCCGCATGCAAGCCCGCTTCCGCAATGCCCAGGGCAAGCCAGAACTGGTACATACCCTGAATGGTTCTGCGCTGGCCGTTGGCCGCACTCTGGTGGCTGTGCTGGAAAATTATCAGCAGGCGGATGGCTCTGTCCTTATCCCGACAGCGTTACGCCCATATATGGGTGGTCTGGAAAAACTGGTACCAGCAGCTTAAGTAATTTTAGTTTCAAGAAAAAAACGCGCTTCACTGTGTTCAGTGAAGCGCGTTTTTTGTTGACTGATTTCGTTTATCCGACCAACAAATCCATTTCAGAGCGGCGATCTACAAACAGGCTATTGCCATGTATTTTTTTTGCCTGCTTCTTGGCATCCGACGCGGCAATGGAAATCTGGTGATGTGAGTAATAGCGGTTTGCCCTTGACTTCACCACACCCAGGGACAGGCTAACGAGTGGGTAAAAGACTTTCTTGCCCTGTCTGTCTTCACTGAGATAGCCACCTCTTTCGCGGTCTTCGTTACTATAAAAATCATGGATGGCGGCAGTAAAGCTGGCCAGAATGGCCTGGCAGCGTATTTCCCAATCCACACTGCGGAACAGGATGATGAAATCATCGCCACCTATATGCCCAATAAAATCCAGTTGCGAATCGCAATGCTTTTTAAGAACTTCACTGGTCATTTGTATGATGTCATCACCTCGACGATAGCCATAGACATCATTAAACGGTTTGAAATGATCGAGGTCGCAATAGCAGGCACAGAAAGCCTGGTCTTTTTGCAGCAGTACATCGATGTGCTCATTGATAGGTACATTACCCGGCAATTGCGTCAGTGGATTTGCATAACGCGCAGCATTGATCTGCATTTGCGTAATCTCACGCATCAGGTCCGGGCCACTGCCCAGACCAAGATAACGACCTTGGTCAGTAATAATGATGCCATTGATTAAATGCTCGGGATTGGCTTCGACAATGATATGGCTGACATCCTGCATGCTGGTATTTTTATCGACGATGACAGGGTGTGCTTCCATGAATACCGTGCAAGGCTTTTTGCCATATAACTCACGCTGATAGGGGCGGGCAAAGCGATCTATCATATGATAGCGATTGATCAGGCCAACTGGAACACCATCATCCACCACAGGAATGATTTGCAATTTCGGGTTTTGCAAGAAAATGTCATCAACCTGGTTATTGAGCATGCGCGAAGAAATCGTCGGCGGGGTTTTTAAAATTTTTTCTACTGTTGCTGTTTGCTCAAAACTGCTAGATGAACGCCGTGCTGCCTGGTATGGATTTGGCGTCAGAATACGCGCCACTTCAGCCGATACGGCACGTGCTGGAGCAGCATGGGGGCGAGCGATATGATAGCCTTGGCCACATGCCACACCCAAATCACGAACAGCCAATAATTCGGCCTGGGTTTCTATACCCTCAGCAACTACTCTGGTGCCAGATTTCTCTGCGATGCTTTGTATGGATCGCACAAACTGCGCCTTGACAGTATCATGATCTATACCCTGGATAAAATGCATGTCTATCTTGACGTAGTCAGGCTTTAATTCCGACCATAAACGCAAACTGGAAAAACCTTCGCCCAGATCATCAATGGCAATCTCAAAACCCATTTCGCGATAATGGATGACAGCTTCACACAACAAGGCATAGTCATGGGTGGGCTGGTATTCAGTCAGTTCTATGATGACACGTTCAGGGTTGATACCCAGTTCATGGATGTAATCCAGCGTCTCACCATAGCGCATGTCTCTTTGCAGCAGGCATTCCGGGCTGACATTTAAAAACAACTTGCCCGGTAAATTTTGCGCTGCAAATTGTTCCAGCACGATGCGGCGACACAGGTGTTCGACCGTGACGGTCAGGTTATTGTCCCATGCCGCCTTGAATAAATTGACGGGCGAGTGAAGGGGGCTGTCCGATGGTCCACGAATCAAGCCTTCATAACCCAGGATATCGCCATTCTGCATTTGCACGATGGGCTGGAAGCGTGCTGTCAACAGGCGTTGCTCAATGATGCGCTGCAAATGCGCCAACATCAAGATGGCTGATTGCGCGCCAAACTGATTGACATCCTGCTCTGATACCAGGTTTTGCTGAGACAAATGATCCACGGTATCTCCCGCTAAACTACTTTCCATTGAAGCCAAGTCCTCAAATCAATTCATGTCACCACTACTGCAGGCGCAAGCCGCCTAACTTAGTACATTGCGGCAGAATATAATCTTGCTTTATGACATCTTCATGTCGTCTTGTGATGTGGCAATTCAACCCTAAATTAATGTGCTAAATTGCTAATTTTGATTTGAGCAGTTTTTTTGCTATAATTGCAGGCTTCGTTTATAGCGAGCAACCTAAGCCGGAGAAGTGGCAGAGTGGTTGAATGTACCTGACTCGAAATCAGGCGTAGTAGCAATACTATCGGGGGTTCGAATCCCTCCTTCTCCGCCAATATAATCAAGCACTTGGCTTGATATCAAAGACCAGATTAATCTGGTCTTTTTTATTTTGTGGCGGTAGAAATCTGCCATCCGCCGTCTGATTTTTATGACCAAGGATTGCACCAATCGTGAATAAATCAACATCCTTATTAATCAGCATTGGTGCCGCCGAGTGTCTCAGATCGTGAAATGTCATTTCTTTAAAGCTGGATCTGTCCTTTGCTTTCCTGGCTGAGTCCTGAAGACCCACTCTTATCCAGCTTAAATGGCCGGTATTTTAATAAAACATTGAGCCGTGAATGAATCGGCGCGTGTCGGACGGTGCTGTTTTTGGTGTCTGGCAGGGCAAACACGCCTTTGCCGATTTTGTTTATGTTTTTCTCACCTGGCGACGCGGCTGTTCTTGATCATGTCATACAATAACTGCGCCGCCGGTGACAGACGGGCGGCCTTGCGGGCGACCAGGACCAGGGTTCTGGAAACGATAGGGTCTTGCAATTTGATTACGCGCAGACGTGGATAGGTTCCTTTTTGCATGGCGAGATTGGGCACGATGGCGGCAGCAATGCCGGCATCCACCAGCCCCAGGGCAGTGGAGTTGCGCTGTACTTCGTAATGAATCTGCAGACTCAGTCTCGCTTGACCAGCTTGGCTGCCATGCAGGCTTTCGCTACCCAGATAACCATCGAGCAGAGGCCGGTTACCGCTTGTCTGACCGGCAAAGATTAGCGGGTGCGATTGCAACTGTGCCCAGGTGATGCTTTTTCGCCTGGCCAGCGCATGGTCGTCGCGGCAGACCAGTACAAATTGATCTTCCAGCAAAGGTGTAGCGGTCAGTTCAGGGTGACTGGGCCCCGCCAGATTAATGCCAAACTCGGCTTCGCGTCGCAAGACTGCTTCGGCAACACCGACTGATGCATGGTCGAGTATTTTTATGCGATTGTCAGGGAACATGGCAGAGTATTCACGGATAACCTTCGGCAGGTAACGTACACCTACTGTTGGTATGCAGGCAATCGACACATCTCCGCGCTGGGCTTTACCGGTCTCGCGTATCTCAGTCAATGCTGCCGACAGCTCTTGCAGCAGGCGTCTGGCTTGCGGCAGAAAATCCTGCCCCGTCCTGGTCAGTGCGATCGAACGCGTAGTTCTTTCCAGAAGCGTCACTCCCAGGAAAATCTCCAGATTGCGCAGGCGCTGGGTCACCGCCGTTTGCGTGACATGCAGCACATCAGCCGCCCTGTTGAAGCTGCCATGATCTGCAATGGCGACAAAAGCCTGTACACCAAGGATATCGATTTTCATAAGAAAAATGAATCAATCATCTAAATAAATTCATTGTACTTTTAATTGCTCAAGTACGAAGATGGCCTTGTATAAAAATTTCCTTGCTTCCAAGAGTGCCGTATGTTGAACCCATCATTGCCCGCAGTTACCCTTAGTGAACCTGCCAGTTTGTCGGCGGTGCGGCTGTTTTTTGTTTTTTCAAAAATTGCCCTGACCGGTTTTGGCGGTGTCATGCCTTTCGCCTACCGCGCACTAGTCGAGCAATACCGCTGGTTGAGTGCTGAAGACTTCGCTCGCTATCTTGCCCTGAGCCAGGCTTTGCCCGGCCCAACGATCTGCAATATTGCATTGATGGTAGGTAAACGTTATGCCGGTATAGCAGGTGCCCTGTCCGCCATGGCTGGTCTGATCATCGCACCTTTCCTGTTGGTGATAGCGCTTGGCGTTGCCTATCAGCGTTTTGGCAAGTTGGATATGGTGCGGGATGCTTTGAGCGGCATGACCGCAGTTGCTGCCGGGTTGATACTGGCCACTGCCTTCAAGATGGCGATGTCGCTGTTTAATCATTCTGGTAAGGCTGCTGAAATTGATAAGCCGGGTAAACGAAAATTGTGCAGTCTCCAGACAGGCTTGCAGTTGATGTTGATGGCTTTGGCTTTTGCAGGCTTGGCCTTGCTCAAATGGCGTCTGATTGTCATATTTGTCTTATTGGCGCTACCTGGCAGCATCGCGGCCTATTTTTTGAAAGTTAAAAATGGATGAACAATCTCCCGTGCTGGACCTGTGCCTCCATCTGTCTGTGTTGTCGTTGATGGCAGTCGGCGGCGGCCTGGTGATGATGGCGCCCGACATCAGCTATTTTGTCGTGACCGAAAAACACTGGGTAACCAGTGCGCAGTTTGCCTCAGCCTATGCTATTGCGCAGGCGGCGCCAGGCCCCAATTTATTGTTTATCTCGCTGGTGGGCTGGCTGATTGCTGGCTGGACAGGTGCCATCCTGACTACTCTGGCAGTGGTTGTGCCGTCTACTATACTGACCCTGTCCGTCATCAGCTTGAAGACATCACACTTTAATACCCGCCTGACAGGGGCAGTGCGCGACACCTTTGCGCCGATCTCCATCGGTTTCTTGTTGGCGACCGCCTGCTTGTTTGCCCAGTTGGACAGTGCCAGTTGGCGCGCTGATATGATAATGCTGCTGACTGCGGCGATTGTCTTATGCAGCAAGCTTAACCCAGTCATCCTGATCGCCGCAGGTGCTGGGGCAGGAATGCTACGTCTCATCTAAGTGCTAATAGTCTCAACTCGTCAAGGTTCAGACCGGATCAAGGGGGATACATCATGCCAGACGCACACACCAGCCTGACCTTGCAAATGCTGGAATGGATACAGCAGCAATCACCCAGTTACCGGAATGTTTTAGACACTTGGCAAAGCACCTGCCCACGTCTGTGTATTTGGGAAGATGCTTGTGCCGATGGCTTGATCAATTGTGATGGTGGTAGTGCCGGTCTTGTGACCGTAACGGCAAAAGGCAGGGAGATGCTGTTGGGGGCAGTAAAAGTGCCAGTGTTTTTTCCATCCTTGAAGTCGATAGATAAGGCATGAGGGATTAATTTGACGAGTTGATGATTCAATTATAGGACTTACGCAAAACCGCCCCAGCTGCGTTGCAGCGCCCGCATTTAGCAAGATTCGGTACTAAAGTACTGTCTTCGTCGCTACGGTGGAGTTGGGGTTTCAGACAACATGTTGTCTGCCAACGTAACGAACCTCCCCTGCAAGGGAGGTTTCCTATAGCGATAGCCTTGCTGGGACAATTTTGCGTAAGTCCTAAATTATTCAGATGCAGGTTGGCAGCTAAAAATACTAGTGCATTTTTATTTCACTGATGGATATTCAATGTTGTCCAGGTAACTATTTAGAATTTTCCCTATTTGTAATAATTTAAAATCCTCATACCTTTTCCCGACCACCTGTATGCCTATGGGCAACTGCTGCTTACTCAAACCTATGGGGAGCGCCAGGACAGGGCTTTCGGTTAAGGTAAAAGGGGTCGTATAGGCTTGTGTCGCCATGTAGTAATGAAGGTCAACACTGTTCACTTTTATAGGGCTGTTATAGATACTGAAGTTCCCATAGGATTTGCTTGGTGCATGGTGATTAAAGGCGGTAACGGCACTCACGGGGCAAATAAAAACATCATGAATATTCAGGAAATTTTCCATCTCGGTGATCATGGCATCCTGAACATTCATGGCTGCCATGTATTTTTTAACCGAAGTAGGTTTGACAATATTCTGGTGCATGGGCACATTTTTGAGTACACCTTTTGTGAAGGGTAAGCCTAGCCACTTGATAAAATTAGATTTGTTATAACCACCTTGCATGCCAACAAAACTGCCCCATGTTTTCCAGGCCAAATGGAAATCCACGCCCGGGTTTATTTTCACAACAGTCGCCCCAGCTTTTTCTAGTGCAGAAACATAGTCCCGAATTTTTAGCTTGATTTCATGATCGACAGATACTCCACCAAATTCATCAGTCCAGGCAATTTTCAGGCCCTTAATATCAATCGCCTCTGTATTTTCGACTAGGGGGGTGAGCCTTCTGTCTTCACCTGTCGACTTCGCAATGATACGCATCGCTAATTCTAGATCCTCAATATTTCTTGCCAGGGGGCCGGCAACTGCCAGGGACTTTAACCCGTTCACTTGTTCTTCAGGATCGGTCTGTATGCCTTGAAGAGAAACAACGCCAAACGATGGTTTAAAACCATAAACTCCACAGTAGGATGCTGGTAGTCTGATCGAGCCTGCCAAGTCATTAGCAAAGCTCAGGGAAGTCATTCCTGTAGCCAAAGCTGCAGCACAACCTCCGCTGCTTCCGCCGCTGGTTTTTGTGGCATCCCATGGATTATTTGTTTTTCCAAAAATAGGATTATCGGTTTGCATATCCATTGCCAGTACCGACAGGTTAGTCTTGCCGATAATGATGGCACCTTCGCCTTTCAATAGTTTGACAATTTCAGCATCCATGTCTGGGACATTATTCGTCAATGGACTATAGCCGGCGGTTGTGCGTAGCCCTTTTGTTTGGTAATTGTCTTTTATTGTAATCGGGACGCCGTGGAGTTTTCCCCAGATTTCACCTTTCGATATTGCGATATCAGCTTCCATCGCTCTTTGTAGTGCTTCCGTCTTATTGAGCGTGACCACAGCGTTGCAGGTCTGGCCGTACTTTGCTATTTGTTCAAAAAAAGCGGTCACTATTTCATAAGACTTTAATTTTCCTGTCCTTATGTTTTCGGCTAATGCGGTAGCCGATGAAAAAAGAATGCTGCTCTGTACCATTGTTTGTCCAAGTCTTAAAGTGATGCGATTTCTTGAAAAAGAAGGCAGTCAACTGATGAATGCTATTTTCAATCACTTGGAACATATCTACAAATCACATCCCTGCATGCATATTATGCATAATTGAATAGGTGTGATAGGGCTCGGCTGTGGCAGATCAAGAGTTGGGGTCACTCATTTGGCCCCGGTAATCATGTAGTCAAACAATAGGCAGGATAATGCTCAGGAATGCGATAGCGCGCCTTGATAAAGATGGAGTTGGTTTGGGTTTGCCGGATAGTCTGAATCTGTACAGGCATAGCATTCAGGGTTATAGACTCAAGCTGTCTCAATCGCGAAGCTGGCTACGTAGAACTACGTAAGCCATATTTTTGTTTGTACAAATAACATACAATTGCGCGACATTTGGTAGAAATTCTTTTTTACACCTCTTCGTATAATCGCCAAAAGACAAAGTGTGCATGTTGCTGTAGCTAGTTGATCTCCAGCACATGATCACTTAATACGAGCGAATCAAAGTGTTTTTTCTTTACAGCGGTCTTGATGTAATTGCCCTGTCAAGATCAAGGTACATCATTTTGTACTGAAAAAAATTAAAAAAATTGAACTTAGCAGGATGCCTTGCATCCAAATTCTCCCTTGGAGAATCCGAATGTCGCCTGAGGCTGCGCTTGTGCAGTTTTCTTGTTTCGCAAATATGGCGCAAATTTTTTGAATCGAAATTTTTTAATGAATCCTCACGCAGTACCGTCTATTACACCGTATAGCTTGCTTTTGTCGCTGAAGCAGCATCGCCGGCTCATACTGAGCCTGATCCAAAGAGAAGTGCTGGTCCGTTACCAGGGTTCTTTGCTGGGTTTGCTATGGTCGTTCTTTAATCCTGTGCTGATGCTGGCAGTGTATACCTTTGTTTTTAGCGTGGTGTTCAAGGCGCGTTGGGCAGGTGGTTCTGATTCCAAAACCGAGTTTGCTCTGGTTTTATTTGCCGGTCTGATGGTGTTTGGTTTATTTTCAGAATGTGTCAATCGTGCGCCATCTCTGGTTGTCAGCAACGTCAACTACGTCAAGAAAGTCATTTTCCCGCTGGAGATTTTGCCTGTCGTTGCAATGGGAGCCGCCTGCTTTCATTTGTTGATCAGTCTGGTGGTGTGGTTGATTTTTTATTCCATATTTTTCGGCGTGCCACCAGCGACCATTTTTTATTTGCCAGCCATCTTGTTGCCGTTGGTGTTCCTAAGCCTGGGCTTGAGCTGGTTACTGGCTTCGCTTGGCGTATTTATTCGAGATATTCACCAGGTGGTTGGTGTTGCCATCTCGGTGCTGACATTTTTGTCGCCGGTGTTTTATCCCATCGTCGCCTTGCCTGAAGATTTTCGTGCGGTAGTGCAGGTCAGCCCTTTGACTCAGGTGATAGAACAGAGTCGTGATGCCATGATCTGGGGTAAGCATCTGGACTGGCAAAACTGGCTGATTTATTTCCTGATGTCTGGTCTGGTTGCCTGGCTGGGATTCGCATGGTTCCAAAAAACACGCAAAGGGTTTGCTGATGTCCTCTAAATTTGCCATCAAGGTAGAGCAACTGAGCAAGTGCTACCACCTTTACGACAAGCCGCAGGACAGGCTCAAGCAAATGCTATTGTCCCGTACCAAAACTTATTATCGTGAATTCTGGGCTTTGCGCGACGTGTCTTTCGAGATTGCGCCGGGTGAAACGGTAGGCATCATAGGCCGCAATGGTAGTGGTAAATCCAGCCTCTTGCAAATGATCTGCGGCACCTTGTCGCCGACTTCGGGTCTGGTGACCACGCATGGCCGGGTTGCGGCTTTGCTGGAGCTGGGGGCCGGTTTCAACACTGAATTTACAGGGCGTGAAAATGTCTTGCTGAATGCGGCCATCCTGGGCTTCCCGCAAGAGCAGATGCTGGGTCGCATGGATGAAATACTGGCGTTTTCCGAGCTGGGTGATTTTCTGGATCAGCCAGTCAAGACCTATTCCAGCGGCATGTATGCACGGCTGGCTTTTTCGATTGCCATTCACGTAGACCCGGAAATCCTGATTGTCGATGAAGCCCTGGCGGTGGGTGATGCGCGCTTTGTTGCCAAGTGCATGCGCCGTATCAAGGATATACAAAAGACCGGTGCGAGCATTTTGTTTGTCAGCCATGACGTCAGTTCTGTGCGCACCTTGTGCGACCGCGCCATCTGGCTGGACAAGGGCCGCATGCTGGAGCAGGGTGATGTTTTCCCTGTGACCGGGCGGTATATGGAAATGATGTTCCAGGATGATGATGCCGCTGCGGAAGATGAAAGAGTGCAACCGGTAGCCAGTATCTCCATGTCTGGCGGAGATTTGCCGGGTATCAGCGAGAACTTGAATGACACGGCAGACGTCGCCCTGGACAGTCGCCCCACGACACACTGGGGTTCGCACAAGGGTTTGATACTTTCTGCATCTGTGCTTGATACGAAAGGTGTACGCAAGGACGTGCATGAATGGGGTAGTGAGCTGGATGTGAAAATCAGCTTGTGCATACCAACAAACATATCGCGCGAGCATTTAAGTATTGCCGTCTCCATCAAAGATTTAAAAGGCAGTGATCTCATCGTCTCGACGACACATGACTTTGAAGCTAAGCGCTTGCCTGATGCAGAGAATTTTGAAGTCAGCTTCAAGCTGACCAATCCTCTGGTGACAGGCAAATATTTGCTGGTGGCAGCGGTGGAAAACCGTTTGCATCGGGATATTCATTATTACGAATACATAGAAGGTGCACATTACTTCTCTTCACTGGCAGATCAGCGTTTCTTTGGCTTATTCCAGCCGCCGATTGCTCAGGAGCTCGTAGTGTCAACAGTGAGCGCAAGACAGCAGGTTTTGGCAGCTTAGCAGTTCGTAGCCTGGAAATAATCAAAATTAGTAGCAGTACACATGAGTGATAGATAGTAAAAAATGCAAACAGAAATAAATTCCCGTGCGTATTGGGATACGCGATTTGAAAATGACTGGCTCGCTTGCAGAGGGGACAAGCAATCGCGTTTTTTCGCCAAGGTCGCCATTCAACATCTGCCGCACTGGTTGCTGGATCAAGCGCGCCAGCAAGCCTTGAGCCTGGCTGATTGGGGCTGTGCACAAGGTGACGGTACTGATGTCTGGGCCAGTTATGTGCCGGCAGAGCAAATCACTGGTGTGGATTTTTCTGCTGCTGCGATTCAGCAAGCCAGTGCGCGTTACCCGGCTTTGCGTTTTGAGAATAGCAATTGGCTGGAATCGTCTGCTGGCGAGCAGAATTTATTTGACCTGGTGTTTTCTTCTAACACGCTGGAGCATTTTCATCAGCCGTATCAAGTGCTGCATACCCTGAGCCAACGCGCCAGGAAGGCCGTCATTCTGGCCTTGCCTTACCGCGAGATGGAACGTGAGAGTGAACATTTCTATTCTTTCCTCCCCGAAAATATCCCACTGCAACTGGAGAACGGCTTCAACCTGGTCTGGGCCAAGGTGCAAGATTGCCGCCTATTGGAAAATAGCTTGTGGCAGGGCGATCAAATCATATTGATGTATGCCGATACGGCCTGGCTGAAAAAATTGGGCTTGCGTCTGAGTCAGACGCATATATTACAAATCGATACGCATTCCGAATTGAATCAGTTGCAAGGACAGCTTGGCGAAAATCAACTGTTATTGCAGCAGGCACAGCAAGCACAAGAAGAGCAACTTCTGGTGAATACGCATCAACAGCAAATGCTCACGCAGCATGAGCAATTCCGCCAGCAACAGCAACAAGAAATTGCCAGCTTGATGCTGGCAAGCGAAAAACTCCAACAGGATGTGGATGCGCGAGACAAGAAAATTGTCATCCTCAATGAAGGCTTGCAAGACTATGAACACAAATTGCAAGAACAGCGTGACGAATTTCAAATCCAGATAGCGAAAGAATCTGCATCACACGCTGTAGCCCTGCAAGCAGTACAAGCAGAAATTGTGGCCAAGGATGTCAGTTTTGAGCAATTGACAAAAAATTCTCAGCAATTGACGCTGAATCTTCAGCAACTGAAGCAAGAGCACCAGCAATTGTCGGATAGCCTGCAACAAAAAGAACAAGACTATGCCAAATTGTTGCAACAACTTGATGTGCGCGACGCGCAAATGGCCAGGCTGAATCTGGATGTGCATGGCAAGGAAGAAGCCATCAAGTCCTTGAAACAGTCTTACTCCTGGATATTGACGCGGCCTTTGCGTTTTACCAAGCAGTTTGTGCAAAGCCCGGGACGTGCTTCTTATGACATGGCCAAATTTGTATTCTGGCGCTTGCCCGCAAAAATGCGCTGGGCTCTGCATGGCCCCAGGCATGATTTTGTTCGCTGGGTACGTACTGCACCAGTAACAGCAGGCACCAACCCTCAGACAATTAATGCCAGTGCTCCTACAGTTATATTACCGGCGGCTGGCAATACTGTTGCATCCAGGTCGACCAACAAGGATTTAAGCTGGCCCGAATTCCAGCAACAAGTATTGTCGCGTCGTGCTGACTACAAAGGTATTTTCGTACAAGAACTGGTCATAGACTGGAATGTGCCGCTGTATCAGCGCCCGCAACATATCGCTGCTGCCTTTGGTCGCCTGGGTTATCTGGTGATTTATCGCACGGACAACTGGGCTGGCGACGATGTACAGGGATGCCGCGAAGTGGTCAAGAACGTCTGGATCACCAATCGCCATGAAGTCAATCAATTGCAGGATGTGACACGCTCATTGTATTCGACTGCCTATGCGAATACGCCGGAATTACTGCTGGAAAATGGCAAGCGCGGAACGCTAGTCTATGAATACATCGATCATATTGATCCGCAAATCAGTGGCGATGAAGAAAACGTGCGTCGCTTACTGGCCCTGAAAGATTTCGCATTTAACGGTGGTGCTGATTATGTCGTGGCTTCAGCCAAGAAGCTGGAAGCAGAAGCGATTGCTGCCGTTGGCGCAGACAAGGTTATCCTGGCGCAAAACGGGGTGGACACCATGCACTACCGCCATCCCAAGCATTTGAGCACGCCTTTGCCGCAAAACTTGCAAAACTTCCGCAGCAAATACAGCAAAGTGGTGGGTTATTTTGGCGCATTGGCTCCCTGGCTCTGGTATGAAGCTGTGGCCGATCTGGTGACCAGTCGCCCTGATCTGGGCTTTGTATTCATCGGTCCAGATTATTACGGTGGCTCTGAGAAATTACTCAAGGCTGACAATCTTTTGTATATGGGTACGGTGGATTATCAAATCTTGCCAGCCTATGCACGTCAGTTTGATGTTTGTTTTATTCCATTTGCGCCAGGTGAGATTGCCCGTACAACTTCTCCACTCAAATTGTTTGAATATTTTGCTCTGGAAAAACCTGTGGTTGTTACCAGGGATATGGAAGAGTGCGTCGCTTTTGAAGAAGTATTTTCCGGTAATAGTGTGGAAGCACTCAGCGAGGCGCTGGATGCAGCTTTTGCAGTCAAAGACGACCCGGCATTTACCCAGCGCCTGGCGCAATTGGCCGATGCCAATGACTGGGACTGCCGTGCCAGGGCCATGGAGAAAGCCTTTGCAAAGCCTTGATAGACATTGAATATCATTTTCAGACATTTCTGAATCAGAAAGAAAAACATCATCATGAAAAAAATACTATGTGTAGTTGGTACGCGTCCAGAAGCCATCAAAATGGCACCTGTGATATTGGCCTTGCAACAGCAACCCTGGGCGCAAGTACGCGTTTTGGCGACAGCACAGCATCGTCAGATGCTGGATCAGGTATTGGCTTTCTTTGATATTGAAGCCGACATAGATTTGAACATGATGCGCCCTAACCAATCACTGACTACGCTGACAGGCCGCATGTTGCTCGACCTTGATGAAGTCTTGTTGGCAGAAAAACCGGATGTGGTCCTGGTGCAGGGTGATACAACGACAGTGATGACAGTTTCACTGGCCTGTTTTTACCACAGAATAGCCATAGGCCATGTGGAAGCCGGTTTGCGTACCTGGGACAGGGACAATCCATTTCCTGAAGAAATCAATCGCGTACTGACTGGCCGTCTGGCGCACTGGCATTTCGCACCTACCGAGAGTTCACGTCAAAACCTCTTGAAAGAGGGCGTGTCTGATGCCGACATTATCGTCACAGGCAATACCGTGATTGATGCCTTGTTGATGACGGCGGAACGTGAGCTGGATCTGGGCATATATCTTGATGCCAGCAAGCGCCTGGTATTGGTAACTTCGCACAGACGTGAAAATTTTGGCGAACCTTTTGCACATATTTGCCGCGCCATCCTGAAACTGGCCACGGATAATCCGGACGTGCAATTCCTCTATCCTGTACATCCAAACCCTAACGTCAAGGAAGTCGCCCACAATACGCTGGGCAAGTGCGCCAATATACACTTGTGTGAGCCGCTGGACTATGCTCCTTTTGTGGCTGCGATGAAGCGTGCTTACCTCATCATCAGTGATTCTGGTGGCGTGCAGGAAGAAGCACCTGCTTTGGCAAAGCCTGTACTGGTCTTGCGCGAAGAAACTGAGCGCCCTGAAGCAGTGGAGCAGGGGGTAGTGAAACTGGTCGGTGCCAATTTTGAAAAAATTGTCGCTGAAGCACAAATCCTGCTTGATGATGAAATGGCTTATCGTGCCATGGCCAGAGGGGTATCTCCTTATGGTGATGGCCAGGCAGCAGGGCGTATTGTGCAAGTGTTGCACCAGCATTTTGCTGGCCAGATAGCATCTGAGCTTCAGCCAGTTAAGGCTGGACTTGAAACCGAGCCTGCATGATGCGCCTCGTCTATTTCTCGCCTGTGCCCTGGCACAGCTTTGCGCAAAGACCACATCAGTTTGTACAGTGGTTTCACCAGCAATTCAAAGCCAGGGTGTTGTGGGTAGACCCTTATCCTACGCGCTTGCCGGGCATGTCTGACGTGCGACGTGTTTTTGCCACCAAAATGGCACAAGAGTCTGCACCTTGCACAACGGTAAAAGTGCAGGAAAATCCGCTGAAAGCAGACTGGTTGAAGCTGGCGCAAGTCACGGCGCTGCCTATAGAACCGCTGCCTGCCTCGGGTTACCTGCATCAATGGTTTTGGCGCAATACCATGGCAGAAATAGATGCATTTGCCGCTGAAGGCAGAACACAGTTTGTAGTAGGCAAGCCTTCCAAACTGGCTCTGCAAGCCATGGCTCGGCACCCAGCTTCGTCTTCTTTATATGATGCCATGGATGATTTCCCGGCTTTCTATGAAGGGATTTCTAGCAAGGCTATGGAAATGACGGAGCGCCACCTGGCTGCGCGGGTTAATAAAATCGTGGTTTCTTCCAGTGCAGTATCGCGTTTTTCTGCGCATGCTGACAAGCTCAGCCTGATTCTGAATGCCTGTGATAGTCATAACCTGCCGCCAGCATTGCCAAAATCAGCGCATGCTCCTGTGTATGGCTACGTGGGTACGATAGGGCACTGGTTTGATTGGGATGCTTTGGTGACTCTGGCTTCCTCGCTCGCTATCAATGATCCTGCGGCTAGAGTGCGTTTGATAGGACCGGTGTTTACACCGCCACCCTGTGACTTGCCAGACAATGTGGAAATTTTGCCTGCGTGCAGTCATGCTGAAGCGATGCAGGCCATGCAAAAATTTTCGGTAGGCTTGATCCCGTTCAAGCGCAAGTTGTTGACAGCCTCGGTTGATCCTATCAAATACTATGAGTACCGGTCTTTGGGTATACCGGTTTTGTCTTCCAATTTTGGGGAAATGTCGTTGCGGGCAGAAGAAGATGGTGTGTTCTTGTATGACGGACACAGTGATTTCTCCAGTTTGCTCAAGACCTGTCTGCTACATCGTAGCAGTGCAGAAAGTTTGAGCAGATTCAGGGCTGATAATTCCTGGCATGCGCGGTTTGCTGGTTTGATCCCCTTGTTTGATGCGGGTGTCGATCAACGTGGCCAACGCAGACCAGCGGCCAAGCTTGAGAATTTTGCCTGGCAGCGCGCTTGAAGTTAGCGCTCAAAGCGTGTTTTCCATGCCAGGAACCAGGATTCATAATAGCGGAAGCTGATACTGGCCAAGATGGCAGAGGTGAGCAAGGTTAGCAAGAAAACTGCAATGCCTGCCTCATCAAGATGGAATAGATGTAAAAATTTGTTGACCAGGTTCTTGCACAGCATATGCAGCATATACATGCCGTAACTGATCGTGCCCAGGTAGGCGAGGGGTTTGAATGCGAGCAAGGGTAGCAAGGAGTGTTGCCCACGGATCACGCAAGAGCCCACAAGGGTAGCAAACAAGATGGATGAAACAAAGCCTGGCAGCACATTGCTGAGTAAGCTCAGCATCAGCGCAAAGAAAATCAACGGTGCAGACCAGGTCTGAGCGAGTATTTTGTAGAGCAAGGTAAAAGTTCTTTCATTATTCAAGCCTATCGCCAGCAAGGCAGAGAGAACGATGGGCAGTTGTATCAGGTCGAGATAGTGCTGGCCTAGCAATTGGCTAAGTATGCAGGCAAGGATGACTAGTAGCAGTATTGCACCAGCCCTCCCGGCAGAACCCGCCCATAGCAGCAGTGGTGGCCACACCAGATAAAATTGCTCTTCTGCTGCCAGTGACCAGGCAAAATAAAAAATCACCCGGCCATCCAGGTCCACAAATATATTCGAAGTGTAAGTGGCAAAGTAAATCAGATTCTGGAAAAAGGCCTGGCCCACAGCCGTATGTCGTTCAAGCAAAAAAACCAGGATAATGTACAGCGCTAATGTGCCGTAATACAGAGGGAAGATACGCAAGGAGCGGCGCAGGTAAAATGCCTTGAGGTCTATCTTGCCATTGCGTTCACGCTCTCTGAGTAATAAAGTTGTGATCAGAAAACCACTGATGGCAAAGAATAATTGCACGCCTTGTGCCCCTATGCTCGCCAGCATGGCATTGGTGCCAGCGGGTGCCGTGTGATGCCAGATGACAGCAATGATGCTGATGGCACGCAAGCCATCGAGTGACTCAAATCTCTTATTGGAAAGATAGTCAGAAAACGGTTTAAACATCCATGCACCCTGCAGACTGGCTATTTTGCTTGTCAAGTTTCATGTTTGTCTGATCTGCGCTTTTCTGGCTGGGTTTCGATGAAAGCCAGTTTACCGTTAAGTAAGAAAGCCCGCATAGAAATTTATCTGTGCGGGCTTTGCGTATGACTGTCACGGATAATGTGCAAATAAGCTGCAATGTCAGGTCTCAGACCACATGCGCAAGAGATTGTGATACTGACCTGTCAGGCTCAGTACTTCAGGGCTATCGCCAAGTTGTGTGCGCAGGCGGGTAATATTCTGGTCCATATCAAACAGCATGCTGCGGCGGGCATCGTCGCGTATCATACTTTGCGTCCATAAAAATGAACACACCCGCTCACCACGTGTTACGGGTAAGACCTGGTGCAGGCTGGTGGATGGGTAGAGTATCAAGTCACCGGCTGGCAATTTCACCTCGTGGGTGCCGTAGGTATCGACCACTTCCAGTTCGCCACCTTCATACTCCTCCGGATCACACAGAAATAAAGTAGAGGACACATCGGTGCGCAGGCTGTAATTGCCATTGGCAACTTGGCGTACAGCACCGTCCACATGCAGGCCGTAGTGCTCACCACCGGCATAAGAGTTAAACAAGGGCGGTACGATGCGCAAGGGCAGGGCAGCGGCAAAAAAAAGGGGATTGTTCTTTAAGGCATGCAAGACAATCTGGCCTAGCTCTTGTGCCAGTGCAGAATGCTCAGGCAGTTGGCGGTTGCGTTTGACCAGGGCGCCCTGGTCGCCCACGGTTTGCTTGCCATCTACCCAGTTTGCTGCGTCCAGCCTTGATCGAATTGCACTGACTTGCTCACGGCTGAGCACGCCCGGTATATGTAACATCATGACGAAGGCTCCAGGAAAAGCACCGCAGGGAGAGGGGCCAAAATTACTTTTAAATAACTTTAGAATTTCACATTTGCTGTCAGGCTGAAAGTTCTTGGTGCACCTGGAGTGTAACGGTAGCCACTTTTATTGATGGAAGCAACATAAGCCTTGTCTGCCAGATTATTGATGTTCAGTTGCAGGTCGATATTTTTGCTGACTGCATAACTGGCCATGCCATCAAACACCCAATAGGATTCTGTTTTGGCTGGCGTACCTACTGCACCATCCGTGCCACGCAGCAGCGAGTCAACAAAACGCCCACCACCACCAATTTTGATGCCCAAAGGTAATTGGTAAGAAGTCCATGCTGTAAAGCTTTGTTTCGGTGTATAGCTCAGGTTATTGATACCCAGGGCAGTGACAGCTGGACCGCTTTCTACACTGGTATCCATTCTGGTGTAACCAGCACTGACCAGCCAGTTGCGATTGACTGCGCCGGTGACTCCCAGTTCCACGCCTTGTACGCGTTTTTTACCAGTCTGGTAGTACAGCAGGTCGACCAGGTTTTGTACTATGTCATTGGATACTTCAGTACGGTAAATTGCCGCTGTGAACGATAATTTTTGGTCCAGCAAATCCCATTTGGTACCGACTTCCATATTCTTGGTTTCTTGCGGATCAAACTTTGGATTGGCAGCACTGTTTGCCGATGTGCTCAGGGCAAAGTTGGAGCCGCCAGGTGGTTGCTTGGAGGTCGAATACGATGCATAGACACTGCTGTCCTTGGTTGGTTTATACAGTGCGCCCACTTTGAAATTGATCAGATTTCCCGAGGTGTTCAAATTGCTAGGTATAGGCGTTCCTACTGGCAAAGTAGGATTGGCCGCGGCAGTAGACAAGCTGGCGGCAGAATAATCTGTCGTGTAGCGGTCAATGCGCACGCCTGCATTGGCTTGCCATTCAGGACTGAACTTGATGGTGTCAAACGCATAGACGCTGGCGGTATTGGTGCTGCCTCGGGTGAATACAGCATTGCGTACCGGGTTCAGGCCAGTGATGGTGTCACGTGGATTAGGGTTATAGAAATTGGCAGGTTTCACATCGCCCAGGCCATCATTACCCCAGGTATTTTGTTTTTCACTGGTCACTTCTATACCACCAACCAGGCTGTGTTTCAGGCCAGCCAGTTCCAGGTCTGCAACCAGATTGGTCTGGTTGGTCAGGATTTCATTTTCCTGGTCTTTCAAGGTGCGTATGCTGCGCGCCAAAGTCCAGGTAGAAATATCTTTTTCTATTGGCGTCAACAGATTGGCTGCGGAACCCATGAAAGAGGTTAACAAATAATGCTGACTGGTCTTACCATAGCGTGCAGTATTGATCAGTCTTACCTTGTCGCTGAAGTCATGTTCTATGCGGCCAGTCAGCATGTCGGCAGTGACCTTGTCGAAGTCATAGATGGAGCCATAGAAATTTTTGGAGTCAACTCTTGGTGCATTGCCGATGAAAGGGCGTTTTGGATCAGGGCTGCTATAACCTGGCAAGCCTATCGTCGGTACACCACCATCCGGCATATTGTCTTGCTGTACATGCAGGTAATTCAGATAGAAGCGGGTAGGGGACTTCAGGCCAAAAGCCAACGAAGGTGCCACACCCCAACGCTTGTTCTTGACTTCATTGCGACCAGCTACTCCACTATCCTGGTCGAACACATTCAGGCGGAAGGCGCTGCCTTGTTCTGCGCTGATGGCTTTGTTCCAGTCCAGGGCGACGCGTTTTTGGCTGGCACTGCCTACTGTTACATTGCCAGATGTTGCATCATCAAGGGTCGCCTGTTTGCTGACCAGGTTCACCGAGCCGGTAGGCGCGCCACGGCCACCATCGGTGCCAGCAGGGCCTTTCAGTACATCGATTTGTTCGATATTGAACAAGTCACGGGAGATGGAACCCAGGTCGCGCACGCCATCGACATAAATGCTGCTGGAAGCATCAAAACCACGCATATAAATGCTGTCACCGGTGCTGGTGCTACCGTTTTCACCCAGGAAGAAGGCGCCAACACCAGGTGTGTTGCGCAGCGCTTCAGTCAGCGTCAATGCACCTTGCTGGTCTATCAGTTCGCGCTTGATGACGGTAATGGTTTGTGTGGTATCTACCAGCGGCTGTGTATATTTTGCCGAGGATGCCTTGTCAGCCTTGAAGTCATTTTCTGTTTTTGCAGTTACTTTGACTTCCGGCAAGGCTGGGTCGGCAGCATGGGCAGCGATAGGCAGCAGAAATGCTGCAGCGGCCACTGTCATCGTATGATTGATGCGTGAATTAGTCAGGGCGTTAAATAAAGTGTGTTTGTGCTTGCGACTCTTGATGTGGGCCATGATATTTCTTGGAGGAAAATAAGAGATGAAAATAAAATACCGCTGGCTTTTCTTGAAGAATGGCTGAGGTGGGAATGTAAAAAAATCAGTGCGCAATTGTAACTAAATGAAATATAAAAGTAAATGATAATCGTTCTTATTTGCATTTGTCGCATCGAAGCATTGGTTTTTTACTTATAAATTCGATTTTAAAATTTGACTTCACCTATTTTCAGGTGAGTTTGACGGCAGAGTTGTGCTATCAGCTTGCTTGAGGTGGATGTACAAGTGACTGTGACTTATTGAATTTTTTTATGGCCGCTGTCAACAATAATTTTGCTGCTGCGTTGATACCGTACATCACTTTTTTCGGAGTTTTTCATGCGTAAGCTTACTATCCTGACTACAATTGCACTGCTTTCTGCATTGGCAGGATGTGCTACCCAGCGTTATCCAGCCCAAACGCAAAATCAATATCCTGCGCAATATCCCAATCAGTATCAGCCTCAATACCAGACTCAGTACCCACAGTCTCAGCCCTATGTGAATCAATATCAAAACAGTTACGTGGATACTGCTGTCATCGTAGGCATGCGTGAAGTAAGCGTAGGTGGCGGCTCTTCAGGTGGTGGCGCTGTGGTAGGGGCCTTGCTTGGTGGTGTACTCGGCCATCAGGTTGGCAAAGGCACGGGGCGTGATCTGGCTACTGTAGGTGGTGCCATTGCAGGCGGCGTCATTGGTAATGAAATGGAACGTGGTAACCAAAGAAATAAACTGGAGCTGACGATACGATTGAATAATGGTGACCAGCGCGCGCTCATAGTTGAACCGAACAATTACTACCGCGTCGGCGACAGGGTCAGGATCTCAGTCCAAAATGGCCAGCTTGGCATCGTACCCTGATGATGGAATTGAGTTTGACTATGCGGCCTTGATAGATATCTAAGATCATAGACAGGTTCTAAGTTTGCAGAAAAATCCACATGCATATTGCCTGTGGATTTTTTTTGCTTTTTATTACTGCCAGCTATACGACATAACATTGCTTGCTTATATTTTCTCACCCCGGACTCAGGCTACAATATTGCTTACTAAAATAAGCAGAAGCGGAATCCTCAACCATGTCCAAACCTATGCTGAGCAGCAAAGAAGCACTGGAATTTCTATTGTCAGCCGTGCGCCCCGTGGAGGGCATTGAAACGCTGGCGACGATAGCCGCTTGTGGCCGCATCCTGGCGCAAGATCAATCATCTCTGCTGCATGTGCCACCCGTCGATAATACCCAGATGGATGGTTATGCGGTGCGTGCCAGTGATTGTGTCAGTGCAGAGACGCGCTTGCGTGTCTCGCAACGTATCCCGGCTGGCTGTGTTGCCCAGGCTCTGGAGCCAGGGACGGCGGCACGAATATTCACGGGTGCGATGATACCTGAGGGTGCAGATGTTGTTGTCATGCAGGAGCAGTGTCAGGCCGAGGGTGATTTTGTCATCATTAAACACCAACCAAAGGCTGGTGAATGGGTGCGGCGACAAGGAGAAGATATCCAGGCTGGTGCCATCATATTGACGGCTGGTACCCGCTTGCGTGCACAAGAGCTGGGATTGGCTGCCTCAGTTGGATTGGCGCAGCTACCCGTATTGCGCTTGCCCAGGGTTGCAGTTTTTTTTACTGGCGATGAACTGACCATGCCTGGCGAGCCTCTAAAACCAGGAGCGATTTATAACTCCAATCGTTTTACGCTGACAGGTTTGCTGCAGGAAATGGGATGCAAGATCACTGATTATGGCATCGTGCCAGACCAGCTGGATGCAACACGTGAGACTCTGCGCCGCGCCAGCCAGGAACATGATCTCATCATCACTTCTGGTGGAGTTTCTGTTGGTGAGGAAGACCATATACGTCCCGCAGTCGAAGCTGAGGGTAGTTTGAATATGTGGCAGATCGCCATGAAGCCGGGCAAGCCGCTGGCTTTTGGTGAAGTTGGCAAGGCATTCTTCATGGGTTTGCCGGGGAATCCAGTATCAAGCTTCGTGACTTTCTTGTTGTTCGTGCGCCCCTTTTTACTGCGCATGCAAGGGGTGGAAAAAGTCCAGCCTGCTGCCTATCATGTGCGGGCTGATTTTGATTGGCTCAAACCCGACCGGCGCAATGAGTTTCTGCGTGCGCGCATAAATGCTAATGGTGACCTGGATTTGTTCGCAAATCAAAGCTCCGGTGTGCTGACTTCTACAGTCTGGGGTGATGGCCTGATTGATCTTGCGCCAGGCCAAACTATACAAAGGGGAGATTTGGTACGATACATCCCTTTTAGCAGTTTTACCTGAGCATAGTTCGGCGATAACCTGAAAATTCAATTAGCTAGAATGATGAACATACAATTACGTTTTTTCGCCAGTGTCCGTGAGAAACTGGGCATGTCCGAGCAAAAAGTGAGTTTGCCGGAAGGTATAAGTACAGTCGGTGAAGTCAGAGCATTGCTGGTGGCACGTGGCGATGTTTGGGCGGAAGTATTAGCGCCAGGACGTGCATTGCGTATGGCTTATAACCAGCAAATGTGTGAACCTGATACCCAAATCAGTGAAGGTGCAGAAGTGGCTTTCTTTCCGCCTGTTACCGGAGGTTGATCAATGATTATCCGCGTGCAAACTGCTGATTTCGACCTGAATGCTGAACTGCTTCAGCTGCGTCAGGGCAATCCAGGGATAGGTGCTGTGGTCAGCTTTGTTGGTCTGGTGCGCGATATCAACGACGGCCAGGACATCAGTGCCATGGAGCTGGAACATTATCCTGGTATGACGGAAAAGGCACTGGAGCAGATCGTTGTGCAGGCACAAGCACGCTGGGATTTGATCGACACCCTCGTGATACATAGGGTAGGGCCCTTGTTGCCGCTGGATCAGATTGTATTGGTCGCAGTGGCGACACGGCATCGCGGCGATGCTTTTGCTGCCTGCGAATTCATTATGGACTATCTCAAAACTCAGGCTCCTTTCTGGAAGAAAGAACGAACGCCAGAAGGTGCGCGCTGGGTCGACGCGCGTGAAGCCGATGATCTTGCCTTGCAAAAGTGGAGTCCGCAAACAAAGGATATGGCATGAGCTGGTTAGGCGCGTTGGCGGTAGGGGTAGGGGCGGCATTTGGTGCCTGGCTGCGTTGGGCTTTGGGATTGTGGTTGAATGGCGTAATGCCATCGCTGCCAGTGGGGACTTTGATTGCCAATCTGGGTGGTGGCTATGTCATAGGATTTGCGGTCGCTTTTTTCTCTGCCAACCCGCATCTTTCTCCTGAGTGGAAGCTGCTGTTGATTACAGGCTTTCTGGGGGGCTTGACGACTTTTTCAACTTTTTCAGCAGAAGCCATGGGTTTGCTGCATCGTGGCGATTATGGCTGGGCCTTGCTGCATAGCGGCGCGCATTTACTGGGTTCCATTGTTTGTTGCTTTGCCGGTTTTGCCAGTTACAAAGCGATTGCCTGAAAAGGAAACGGCTTAGGATTCAGCGCCAGGTTTCTTGTATTTGTAATTGGCTGGGTAGCATATTAATGTATTGCACTATGCGTGGTTTCTTGCCTCGATTGGGTCGGCTGCCGTGGGGCAAGGCCTGATGCCAGATAACCAGGTCACCAGCCTTGCCGCCTATTGCTTGTGAACCCAGTGCATGCAAGTCTTGTTCCCTGGGGCAGGTATTTTCTGGTAATGCATCCAGCCAATTCTCCAGTTGCTGATGAAAACCTGGGACCAGTGTCAGAGCGCCTTGTTCTGGTGGTGTGTCGCTCAGGTAAAGCACGCCTTGAGTGGCAAAGGGCACTGGTTGTTGCAAGCTGACATCCCAGTGCAGATCCGGCCCTTGAAACACATGCCCGGGTTTTTCAGGAACGTTGAAGCTACAGCGATCCGTAGTCGCCCATAAATCTACCGTCCCCCATAGTTGCGCAAAGGCCTTGTGTATGCGTAGTGAACGGCGGTTTTTCTCAAATGCGGGCGACTGGAATAATTGCACCATGATGTTTGCATGCCCTTTGTGATACCAGGATGCCTCATCATCTTCGCTGGCACCCAAAGCATCCCAGATAGTCTGGGCCGCCAGTTCGCAATCCGCCGCAGGGATAGCATCATGCAAGATGATAAAGCCATGTTCGGCCCAATGCTGTAAGTCTTCTTTGCTGAAAACATTGGGCATGCTGGCGACCTGTTCAAACAAACTCAGGATATCAGGGGAAAGTGACGCACTATCGAACAAATTCTGCAAGCGGGCAATGACATTACTGGAAGGCATGCCTGCTGTATATATGATCCATGCCTCAAACCCGGCGAAATCTGGTCGATTTTGCGAAAGATACTGCGTTGTCTGTTCCAGACCCAGGCCCAATACATGCAGCAGCAGGCGATCCTGATGGAAATGCGGATCATGTCCTGTACTCAAGCCAGCAAGGCTGCCCATCTTACGCAGCCAATAACTATGGAGGCCTGGTACATCCAGCTGTTGATGTTTGCTTAAATTTGTACGGGTATCTGACATGGGCATGTTGAGGTTTTGTATGCAAAACAGCATCTTAGAAAATAAAAGTCTATACCGCAATATACAATCAGACATTGCAATATTGCCTATTGCTTCTCAAGGCACATGAGTATAATCGTTGTTACATACTTGAATTACACTATCTATTTCTTATCCACATGAGCGCAGATACTTCCCCTTTGTTTCCAGCCATAGAGCCACATCGTACTGGCATGCTGGCAGTCGATGATACCCATACCCTGTATTGGGAAGAGAGTGGCAATCCCGATGGCCAGCCGGTGATTTTCCTGCATGGCGGGCCTGGGGCGGGTACTGCGCCAAATCATCGCAGGTTCTTTGACCCTGCTCACTATCGCATTGTGCTGTTCGATCAACGTGGTGCGGGTAAATCCCTGCCCTTGGGTGAATACCGTAATAACACCACGGCCTTGCTGATCGAGGATATAGAAAAAATCCGTGTCATGCTGGGCATAGAGCAATGGCTGGTCTTCGGTGGTTCTTGGGGGTCGACCCTGGCGCTGGCCTATGGCGAAGCACATCCTGAGCGCTGCCTTGGTTTTGTCCTCAGGGGTATTTTCCTGTGCACCAAAGCCGAGGTTGAATGGTTTGTGAATGGCATGAAGTGGTTTTTCCCTGAAGTGCATCAGCGTTTTGCAGAAGGCGTGCCAGCAGAAGAACGCCATGATTTACTGCAGGCTTATGCCAAACGCTTGTTCAGCGACGACCCGGCAGTTTACACCGAGGCGGCACGTAACTGGAGCCGTTATGAAGGTTCCTGCATCTTCTTGCTGCCGCAGGCGGACACCATCGCTGACTTTGAGTCTGATGCGGTAGCCATAGGCTTGGGCAGGCTGGAAGCGCATTACATGATCAATGCAGCCTTCATGCGCGAAGATCAGTTGATTGAGGATATAGACCGCATCCGCCATTTGCCGGCCGTCATCGTGCAAGGCCGTTATGATGTGGTTTGCCCACCGACAACTGCCCACAGGCTGCATCAAGCCTGGCCAGAAGCAAGTTTGCACTTGATTGCGGATGCTGGCCATTCCGGTTCAGAACCAGGCATCGCTGCAGCATTGGTTGATGCGACTGAGCAGTTCAAAAAAAATGGAAAATTCAACTAAGCATTAATTTTCAATGCAAGAAATTTCGAATAGCACCTTCAAGTGATATAAGCGTCGCTCATACTGTTTGTCAGGCCCCATCAGGGCATTGATGGGGCTTTTTCCCACTTTACGATACCTAATTTCCTGAAGGCGCTTGAACACCGCAAATACTTGCTCAAAGCGCGCGTATCTTCAATTTGTTGCGCTTTTTCCAGCGTTCAAACTCGTCAATCTCCCCTGATTTGCAGATGCATTGACTGGTACAGTCTTTAATCTTTTCATTTCAAAAGCTGTTTGCTATCTATACTGCACTCGGTTTCATTACATCATTTCACATTGCTGCGCGATAGCGAGGTCATACTTGCTTAGCTCTACACAGCGCGACCAGCGTGTATAAATTCCCTCAGGTATTTTCCTTTTCTCTTCCAGATAAAACTCAGCCAATTTCGCCAGTTTATGATTCATGTCTTTGCTCGCCAGTTGAAAAGCTGCGCTGATCTCTTCATTGGGAATGTCAGATAGCGCACGCAATGCAATTTCCCGAATTAAGGGATCAGGATTGCGCATTAGTGGCAGAAGTTGCTTGCGAGCCTGGGGGAAATTTTCTACCAGCAAAGCTAAATCCTGTGCCGCCTTTTGCCTGGTTTCTGCATTCCAGGTTTCCAAAGTATCTGGCACTGACACATCGTGCATCAGCACTGCTAAAATTTTTTCATACTCCAGGCCAGCTATTCTTTTATTTTTTTCCAAGCCTGACTGTGTCAAAGTCTTGACGAGAACTATGCTTATATCTCTGCTATCACTGTGAGCTATTGCATCTATCGTCAATTTCTCAGCAATAAGACCAGACTTTTGCAAAGCTCTACCTATTCTGTTCATTTGGTTCAAACTCAAACCCGGTTTTAAATGATGAAGCAGGGATTTCGCGCCAATTAAACTTTGGGTATTACCTAGTGCAATGACAAGATATTCAAAATTTTGTGGAAATTTATTTCTCTTGATTGCATGAGCCAGTGTCTCAGCATACCTAGCCGGAATAGCTGGCAAGCTGCTCAGCGCAGTGGCAGCCAGATAAGCCTGAGACTCATCATTGCCATCAATAAGCCTCAGCAAATGTGGGATTAAACCTGGTGCGACTACGCCCCGCCTGGCGAGCCGTACCAGATTGTCTGCTGCTACTTGACGAAGCAAGGCAGAATCGTCCTTGAGAAGTCTGGACATCGCAGGCAGAGCCGAAGTGGAATAAGCGCCTAAACTGCCTAACAAATCACTGGCCATTTGGCGATTTTTGGGGTGTTTGTCGGTCAATAATGTAGTGAGTGTATCAATAGCAGTGGGCCGTTCGCCAGGAAAATAATGCCAAAAATCATCAATTTCTCTTACAAAACAAGAGGCATCAGGAAAAGGAGAAATTCGTCCGTCATCCGACTTCATTTGCAAGCATGAATGTGCACTAGCTTTGTTCGCATGCAGCTTATTCAACTTTTCTTCAGTGTCGCGCTTATACAAGAATTTTTTGTCTTTATTTTGAATGCCCCGGTTCAATGCAATAACGAGGTTTCCTGGCAAACCACTGCCATCATTCCACATGGCATCCCAGGTTTTCTTGTCTTTGAGCTTCTCTTGCAAGAGCTCAAGCATAGGCGAGGGCAGCAGCATCGCTGGAGGCCGTGATAGCAGTGCACCCAAAACACTAGCGACATACCAGCGCCCGCCGCTATCTTTACTTTTCATCATGTGCTTGAACAGTAATTCGATAACATAATTACTGCGTCCTCCCAAGTAAGCCAGTTTGGGGGAAGTATCACTACCGAGATTATGTCCAAGCCTTTCATCATCAAGATCAGCGATCAGTCGCGGCCAGGCGCTTGTTGCCTGTTCGCCCATATCGATAAGGGTATCTATCGCTCTGTCACGTGGAATGGCATCTGATCCTGCATACTTTGATATGGCTTTATTCTCTATCAAGTCCATTAAAACTGGGATGGATGATGCACCGCGTGTGGACAAGGCACTTAAAGCATCATACGAACCACGCAAACCCAGTTCGCGTAATTTTTCAAAAGATTCATTCCATGGAAAATTGGGGTCACGCAGTCGATAATCTTGCGGCTTTCCAAAGTCGCCTTTCGCTCTTCGTTTCTCATCATCGTTGACATTTTCGGCACCAATTTTTTCCAGCGCTGCGTATGCCCTCCAGCGCACTTCTACATCGCTATCGCTTAGCAGCATGGTCAGTGGTTTGAAAGCTATCGCAGCATCCTGCTTCAATTCAGTAAAGCGGCGGTGATCACCATACGGCCCCTTCAAACTTGCCAGTAATGCTGGTACCTGTTTTTCTATATAAGTCATTGCTGCCAGTTTTGCTTCGGGCGTGGCTATCTGTAGTAATGCCTTTGCAATTGCATCACTTTCTTGCACGGGTTTTGTCTTGCTTAACTCCTTGATTAAAAATGGTACCGCTACAGGGCCTATGTTCGCCATTACGCTATAAATTTTGAATGGCAGCAAGGCTGAAGCTGCCTTTTCTGAATGGGTGAAGCTAAGCAATTGCAACCAGGGAAATACTGGGTCTATTTCAAAACGTGAGTTCGATTTCAAATCAATCTGATTAAGCTCATTAATAAAACGTACGGCCAAAGCCGGGGGAAGAGGATCAAAACGCAACAGCGCACTGCGTTTATAACTATTGTGATAAGACCCGTTTCCGATATTGAATTTATCCAGCAATGTATGAAACTGTGCTGGTGTATCCACACCAATTTGGGCAATTGCCTCCCATGCCTGCTGGTCAAAATTATCAGCTTCACTGCTTTTTATTTCCGCGTCTTTGTCCGCCAATAAAGCAAGTAATTTAGGAATGGCGGGGCGTGCAACCTTGCCCAGATTGCCAAGGCAGTAGGCTGTATTGATCGCCAACTGGTCCTTCGCCTTAAGCATGGCAATCAATTCAGGGATGCTGTCACGGCCAACACCATCCTGGGCAAGATTTGGCAGAAAAAAACACAGATGCGATGCTGGTGTATTGTGTTTCACTCCTGCGAGCAGGATTTTTTTTAACTCGTACCCCGTCAATGAACGTATTACAGACGAGCTGAATTTCGTATCTTTTTCCCTTTGTGTATAGCGATCAATAACAATATTCTCTATACCATCCAAAGCGAATTTTTGAATCCGTTGGTCAGGATGATCGAGTAAGCTGATCCAGATGGGCATCGCTTCTACCCCCCTTTTTTGCAGGACAGGGCCTGAGCAGCGCCAAGCTTCATCCAATGCAACTTCCTCGATTACTGCGGCCTTTAGACTTGCCAGGGAAAATGAAGCACGTCCAGAAAATTTACAGGGCGGAAGCGGTGGTGGGAGGGTCGCAAAAGCGCAGAAGGGGAAGTAAAAAGCGCCAAGTACGACGCTGTGCAATGCCAGTTTTTTTAGATTCAGATGCATGTTCGCCAGATAGTATCCAACTTGAGTGTAGATGGGGCAGCAAATTCATAGAAAAGATGCTCACGGAGTGAATAGCAGTCACTGCATTTAGTCGCAGTCACTGCATTTTTGCATCATTTTAATATGCTTTTTACATCAGGCGATGAATCAAAACGAGGTATGTCATCGTGCATTCTTTGGATTTTAGATTGTCAATAAAGCAAATATCTGCATCATTATAAATCCATCGAATTTTATCTGCATTTAAAGAAACTTTGTCACTGGCCAGGCTTAGTTCAGCAGATGTACTGCTGGTGTCTCCGGCGCATTGCCCAGCATTTCCAGCGTAAAACCCCAGTCTGCCTTTTCTACGGCATCCTGGAATAACTTGCAAAAGCCATGCAGCAAGCGTTTGCCCATGGCAATTTCAAAATTCTTGCCGCCAGCGACCGTGAATTCCATCCTGAATGGCAGTTTCGCATGGACGTGGAATTGTATGTTTTCTGGCAACATAGCGATCTTGCCCAGTGGCCAGCCCTCGACATCATCCTCAAGTGGGGCATTAAAATGACCACTATCCTTCATTTCGGCCACTGAGGCTTCATGTTCCATTTGCACCAGCTCTGAGCTGGCGTGGGCGGCGCTGGGTTTGCTCATCTTGATTTGCTTGCCCATTGCTTCCAGCAAGCCTGGCCAAAACTTCATGGTTGTGCGGCGGGTAAACAAGAGGTCTATCTCTTGTCTCGCTGCCTTATCTTTCTCTGCAAATGATAATTTCAGCAGTAATCTATCCTGTTCAGGAAGATAAGTAATTTGTATCTGATGTAAATCCATGTGGTCTTTGATATAAAACAAACATCGTGAAATGCACTGCGAGTTTAGCTCTGCCTATTCTTGAAATTGGCTGGCCTGCCCCAAATTGTATGCTAACTAATTCTTCAGGAGAGAGTCATGCGGCTCGACAAATTAACTACCAAGCTACAAGAAGCGCTCGCCGATGCGCAAAGTCAGGCAGTCGGCAATGATAACCAATACATAGAACCTGTGCACGTCTTGTTGGCATTAATCAACCAGGACGATGGCAGCAGCCGTTCTCTCTTGCAAAGAGCTGGCGTCAATGTGACAGCCCTGAGCAATGCCTTGAAAGCAGCTTTGGAAAGATTGCCAAAGGTTAGTGGCACAGATGGTCAGGTCCAGGCTGGGCGCGAACTGGTTGGCTTGCTGAATCTGGCTGACAAGGAATCGCAAAAGCGCGGTGACCAGTTCCTTGCCAGTGAAATGATCTTGCTGGCTCTGACAGACGACAAGTCTGAAGCAGGCAAGCTGGCACGCGAAAATGGTTTGACCCGCAAAGCGCTGGAGGCAGCCATTGCCGCCGTGCGTGGCAGCAATAATGTCGATAGCCAGGATGCTGAAGGGCAACGTGAAGCCTTGAAGAAATATACGCTGGACCTGACAGAACGTGCCCGTCTGGGCAAGCTTGATCCTGTCATAGGTCGTGACGATGAAATTCGCCGTGCTATCCAGGTCTTGCAGCGCCGCAGCAAGAATAATCCCGTGCTCATTGGTGAGCCTGGCGTTGGTAAAACCGCCATCGTCGAAGGCTTGGCACAGCGTATTGTCAATGGCGAAGTCCCGGACAGCTTGAAATCCAAGCGCGTCTTGTCGCTGGATATGGCCGCCTTGCTGGCAGGTGCCAAATACCGCGGTGAGTTTGAAGAGCGCCTGAAAGCCGTACTCAAGGAAATCGCCATGGATGAAGGCCAGACCATCGTCTTTATCGATGAGCTACACACCATGGTAGGTGCAGGTAAGGCGGAAGGCGCAATGGATGCGGGCAATATGCTCAAACCTGCACTGGCACGCGGCGAGCTGCACTGCGTAGGCGCCACCACGCTGGATGAGTATCGCAAATACATAGAAAAAGATGCGGCGCTGGAACGCCGTTTCCAGAAAATCATCGTTGATGAACCTAGTGTAGAGGCAACCATAGCGATCCTGCGTGGCTTGCAAGAAAAATACGAAGTCCATCATGGTGTCGATATTACTGATCCTGCCATCGTTGCTGCGGCAGAGTTGTCACACCGCTACATCACCGACCGCTTCTTGCCAGACAAAGCCATCGACTTGATTGACGAGGCTGCAGCCAAGATCAAGATAGAGATAGATTCCAAGCCTGAGGTCATGGATAAACTGGATCGTCGCCTGATACAACTGAAGATAGAAAAAGAAGCGGTAAAACGCGAGAAAGACGACGGCTCCAGGAAGCGCATGGTCTTGATCGAGGAAGAGATAGGTAAGCTGTCTCTGGAATATGCCGATCTGGAAGAAGTCTGGAAAGCAGAAAAAGCCCTGGTACAAGGCAGCACCCATATCAAGGAAGAGATAGAAAAAATCCGCCTGCAAATGGATGAAGCCAAACGCCGTGGCGACTGGCAAACCATGTCTGAATTGCAGTATGGTCAATTGCCTGAGCTGGAAGCACAACTCAAGCATGCGGATATCCAGGCGGATAAAAACCAGCAAGATGGCAGCAAGATGAAGCTCTTGCGTACCCAGGTAGGTGCTGAAGAAATTGCAGAGATAGTCTCACGTGCAACCGGCATACCCGTGTCACGTATGATGCAGGGTGAGCGTGAGAAATTATTGCATATGGAAGATGCCTTGCATCAGCGTGTCGTCGGCCAGCATGAAGCGATCACTGCCGTGTCAGACGCTATTCGCCGTTCGCGCTCTGGCCTGGGTGACCCTGGTCGTCCATATGGTTCTTTCCTGTTCCTCGGACCTACCGGTGTCGGTAAAACCGAGCTGTGCAAGGCCCTGGCAAATTTCATGTTTGATACTGAGGAATCTTTAATCCGTATCGACATGAGTGAGTTCATGGAAAAACATTCCGTGGCACGCCTGATAGGTGCGCCACCGGGCTATGTGGGCTATGAAGAGGGCGGTTATTTGACCGAGGCAGTCAGACGTAAACCATATAGCGTGATTTTGCTGGACGAAGTCGAAAAAGCGCATCATGATGTCTTTAATGTGTTGCTGCAGGTGCTCGATGATGGCCGCATGACAGATGGACAAGGTCGCACGGTGGATTTCAAGAATACCGTGATCGTCATGACGTCCAATCTTGGCTCACATCAGATACAGGCGATGGAAGGTAGTGATCCAGAAGTCATCAAGATGGCAGTCATGGGTGAAGTCAAAACCCATTTCCGCCCTGAATTTATCAATCGCATAGATGAAATCGTGGTCTTCCATGCGCTGGACGCAAAAAACATAGGGGCTATTGCCAAGATACAGCTCAAGACTCTGGAGCAGCGTTTGCGCCAGATGGACATGGGTTTGCGGGTCAGCGAAGATGCTCTGCAAAAAATTGCAGAGGCCGGTTTTGATCCTGTGTATGGTGCAAGACCTTTGAAACGCGCTATCCAGCAAGAGATAGAAAATGTCTTGTCCAAACTGATATTGCAAGGCAAATTCGGACCTAAGGACATTATCGCGATTGATGCCAAAGACCATGAACTGGTGTTTGGCAAAGCCGGGGAACTGGCTTGAAAATAGATTGAACTTGAGGGTAGATTACCGGTCTATACTTTGGTAGGAACGCAAGTTGGGGCAGCATGCAAATGCTGCCCTTTTTTTATTCAGGTTTTATGCAAAATCGCCTTGGCTGCATAGCAAGTCCAGACTACCTTTGCTTAAAAAAACTTGAAGGCGATTCACCAAAAGTTTTCTTGAACATGGCTGAAAAGGCGGACTGACTGGCATATCCCAGTTCAGATGCGACTTGCGATAAAGGCATGCCGCTGGTAATCAAGGGAGATGCCTTTGATAAACGCATTTGCTGACGCCATGCAGTAAATGACATATCCAGTTCCTGTTCAAACAGGCGTGACAGGGTACGTGAGGATGCGCCTACCTGCAATGCATAGTCTTCCATCGTCAGGACTGAGGCGGGATCTGCCAGTAAAATTCCACACAGGTTTTTGAGCCGTTTATCCCTGGGCATGGGCAAGCGTATGGGCAGTGCTTTTGCTGCCTGCAATTCATCCATGATGACAGCCGCGATATGAAATTCACGTGAGCTTGCGACTTCTATCACTTCCATGCAGGCGATCAGTTCCCTGAGCAAGGGCGAAACTTCCAGTACCAGGCAATCCGTACCGCGAAAAGGTGCAAAATCGGCATGAATATTCAGCAGCCGCAATTGTGAAGGTTCTATGATGCGCACTTCATGGGCCACATTCGGCGGTATCCAGATTGCCCTTAATGGCGGCACGAACCAGGTGTTATTGTTTGCCAGTATCTGCATCATGCCCTGAGGTGTATAGGTGAACTGACCCCAGGTATGGCTGTGCATGCTAATGACTTCTTCTGTTGGCAAATTCCTGGCAGCCAGCCGTACTGGTCGATCGGGTGTGGGGCGCTTGTCTGGTGCCTGGGGACGGGTATCGGTGAGGATGTCGATTGCCATGGTAAATCCTAGTTTGGCGGAAATACGATAAAGTTTGTCCATCTATCTTAAATCAGACTGCGCGAATTTGCATACACTGCTTACTTGATAGCTTGCTCTAAGCTGCAAGTGTGTTTGGAAACAGGAGAAGACTTTAATGACGACAGTAGCGACAAACCAGGCAGTGCCGGAGAATATGAAAAAGGATGTGATGGTGATCAGTCTGGTAGGGCTGGCACATGGCATTTCCCATTTTTTCCATATGATACTGGCACCATTGTTCCCCTGGATTAAAGATGCCTTCAGCCTGTCCTTTGCCGAGCTGGGTTTGCTGATGACGGTATTCTTTGTGGTCTCTGGCATAGGCCAGGCTTTATCGGGTTTCATCGTCGATAAGGTCGGTGCTCGGGCAGTTTTGTTTTTTGGCATCACTTGTCTGGGCGTGGCTGCCTTGGTATTGTCGATGTCGCAAAATTACAGCATGCTCTTGATGGGTTCCATGCTGGCCGGAGTAGGGAATAGCGTATTTCATCCTTCGGATTACACCTTGCTTAACAAGAAAGTATCCAGCCAGCGTTTGGGGTATGCATTTTCTGTACATGGCATTACAGGTAATTTGGGGTGGGCAGCAGCTCCCGTGTTCCTGGTGACTATCGCTGGCTTGACGACTTGGCGTACCGCTTTGTTTTGCGCAGCTTTCCTGCCTTTCACCGTGTTGGCCATTCTGGTTTTTTACCGTGACTTATTGCATACCGAAGTAGTCCAGCATAAAAGCGCAGCACATGCCGCCAAAGCTGCCGAGGGTGCGATGGATTTCATGCGTATTCCTGCTGTGTGGATGTGTTTCGGTTTTTTCTTCATGATTGCCTTGGCACTGGGTGGCATACAAAGTTTTTCATCGGCCAGCTTACGTCAGATGTATGACATGTCATTGGGCTCAGCCACCACGGCCTATACCTTGTATATGCTGGCTTCTGCTGGTGGCATGTTGTGGGGCGGTTTTTTGGCAGCCAGGACGACGAATCATGACAGGACGATTACTCTGGCATTCAGCTTTGCCGGGATTTTCTCATTGATACTGGCTAGTGGAGTGGTAAATGCAGGCATCGCTATTCTGCTGATGGGTGCAATCGGTTTTGGTTCAGGTGTCGCCGGTCCTTCGCGTGATTTGATGATACGTGCTGCAGCACCCAAAAATGCCACGGGCCGCGTGTACGGCATCGTCTATTCTGGCCTGGATTCTGGTCTGGCGGTGGCTCCGCTGATTTTTGGGGCTATCATGGATGCTCATCATCCTTCCTGGGTATTTATCTGCGTGGGCTTCTTCCAGGTGCTGGCCATCTTGACGGCTGTCAATGTTGGCAGCAGGACCAGGGCATTGGCGGCTTAAGCATAGCTGGTTAAAATAGGGCTCCACATTAACGAGGACAAATCATGAGCTTTGCTACCTGTGATATCTGTGATGCCAATGAAGACAAGATTGCCACCCATGAGCTGGCAGTTATCCCGCCTATCTTCATGCGCTATGGCAATGTCAGCAAATTCAGCGGTCAGGCTGTAACGCTGAAAGTCTTTGAAGACAATGTCCTCGTCAGGGCAACACTGGAAACTCCAGGCAATGGTCAGGTGCTGGTCATAGACGGTGGCGGTAGCTTCCGTTGCGCGCTGGTGGGCGGCAATCTGGCGGCACTGGCTGAAAAAAATGGCTGGGCAGGTATTGTTGTCCACGGTTGTATTCGCGATGTGGATGAAATCAATGCCTGTAATATCGGCGTGCGAGCCATAGCACCCATGCCTTTGCGTTCGAACAAGCATGGTGGCGGTATGAAGGATGTGCGTATTAATATCGCCGGTGTGGCGATCAAGCCAGGCGACTGGATTTATGCTGACGCCGACGGCGTACTGGTTGCGAGGGAAGCGCTGGTCTAAGCTAGCTCAGCTAATATCTGGTGTACGCATGCAGCTCAGTGAGCTGAGTGCGTTTTGTTTTTCAAGGGGTAAATCCTGGCTTGTGATATAAGTCTGGCTTTAGCCTATTCATATATTTTTCCATGCTTCCTCGCGTCCTTGCCTTTGCCCTGGCTTCTGCTTTACTGATTGTTTTACCTGTTCAAGCGCAAGAGAAGCAGGCAAGCACTTCTGCCAGGCTCGCCAATGAGCCATTCCAAAACAAAAAAATCTTCCAGATGACGCCGCAAGAGGTGGACCAATATCTGGCATTTTTGCATGCCAATGTGCCTGATTTGCGCCAGCGTATCGCCATGATCGCCAGGAAAAACATAGGCCAGCCCTACAAGCTCAACCTGCTGGGAGAATTCCCTTTTGAGCTGCATGACAACCTGCCCATGTACAGCCTGACCCATAGCGATTGCCTGGTATTTGTTGAGCATACTTATGCTATGGCACTCAGCAGTTCGTGGGAAGAATTCTTCTGGACCTTGCAGCGCATACGTTACAAGGATGGCCAAATCGGTGTGGTGACGCGCAACCATTACACGGAAGTGGACTGGAATCCCAATAACGCCTGGCTGCTCAAAGACATCAGCGCGGGATTTGGTGCCGACAAGGTGGCGAGCTTTGACATTGTCGTTGACAGGGCCAAGTTCCTGCGTGAGCAGCACCATAAAGTAAGCAATATCCCTGTGCAAATCAGCCGCGAAGCCTATGTCAAGGCAGACAAGGTAGATGCCGTACTGGATCAGTTACGTGATGGTGATTTCGTGAATGTGGTGTCTGACAAGGATGGATATCAATCCATCACCCATGTAGGACTGGTTGTGGTTGATGCCAATGGCAAGCGCAATTTCTTGAACTCTGGCGAACCTCAGGTCAAGGAAGAAGGCTTTGATACCTTCATCAGCCGTACCAATGAAAGAACCAGGAGCAGCAAGCAAGCCAAGCCACGCCGTTTGCTTGGTTTTAAATTCTTGCGTTTGCGTGATGACGTTGCCATCCCGAGTGCAGTTGGCCTGCCGAGACCGGGAAAGTAAATTAGGTTTTGCGTAGCGCAGTGAAACTGGCTGGCTCCCATTCGCGCATGGCCAGTAAAACTGCGGTGCCACGCCTTTTCCTAAGCGGGCTACTCAAACTCTCAGTATGCAGCTCAGACAGTTTTTGCCTGAGTTGGCGCATCTCAGCCTGAAATTTCTCAGCGGCACCATCCGTCAGCATGCCGTGAATGAAATGTTGTGATTCATATTCATGACTAAACGGTGCATCCAGAAAATCTGCCATACCAGTGTCGTGGAAATACTGGCGTATGGGACCATGAGGCAGCCAGTCAAAATCCCTGGCAATATTCAAGCGTATGCGATTATTTGGCATCAGGCTGATCAAGCATAGCTTATCCAGGCGCAGGAGTTTGCTCAGGCATTCCGTTTCACTGAGTTGGTAGACTTGCAGTATTTCTTCAAATTTCCAGTGATTCAGTGCGCAAACTGCCACCAGCAACAGTTTTGTGTCTGAGACCAATTCTTTTTCCTGTGCGGGGCTCAAGCTATGGATGCGGGTATTGCTGGTATTTGCCTCCTGCGTGATTTCCATGAGGCTAAAACCCAGGAACTGGCTGATTTGCGCCAGCCTTTCTATACTCATATTGGAACCGTTATCTGCGCTGAGCAGGCGCTTGATGGTGGCCTCGGACAAATTCAGGGCCACAGCCACGTCCCTGTAGGTTTTGCCTTGCAGCTTCAATTGCTGCTTGATGCTGTTCAATAATTGCCGGATTTCAGTCATGGTTTTGCAGGGCGAGGTTGCGAGATTTGATACTTCGATGATTGTATGTCGCTACTTTAGCAGTATTGGTTACATTATTTGCTGCCTTTCGCCACAATTGCCCATCTGTTAAAACATAGGTGAGGAAAATGAAAACTGGATTGCGTACGCTGCCTTTGCTGATTTCGGCATTGGCAGCCCTGGCATTATTACTGCATGGACCAATAGCCCAGCTCGCGCATTATCATGATTTTGCTGACCAGTCAGACTGGGCAGGCATACCTCATGCCATTGATGTGCTGACCAATCTTGGTTTTGCCATCGTCGCCATGATTGGTGGCTGGTATTTGCTGGAAAAATATCGCCAAGGCGACACCGGTATTGCATTCCCCGCTTATTGCGTCTTTGCTCTGAGTATTGCCGCCACTACCGTGGGTTCCAGTTATTACCATCTGGCACCTGATGATGCGCGCCTGTTTTGGGATAGATTACCCATCGCCTTCGCCTGCTGCAGCTTGCTGGCAGCGGTGAGGGCAGACACTTTGCCGGATATGGATGCCAGAAAAACTTTCATGGAATTGGTGTTGCTATTGATGGCCGCCTTGATGTCGGTGATCTGGTGGCAGCGGACAGATGATTTGCGTCCCTATTTGCTGATACAGGGTTTAACCCTGGTATTGATCCCTTTATGGCAATGGATATGGAAAGCAGAGCGTGCAGACAGACTGGCATTTGGCACTGCCATGCTCTTGTACGTGGTCGCAAAGATCACTGAAATGCTGGATGGGCAGATTTTGCAGCAACTCCATGTCATGAGCGGTCACAGTCTCAAACATTTGCTGGCAGCCCTGGCGGCGGGTTTGATTGTCTATCGCTGGCGTGCCCATAAAGAAGCGCGTGCAATGGCAACTGTTCAAAAAATTGTAGTCTGCAGACAAACTGCTTCATAATCAGGCTATTAATAAATTAGCCTGGGTTTGAAGCTTTATGTGGATAGTATGTGGATAGATAGTCACTGTCATCTGGATGCAAGTGAGTTTGGCGGCACTTCGCTGGCTGTGGTCGAAGCTGCAGTGCAAGCAGGCGTGTCGGCCATTGTCGTACCTGCCGTACACAAAAGCAATTTTGATACGGTCATCAAATTGGGTGAACAAAGGGCGGATTGTTTTTATGCCCTGGGCATACATCCCATGTATGTGCCGACTTCAAAAGAAGAAGACTTGTTACTTTTGCGCGAAAAAGTAAGCGAGTTGATGGCAGGCGCAGATACATACAAAAAGCTGGTAGCCATAGGCGAAATTGGCCTTGATTATTTTGTACCTGCACTGACCACTAGTCCTTTGAAGGAAAAACAGGAATATTTTTATGTCGAACAACTGAAGCTGGCCAGGGATTTTGACTTGCCGGTGCTGCTTCATGTAAGGCGTTCACAAGACATCATACTCAAACATTTGCGGCGCATCAAAGTCAGGGGAGGTATTGCCCACGCGTTTAACGGCAGTGTGCAGCAGGCACAGACCTTCATTGAGATGGGTTTTAAGCTGGGCTTTGGCGGTGCCATGACGTTCACGCGGGCCCTGCAGATACGCAGGCTGGCAACGGACTTGCCACTGTCCAGCATCGTGTTGGAAACTGATGCTCCAGATATCCCGCCAAGCTGGTTGCCAGATGGAGCCAATACACCAGCCCAGTTGCCAAAGATAGGGGCCGTGCTGGCAGAATTGCGCAATCTCAGTCTGAATGAAGTGGCGCAAGCAACCAGCGCCAATGTCATGCATATCATGCCACGCATGCAAAGGGGCTAGTCTGTGCGGGCGGTGATGTTGGGTTTGGTATTTGGTGTTGCCATCTTGCAGCAACAGGCAAGCTTATTCAGCTATCACTTGCTTTTGCTGATGACATTTTTCTCGCTGCTCGTCCTTATTTTGCTATGTACATTCAAACTTGGGCCCGGGTTAGGTTTGCCTGCACGCTTCACGCTTGCTGCCGTCCTGGGTTTTGTCTGGGCCAGTGGTTATGCCCATTTCTACTTGCGGGAAGAATTGCCGAAGAAATGGGAAAATCAGGATATTGTCTTAATCGGCACCATCGATAGCTTGCCTTTTCGTTTTGAGCAAGGGCAAAGATTCAATTTTGCGGTAGAGCAGGTGCGCGCAGATGGTGTCGGTGATTTGAGCAGCATTGCAGCTTGGCCATCAAAAGTCGCACTATCTTGGTACGGTGCAGATCGCGGTAGCGATATGCGGCAAGTAACTGCCGTGCAGCCAGGCGAACGCTGGCAATTGCGCGTGCGACTAAAACGGCCACATGGCAATGCCAATCCACTTGGCTTTGACTATGAGGCATGGTTGCTGGAACAGGATTTGCGTGCCACGGGTACGGTGCGCCTGGATAAGTATGAGCCAGACGCTGTACTGTACAACCGTAAGCTGGCTGATTTTGTCTGGAGTGTGGGCAATGTCATCGAGTCCAGTCGCGCCAAATTGCGTGACCGCATTCATGCTGCCCTGCCAAATCATCCTTATGCAGGCGTGCTGGTGGCGCTGGTAGTGGGTGACCAACGCGAAATCCCTCAAACTGACTGGACGGTATTCAACCGAGTGGGCATTGGCCATCTGATCAGTATTTCAGGTTTGCATATCACCATGGTTGCGGGAATGCTTGCTGGTCTGGTGTTTTATTGTTGGCGGCACTCCTTTTTTCTGGGGCTGGAGCTGCCTTTGCGCTTGCCCGCACAAAAGGCAGCGGCACTGGCTGGTGCGCTGATGGCACTGGTGTACGTTGCTCTGGCTGGCTTTGGGTTGCCAGCACAAAGAACCCTGATCATGTTGAGTGTGGTTGCCGTCGCCATCTGGACAGGGCGCATCAGCAGTTTTTCTGCCGTGTTGAGCCTGACGCTGGGTCTGGTTGTGCTGGCAGATCCTTGGGCAGTATTGTCGCCGGGGTTTTGGTTGTCTTTTGCGGCGGTTGCCATCATCGTATTTGCGACAGGTGGGCAAGGGCATATCAAGCCACCAGAACAGCGCAGTGCGCGCATGATGCTGGGTTTGCGCTCGGCATCCTTGACGCAATATGCCGTGACGATAGGCATGCTCCCGCTGACCATGTTTTTGTTTGGACAAATTTCTATCATTAGTCCTCTGGCAAATGCGATTGCCATACCCCTCATCAGTTTTGTGGTGACGCCTCTGGCTCTGGTCGGTAGCATCATGCCTGCTCCTTTGTCGGTATGGTTGCTGAAAATCGCGCACGTCTTTGTGGATATTTTGGCGCAATCCCTGAATTACTTTAGCGCTTTACCCTTCGCCGTCTGGACTGCGGCAATGCCCTCATTCTGGCTACTGGTATTGGCCACACTGGGCATTTTGTGGCTGCTGGCTCCTAAAGCCTGGCCGCTACGCGGCCTGGGTTTGATTTGCTGCTTGCCTCTGCTGTTGCAAACCAGTCAAAGGCCGGCAGATGATGAGTTGCAAGTGACTGCATTGGATGTGGGGCAGGGCATGGCCTTATTGCTGGAAACTGCACATCACAGGCTGCTTTATGATACTGGCCCGGGTTTGGGTGCTGATTCAGATAGCGGCAGCCGGGTGATTTTGCCCTACTTGCATGCGCGAGGCATCAATGAGCTTGATGTCATGATGATTTCCCATAATGATAATGACCATTCTGGCGGGGCTTTAAGCATACTCAAGCATGTGCCTGTGACGCTATCCAGCACATCCCTGAGTCTCGACAGTCCTATCGTCCAGGCTGCAAGTCAGCATAGGCGTTGTGTGGCTGGGCAGGCATGGGATTGGGACGGCGTCCATTTTGAAGTTCTGCAACCTGGGGCAGCCAGTTATGAAAGCACAAAATGGAAGCCCAATGCCCGTAGCTGCGTTTTGAGAGTATCCACAAAATTACATTCCATGTTGTTGGCGGGTGACATAGAGGCGATACAGGAAGATGAACTTATCCATAGCATACCGCTAAAACTCAAGGCTGATATATTGCTTGCACCTCACCACGGTAGTGGTACCTCGTCGACAGAGCCTTTCTTGAAAGTAGTGCATCCCGAGTTGGCAATTTTCCAGGTTGGTTACTTGAATCGTTATCACCACCCCAAGCCTGAGGTCTTCCAGCGCTATGCTGATTTTGGAATAAAACGTCTAAGAACAGATGAATCGGGTGCAATCAGCATACAATTTGGCGCATCATTGAAAACTTCACAATTCAGACAGGAAAATGCGCGTTATTGGTTTGACCGGTAATGCTATACCCTTAGCTATGAACCAGACTACCGTAAAGCCCATCATCCATTTTGTCCATGGCAATAGTTTTCCATCCGGGACATATCGTATGTTCCTCGATCATTTGCGCTCAGATTATGAAGTCCATGCTACTGATATGGTCGGCCATGATCCTGTATATCCAGTGACAGATGGTTGGCGTAATCTGGTGCAAGAGTTGATAGATACCTTGCAGAAAAATTATCAGCAGCCAGTGATCTTGCTGGGACATTCGCTGGGTGGGATTCTATCTTTGATGGCAGCCAGGGCCAGGCCAGATCTGGTGCGAGGTGTGGTGGTACTGGATTCTCCGGTGGTATCGGGCTGGCGGGCGATGTTATTGCGTATATTTAAATCTCTTGGTCTGGATAAGAAATTTTCTCCTGCACGCTTTTCAGAAAAGCGCCGTCATCTGTGGAAGAGTGAAGAAGAGGCTTATCAGCACTTTGCTTCCAAAGAGATGTTTGCCATCTGGCCACCAGAAGTCTTGCGTGACTATATGAAGGCCGGTCTTAAACCTCATGCGCAAGGCGTCACCCTGCGCTTTACCCGCGAAGTGGAAACCGCAATTTACCGCACGCTGCCACATGGCTTGGGGCGCTTGAATAAACGCCCGCCGAATGTGCCTGTTGGTTTTGTCGGTGGCACTGAATCCATAGAATGCCGCCAGGCGGGTCCAAAAGCGACAAAAAAATTAATGGGCGATAATTATGTACTTATTCCTGGCGGACATTTAATCCCTATGGAAGTGCCAGGCCATACAGCCACTGCCGTGCTGAGTATGCTGGAAAGCATGAAACTAAGCTCAATTTAAGCTCCATATAAACACTATCGCGATAAATACATGAATCAAATCAAGCCTGTATTGAAATTTTCCGCCGCACTGGCAGCAGTGTTTTTCACTGCCAGCGCGTTTGGACAAGAGGTCTTACCGTCATGGGATGAATTTGCCCAGGTGCGCCAGGCAGGCAAGATCACCTGGCTAGTGGATATCGATAACGACAGCCTCTTGCTCAAGAAAGAGGACGGTTTCTATACCGCTGGTAACAGGATAGGGCAAAGTTTTACCAAAACTAATGCCAAGCAGGCGCTGACCTATGGCTGGCGTCTGGGGCAGGAATTGTATACCGCATCGGACATTAAACTGACTCCAAACCAGATATCCAGGAATGACCACCCTTATGCAGGCTGGTTATATGCGGGACTGTATCGGGAAAAGAGCGAGGCTGATGGTCAAAGCCAGCGACTGGGGCTGGATATAGGATGCCTGGGGCCTTGCGCCGGTGGTGAATGGACGCAGACGCATTTGCACAGATTGCTGAAGCAACCCTTGCCACAAGGCTGGAGCACGCAATTGCGTAATGAATGGGGTGCAGTATTATCAGGTGAATATTCACCCGGGCGCGCCGTGGTTATGCCCTATATAGATATTGCACCTCGTATTAAAGGGCGTCTTGGTAATATTTTTACTGATGCAAGTGCAGAGTTGATGATACGTGCCGGTCGCCTGAATGCGCTACCAGAGCAAGCAGCCAGTTATGGTTTCTTGCGCACCGAACTCAAGGCTGTTGCCTACAATGCAAGCATGCAGGGCGGCTATTTTAATAATCAGGCGACTACAGTCAAGCCTAAAAGCATGGTTGGCGAGTTCGAAATTGGCTATTTGTGGCGTGGTGAAAACTATGGGGCATCGGCATCTTTCATTCGTCGCAGCAATGAAATCAGGGAATTGAGCAATGGACAGGGCGCACAAAATTTTGCAAGATTGCAATTTATTTATGCAATGTAAACCAGCTGAATCCTGAAATTTCACAGGATTTGCAAGCGGGAATTCGCACACATCAAGGCTTAGTGATGTATAATTCGAATTTCCCGCTTGTGCCGTTCGGCACCTTCTGCAATGACTAAGTTTGTATTCGTTACGGGGGGCGTAGTCTCCTCTTTAGGCAAAGGCATTGCTGCTGCCTCTCTCGCTGCGATCCTTGAATCGCGCGGTCTCAAAGTCACTATGCTCAAACTTGATCCCTACATCAATGTGGATCCAGGTACCATGAGCCCATTCCAGCATGGCGAAGTTTTCGTGACCGATGACGGCGCAGAAACTGATCTGGACCTGGGACACTATGAGCGTTTCATCACGGCCAAAATGAAAAAGGTGAATAATTTCACTACTGGCCAGATCTATGAGTCCGTTATCCGTAAAGAACGCCGTGGCGAATACCTGGGCAAGACTGTGCAAGTTATTCCGCACATTACCAATGAAATCCAGGAATTCATCCATCGTGGCGCAGCCGGTGCTGACGTTGCCCTGGTTGAAATCGGTGGTACTGTGGGTGATATCGAATCCCTGCCTTTCCTTGAAGCTGCCCGTCAACTGAGCCTGCGTGCTGGTCGCAATGCTGCTGCCTTCGTGCATCTGACCTTGGTGCCTTATGTTGCCGCTGCTGGTGAACTGAAAACCAAGCCGACTCAGCACAGCGTACAAAAACTGCGTGAAATCGGTATTTTTCCCGACGCTTTGCTGTGCCGTGCTGATCGTCCTATCCCGGATGATGAACGTGCCAAGATTTCCCTGTTCGCCAACGTGGCTGAAGAAGCAGTGATTTCTGTTTGGGATGCAGATACTATCTATAAGATTCCACAGATGTTGCACGACCAGGGTCTGGATAAAATCGTATGCGATAAACTGGGCTTGTCACCAAAACCAGCGAATCTGGCTATGTGGGACAAACTGATCTACGCACTGGAAAATCCGAAAGAAGAAGTCACTATCGGCATGGTCGGTAAATATGTAGACCTGACAGAATCGTATAAATCTTTGACAGAAGCCTTGCGTCACGCCGGTATCCACACTGAAAGTCGTGTGAATATTGAATACGTTGATTCTGAAGAAATCGAAATCCACGGTACCAAGTCGCTGGAAAAATACGATGCCATCCTGGTGCCAGGTGGTTTCGGCAAGCGCGGCGTAGAAGGCAAGATACTGGCAGCCCGCTATGCACGTGAAAACAAAATACCTTACCTCGGCATTTGCCTGGGTATGCAAGTTGCACTGATTGAATACGCCCGTAACAAGGCCGGTCTGGCCATGGCAAACTCGACAGAGTTTGATACCGAGACAGAACAGCCAGTGGTTGCCCTCATCAATGAATGGCAAAACCATGACGGTAAAGTTGAAACAAGGGATGAAAATTCTGACCTTGGCGGCACCATGCGTCTGGGTGCACAAACTTGTGCAGTTCGCTCCGGTACTTTGGCGTCCGAGATTTATGGCAATGTCGTGACTGAGCGCCATCGTCATCGCTATGAAGCCAATAATCATTATCTGGGTCGCGTTGAGGCAGCCGGTTTGATCGTCTCTGCCCGTACGCCGACAGAAGATTTGTGCGAAATCATGGAATTGTCGCGTGATGTCCATCCTTGGTATCTGGGTGTGCAGTACCACCCTGAGTTCAAGTCGACGCCACGTGATGGTCACCCTTTGTTTATCTCTTTCGCCAAGGCAGCGATAGCGCATAAAAAGGCGCAAGGTAACAAGGCATGAGATGTGGTGGATTTGATGCGGGCTTGAACCAGCCAGTTTGTTTGAGTGCTGGTTTGCTCGTCATTAATAAATCCTGATTAAAAAGGCGAGCCACGATAGTGGTTCGCCTTTTTTGCAAAATGATGTTGAGTTGCCTTAAAGAATTTTTGTTGTGGTGTCTGGATACAAGCATCTTGTTAGTAGACCTGGATACTATAAATCCTCTTTACTTGATTTGCCCTGTAGCGAAATTTGCTTTTTTGCTTATCAGTACAAAAAGCGATAAGAATAAAGTATTGTTCAGTTCGTCGAACCAGAGTAATGGGGTATTATCTGCTCCATTATTTTGCAGTAGAAAATTCATTGCAGCTTTATTTACCTGTGGCCATATCAGGCCAACGGATGTGTTGCAAATCAGATTCGTATTATTTTGTTAGATATTTTGTTCGATATTTTGATTGTTTAGGAGAATTGAATGAGTGCCATCGTTGATATTATCGGTCGTGAAATTCTGGATTCACGCGGTAACCCAACTGTTGAATGTGATGTCTTGCTGGAGTCCGGTGTCATGGGACGTGCTGCTGTGCCTTCTGGCGCATCCACTGGTTCCCGCGAAGCGATAGAGCTGCGTGATGGCGACAAGTCCCGCTATCTGGGTAAGGGTGTCTTGAAAGCCTGCGAGCATATCAATACCGAAATCGCTGAAGCCATCATGGGCCTGGATGCGAATGAGCAAGCCTTTCTTGACCGTACTCTTATCGACCTGGACGGTACTGAAAACAAGAGCCGCCTGGGTGCAAATGCCATGCTGGCTGTTTCCATGGCTGTCGCCAAGGCAGCTGCTGAAGAAGCTGGTTTGCCACTGTACCGTTATTTCGGCGGTTCGGGTGCGATGCAATTACCTGTGCCTATGATGAACGTCATCAACGGTGGTGCGCATGCAGACAATAACCTGGATATTCAAGAATTCATGATTATCCCGGTAGGTGCTCCATCTTTCCGCGAAGCAGTTCGCTACGGTGCAGAAGTCTTCCATGCACTGAAAAAGATTTTGCACGACAAAGGTTTGACGACAGCGGTTGGTGATGAAGGTGGTTTTGCACCTTCTGTAGATAATCACGAATCTGCCATCAAGCTGATTATCCAGGCGATAGAAGCTGCTGGCTACGAGCCAGGCACGCAAATCGCCCTGGGCCTGGATTGCGCGGCCAGCGAATTCTACAAAGACGGCAAATATCACCTCGAAGGTGAAGGCCTGACTTTGTCATCTGCTGACTTCACCAATCTGCTGGCAACCTGGGTGGATAAATATCCTATCATCTCCATCGAAGATGGTATGGCTGAAGGTGACTGGGATGGTTGGGCTATCCTGACTGAAAAACTGGGCAAGAAAGTTCAGATCGTTGGCGATGACTTGTTCGTCACCAATACCAAGATCCTGAAAGAAGGCATACAAAAAGGTATTGCCAACTCCATCCTGATCAAGATCAACCAAATCGGTACTCTGACTGAAACTTTTGCTGCCATCGAAATGGCAAAACGTGCTGGCTACACAGCCGTGATTTCCCATCGCTCTGGTGAGACAGAAGACAGCACTATTGCTGATATCGCGGTTGGTACGAATGCTCTGCAAATCAAGACCGGCTCCTTGTCCCGTTCTGATCGCATGGCAAAATACAATCAATTGCTGCGTATTGAAGAAGATTTGGGCGAAATTGCCAGCTATCCTGGTCGTGATGCCTTCTATAATCTGAAGTAATCTGGTATCGTGGTGGTCAAAAGGGGAACGATGTTCCCCTTTTTCTTGTTAGTTTCTTCTTTTAATATTCTTTGTTTCAATAAGCCGTGCGTTTGATTGCCCTTTCCTTTGTTGCCTTGCTGATGTTGATCCAATACCCGCTGTGGTTGGGTAAGGGGGGCTGGTTGCGTGTCTGGGAATTGGACCGGCAAGTCGCTCAGGTGAAGAATAATAATGAAAAACTCAAAGAGCGTAATGGCAAGCTTGAATCTGAAGTGCAGGATTTGAAGACCGGGACAGACGCCGTAGAAGAGCGCGCCCGCTTTGAATTGGGCATGATCAAGAAAAATGAAATCTTCGTACAAATTCTGGATGCCAATTCCCCTGCTTCGACATCGGCGGAGCGTGTGCTGCCCGCGCAAGTCAAGCCCTGATTTTTCTATGTCATTCAAATTCAGCACTATTTTTAATAGTCGCTAAAATCCCGAGTCGAGCTGGTGTGTGGTTTGGCTCTGCCAATTTGTGATGGATGCATGCAGACAAATATTTGTTTGGCCTTTGTTCTAAGTAGCGTATTTCCAGTGTTAAAATCCATAGTCTTTTGCATTTGCACTTTGTAATAAAATTGCCTAGAAAAAATTCGCCAGAGCTGCAGCAAAGCCTGAGTTCTGCCGTCGTGCAATATGACAGTAAAGGCTATTTGAATTATCAGCCTTTGCTGCAAGGCGTCGACCGTCAACGGACTCGCCCGGTCTCCGTGCCACAAACACATACAGCACGCCTCGCTTACCAAAACCAGTAATGGGAATTTGCCGCGCAAGTCCGGCATTTTTACGGTGTCAATCTGCCGGTGTTGAGTGTCGCCAATCATTCTGCCTATGGTCGCTTTGGTGCCAGCTTTGATACGCGTTATAAGTCAGTTGGCATAGGCTGGAGCAATCAGTTTGTGGGTGTGTATATGCGACAGATAATCTGAACTTGAGTAACGCCAAGGTATTGGGGCTGGCAGTGCAGGTACGCTGTCTGTTCTAAATAACAATTTTAAACCCCCACATATTTCTGCCAGGTCTCAGGTGACTGCGTCAGACTCTCGCTATTGCCATGCCAGACTATCTTGCCCCGTTCCATGATGCTGTGCTGATCGGCCAGGGGGATGAGTTTTTCTACATATTTATCGATAACCAACGTGGTTTGCCCCTGGTCACGCAGCTTTCTGAGACAAGCCCAGATTTCTTCGCGCACCAGCGGCGACAAGCCTTCCGTTGCTTCATCCAGTATTAGTAGATGCGGGTTGGTCATCAAGGCGCGTGAGATGGCCAGCATCTGCTGTTCACCACCAGACAATTGATTGCCCATATTGCCGGCGCGTTCTTCCAGACGCGGGAATAGCTGGTAAATTTCTTTCAGGTTCCATGGCGTTTTGCTTTGATTGCGATTGGCGGCAAAGGCGACCAGGTTTTCCTTAACGGTCAGGTTGGGGAAAATCTGCCTGCCTTCCGGCACCAGGGCTATGCCCATCCTGGCAATTTTATCCGTCGTCATTTTTTCTATGCACTGGCCCATGAAGCTGATATGGCCTTTATGTGCTGGTGTCAGCCCCAGTATTGAACGCAAGGTCGTTGTTTTGCCAGCGCCATTACGCCCCAGCAGGCTGGCGACTTCACCCTGACGTATTTGCAGGTCTATGCCAAACAAGACCTGGCTGTGGCCATAGGCGGTAGCGATATGTTCGACTTCCAGTATGGTCTTCATGCGACTTCCTTGAGTGCCATGTCCGCTTCATCACCTAGATAGGCTTTCTTGACTTCCGGGTTCTGGCGTATCTGTTCTGCCGTACCAGTGGCGATGATGGACCCTGCCACCAAAACAGAAATGCGGTCAGCCAGTTTGAAGACGGCATCCATATCATGTTCTATCAAGATCACGGCAGCCTTGCCGCGCAGGGCTGCGATCAGTTCCAGCATCTTGCCTGATTCTTCATGCCCAGTGCCTGCCATAGGTTCATCCAGCAAGAGCAGTTTAGGTTGTGTCGCCAGTGTTAATCCCAGTTCCAGTTGACGTTGTTCGCCATGCGCGAGTTCACAGGCTTTGCTATTGCAGTGTTCAGCCAGACCTATGTCGCTGGCGAGTTGCCTTGCTTGCTCAAAAAGTGCCTGCTCATCTATGGCCTTGCGCCAGAAACGCATGCTGCTGCCAGAGCGCGTTTGTATCGCCAGGCTCAGATTATCGATGACGGTATATGACTGGAAGATATTTGTGATCTGGTAAGAACGTGCCAATCCAAGCTTGACACGTTCATGCATGCTGAGGGCCGTGACATCGACGTCATTGAAAATGATCTGCCCCTGGTTTGGCGCAATAGCACCAGATATCTGATGTATCAGCGTAGTCTTGCCCGCACCATTCGGGCCTATGATGGCGTGGATTTCGCCAGGCAATACATCCAGGCTCAGATTGTTGGTTGCGAGCAGGCCACCATAGCGTTTGACCAGGCCTTTTAGCTGCAACACGCTCATGTCTGATCCCCTTGAGGTTTTTTGATGGGCATGAACTTTTCCGGCAAGCTGGCCAGGCCATTTGGCAAGAGCATGACGACCAGCAGCAGGATAATGCCCAGATATAACTGCCAGTGTATGGTGTAGCCAGACAGGATTTCTTCCAGCATCAGCATGACTACTGCACCCAGAATGCCGCCTGACAGATAACCCACGCCACCGAGTATCACCATCACCATGAGGCTGCCGGATTGTGTCCAGTGCAAAAGATTGGGGCTAACCAGCATGTTCTGGTTTGCCAGCAAGGCACCTGCCAGGCTGGCGACACTGCCTGCAATCGCAAAGCACAGCAGCTTATAGCGAAACACCGGGTAACCTATGGCTTCCATACGGGTTTCATTTTCCTTGATGGCTTGTATCACACGCCCAAAACGGGAATTGATGAGCCGGTACAGAACGAAGAGAAATATGGCACAAATGACCAGCACCAAATAATAAAAATTGCTGTCATTGCTCATGTCCAGCCCTGTTACCGAACGTTGCACCAGGCTCAGGCCATCGTCACCACCATAATTTTTTAATGACACAAACAGGAAATACAACATCTGTGCGAATGCCAGCGTGATCATGATGAAGTATACGCCGCGGGTCCTGAGTGAGACACTGCCTATTGCCAGTGCCAGCACAAAACCAGTCAGCATGGCCACTGGCCAGCTGATCCAGGCAGATGTGACGCCATGTTGCATCAATATGCCCACCACATAAGCGCCACTACCAAAGAAAGCAGCGTGCCCCAGGCTGATCATGCCGCCAAAACCGAGTATCAGGTTCAGGCTGCTGGCTACCAGTGCGAAAATCATCAGGCGGCTTAACAGACCTATATAAAATTCCTGAGCGAAATAAGTTGCAAGCAGGGGGAAGGCAATCAGCAGGCACAGGATGCCTGTGCTGGAATTGCGCGATATGCTGTGATGTAGGCTGCTCTGCATAATTACTCCCTTAGCCTCGCGCAGGGAACAGGCCCTGGGGTTTGTAAAACAGCACGGCTGCCATCAATACGTAAATTAGTATCGATGCCAGGGCAGGGCCAAGATTGGCTGCCATTTCCAGCGGCATCAACAGCTTCAGCGCACCGGGCAGCAAGGTTTTGCTCAGGGTATCAACCAGCCCCACCAGCAATGCGCCTACCAATGCCCCGCGTATCGAGCCTATGCCACCTATGACAATGACCACAAACGCCAGTATCAGTATGCTTTCACCCATACCCACCTGTACTGCGAGTATGGAACCGAGTAGAGCTCCTGCGATGGCGCACAGGGCTGCACCAAAGGCAAACAGCAAGGTGAACACCAGCTTGATATTGATACCCATGGTGATGGCCATTTCACGGTTAGATGCTCCGGCCCGCACCAGCATGCCTATGCGGGTTTTGGTGACGACAAAATACAGCAGGCCAGCGACAACCAGCCCGGTGGCGATGATGAACAGGCGGAAAGATGAGTAAAAAAAGTCAGGCAGCAATTCCACTGGTTGTGATAGCTGTGGTGGAATATTCAGCATCAGCGGCTGCGCACCCCAGATCATGCGCGCACCTTCGTTGAATATCAGTATCAATGCAAAAGTCGCCAGCACATGGGATAAATGATCGCGCTGGTATAAATGTCTGAAGACCACTACTTCCAGTATCACACCCAGCAGCGCTGTTGCTATCACCGCTGCCAGCAAGCCGAGCCAGAAAGAACCTGTCATGCTGGTAAAGCTGGCGGCGAAATAAGCACCGGCCATATAGAGGGAGCCATGGGCTAGATTGATGAAATCCATGATGCCAAAGATCAGCGTCAGGCCTGCTGCCAGCAGAAAAAGCATGAGACCAAATTGCAAGCCGTTTAAACCGTGCTCCAACAAAAGCGTGATGTTCATTCTGATATCCCTGATGGTGCTGCTAAGGTATTCAATGAAATTACTTTAGACCTAAAATATACTATAAGCGACTCAATTGAAAATATTTTCTTTGAGAAAAACTTGGTTTTGATGCTAAAAAACACTTTACCTAAAAATAGTTTAGGTTTAAAGTAGTTTGGTGTTTTCGGGGTTGCTGTATCAATATCGTGTACCAAAGCCGGAGAAGAAATGAATTCAACTGTGCTACCAGGGTCTGCCCATCTGGATACCTTTGCTTTTGATCACTTGCCACCACGCGAGCAATGGCCCGAACTGGTTTTTTCTTTGCCTGAGTTGCAATACCCTGAACGCCTGAATTGTGTTGCCGACTTGCTCGACAAGATGTGTGCAACTGGCCATGCAGACAGCATTGCCATCCGCAGCCAGACCGAAAGCTGGACTTATTCCCATCTGCTGGCTACCGTCAGTCGTATATCCCACGTCTTGCTGGAAGATATGCATTTACAGCCCGGGAACAGGGTACTGTTGCGTGGAGCCAATAATCCCATGATGGCTGCCAGTGTTTTGGCTGTCATCAAAGCGGGTTGCATAGCTGTGCCCACCATGCCCCTGTTGCGCGCCAAGGAATTGGGCGTGATCGCCAACAAGGCTGAGATTGCCGCTGCACTCTGCTCAGAAAATCTGCGTGAAGAGATGGAGCTGGCGCTACAAGCCAATCCCATATTGAAGCAGGTGATGTACTTCAATCATCAGGGTGATGATGGCCTGGAAGCGCTCATGGCTGGCAAATCAGCTGAATTTACCGCTGTAGATACCTTGGCCGAAGATGTCTGCCTCATCAGCTTTACTTCTGGTACGACCGGAATGCCCAAGGGCACCATGCACTTCCACAGGGATGTGCTGGCGATTTGCGATTGCTTTCCACGTTCTACCTTGCAGTCTGCACAAAGCGATATTTTTATAGGCACGCCACCACTGGCGTTTACTTTTGGCCTTGGTGGCTTGCTGCTGTTTCCTTTGCGCGTAGGTGCGACAGCGGTATTGCTGGAAAAACTGACGCCAGAATCCCTGCTGAAAGCCATAGACGAATTCAAGGCCACGGTATGTTTTACTGCACCTACCTTTTATCGCCAGATGGCCACGCTGGCAAAGAATTTTGATTTGTCCAGTCTCAAGAAAACCGTTTCTGCCGGTGAAGCATTGCCTGCCGCAACCCGTGAAGCCTGGCGTCAGGCGACTGGCCTGGTCATGATAGATGGCATAGGTGCGACCGAGATGCTGCATATCTTTATTTCTGCCGCAGGCGATGAGACGCGGGCAGGGGCAACCGGTAAGCCCATACCCGGTTACCAGGCTTGTATATTTGATGAGCATGGCGACGTGGCTGGCCCTGGCGTGGTTGGTCGCCTGGCAGTCAAGGGGCCAACTGGTTGCCGTTACCTGGCAGATGACAGGCAAAAAAATTATGTGCACCAGGGCTGGAACCTGACAGGTGATGCCTATGAGATGGATGCAGACGGCTATTTCTGGTACCGCGCCCGCACTGACGACATGATTATTTCTGCGGGCTATAACATCGCCGGACCAGAGGTTGAAGAAGCTTTGCTGAAGCACCCGGCAGTGTCTGAGTGCGCAGTCATAGGCCTGGCGGATGAAGAGCGCGGTCAGATCGTCAAGGCTTTTGTGGTGTTGAAAGTCGGTGCGCAGGCATCAGTAGAACTGAGCAAGGAAATCCAGGATTTCGTCAAGAATAGTATTGCCCCTTACAAGTATCCGCGTGCCATAGAATTCATGACGAGTTTGCCGAGAACTGAAACCGGTAAGCTGCAGCGCTATAAATTGCGCACACCTGTCACAAGCTAATACCAATGCCTACTAACCCGAAGGAGACGTTCGTGAAAAAGACCTTGCTGTGTTTATTGCTGTCCAGTATTGCTGCGACCAACGCGAACTATGCTTTTGCCGCAGACAAAGTCAAAGTAGGCATGGTCACCACCTTGTCTGGTGCGGGTGCAGGCCTGGGTGTGGATATACGCGATGGCTTTTCTCTGGCGATGAAACATCTGGACAATAAATTCGGTAATTTGCCAGTTGAGGTCATCACGGGTGATGACCAGCAAAATCCTGACGCGACCAAGCAACTGGTGGACAAGCTCATCAAGAAGGACAAGGTCGATTTGATGACCGGCATCGTGTTTTCCAATCTGATGCTGGCAGTGGGGCCAACGATTTTTGCTGCCAAGGTGCATTACATCAGCGCCAATGCTGGCCCGTCTCAGTATGCGGGTGAGCAATGTAATCCTTACTTTTTTAATGTGGCCTGGCAGAACGACAGCCTGCATGAGGCAGTCGGCAAGCAGGTCAATGACAAGGGTTTTAAGAATGTCGCTCTGGTGGCACCTAATTATCCGGCAGGCAAAGACGCACTGACTGGCTTCAAGCGCTATTATAAGGGCAAGGTTGCCGAAGAAATCTTTACCAAACTGGGGCAGCTTGATTATGCGACAGAACTTGCACAGATACGTAACCTGAAACCCGATGCCGTGTATATCTTCCTGCCAGGTGGTATGGGTATCAATTTCATCAAGCAGTTTGTGGATGCCGGTTTGTCCAAGAATACTCAACTCTTTGGCCCGGGCTTTTCTGCTGATGAAGACATTATCAAGGCAGTAGGCGCACCCATGCTGGGTATGTTCAATGCATCGCAGTGGGGACATGATATGGATAATCCCCAAAACAAACGTTTCGTTGCTGACTTCCAGAAAGAATATGGCCGCCTGCCATCACTGTATGCATCGCAAGGCTATGACGCTGCCATGTTGATGGATAGTGCAGTGCGCGGTGTCAAGGGTAAGATAGAAGACAAGGATGCCCTGGGTAAAGCCATCAAGGCAGCCAACTTCAAATCTGTGCGCGGTGACTTCAAGTTCAACAGTAATCACTATCCTGTGCAAAATTACTATGCGCGCATCATCAGCAAAGATGGGCAGGGCAGGGTGACCAATAAAACTCTGAGTGCTGTATTTACCAATCATCCAGACGCTTATGTCGCCTCTTGCAAAATGCAATAAGGCAGTGGTGCAGTATTGGGTCAAAGTAATAAATTAATCTTCAAGGTATCTTAATGAATATCCTATGCATAGGCGGTGGTCCGGCTGGCCTGTATTTCAGCCTGCTGATGAAAAAGCAAAACCCGGCGCACCAGATCACCATCGTTGAACGCAATCGTGCTTACGATACTTTTGGCTGGGGCGTGGTGTTTTCTGACCAGACCCTGGGTAACCTGGTGAATGCCGATGAACATACCGCCCGTTCCATCTTGCAGTCTTTCAATCACTGGGATGATATCGACACCCATTTCAAGGGCCAGGTTGTTACCTCTGGTGGCCACGGTTTTTGTGGTATAGGTCGCAAGCGTTTGCTGAATATTCTGCAAGAGCGTTGCGAAGAGCTGGATGTCAAGCTGGTATTCGAAACAGATGTGGCAGACGACCAGGCACTGGCGCTGGAATATGATGCTGACCTCGTCATTGCCTGCGATGGCTTGAACAGTCGCGTTCGTACCCGCTATGAGCAAAGCTATCAACCCGATATCGATACGCGTAAATGCCGTTTTGTCTGGTTGGGCACTAAAAAACTGTTCTCGGCTTTTACCTTTGCCTTTGAAGAAACCGAGCATGGCTGGTTCCAGGCGCATGCCTATCAATATGACGGCGATACTGCGACCTTTATAGTCGAGACACCGGAAGAAACCTGGCTCAAGGCTGGCATAGATAAAATGAGCCAGGAGGAAGCCGTCGCTTTTTGTGAAAACCTGTTCGCCAAATACCTCGATGGCAATGCACTGATGTCAAACGCCACGCACTTGCGTGGCTCAGCCAACTGGATCAAGTTCCCGCGCATTATCTGCAAGAACTGGGTGCACTGGAACCCGCTAAATAATAAGCGTGTACCTGTGGTTTTGATGGGGGACGCTGCCCATACCGCACACTTTTCCATAGGCTCAGGCACCAAGCTGGCATTGGAAGATGCCATAGAACTGGCACGCAGTTTTGAGAAACATGGCGAGCAAGGCATGGATACCGTCCTGGAAGCCTATCAGGATTTGCGTTCCATAGAAGTCTTGAAGATACAGAGCGCAGCCCGCAATTCCATGGAATGGTTTGAAAACGTGCTGCGCTATACCGCCATGGAAGCACCGCAGTTTGCCTATTCCATGCTGACACGCAGCCAGCGTCTGTCGCATGAAAATCTGAGGGTAAGGGATGCTGGCTATGTGCGCAGTTTTGAACACTGGATAGCAGAGCAGGCGTATGCCAAAGCTGGCTTGCCTGTGCCTAAAACAAAAACAGCGATCCCACCCATGCTGACGCCCTACAAGCTAAGCGAAGTGGTATTGAAAAACCGCATCGTCGTCTCACCGATGGCGCAATACTCAGCGGTCGATGGCGTGGCTGGCGATTATCATCTCGTGCATCTGGGTAGCCGCGCCATGGGCGGTGCTGGCCTGGTATTTGCCGAGATGACTTGCATCTCTGCCGATGCGCGTATCACGCCAGCTTGCCCCGGCCTGTATGCACCTGAGCATACGCAAGCCTGGAAGCGTATCGTCGATTTTGTTCATGCCAATACTGATGCAAAGATTGCCGTACAGCTCGGTCATGCCGGAGCAAAAGGTTCAACCTGCGTAGCTTGGGAGGGTACTGATCAACCATTGAAAGAAGGCAACTGGTCATTGGTGTCAGCGTCAGATCAGCAATACTTGCCTGGCATTTCGCAAGTTGCGCGTGCTGCCACAGCAGCAGACATGCAGCGGATAAAAGATGATTTTGTCCAGGCGACCAGGGCAGCGGCAGAAGCAGGTTTTGACTGGATGGAACTGCATTGCGCTCACGGCTATTTGCTATCAAGCTTCATTTCGCCACTGACCAATCAGCGTGAAGATGAATACGGTGGTTCACTGGAAAAACGTTGTCGTTATCCGCTGGAAGTGTTTGCCGCCATGCGTGCGGTCTGGCCTGCAGATAAACCGATTTCCGTGCGCATCTCTGCGCATGACTGGGTAGAGGGTGGCATTACGCCAGATGGTGCAGTTGCCATTGCTCGCCTGTTCAAGGCAGCAGGTGCCGACATGATAGATTGCTCTTCTGGTCAGGTCAGCAAGCAGGAGAAACCTGTCTATGGCCGCATGTTCCAGACACCGTTTGCTGATCGTATACGCAATGAGGTACAGATACCTACTATCGCAGTTGGTGCCATTTTTGAGGCGGATCATGCAAACAGCATCATCGCCGCTGGTCGTGCTGATTTGTGCGCCATCGCCAGGCCACATTTGGCTGACCCTGCCTGGACCTTGCATGAAGCAGCCAAACTGGGCTTCAATGATATGCCCTGGCCCAAGCAATATGTCGCCGGAAAAATGCAGCTGGAACGCAATCTCGAACGTGAGAGACAGGTCGCCGCAGCCAGCACTGGTCTGACGCCGCAGCAAGTTGCCGCCAAGTTGCTGGAAGGATGAGGATGGTTGCGTATCAGGAAAAATTACAAGGCAAACATGCGTTGGTTACTGGTGGTGGCAAGGGTATAGGCTTGGCGATAGCGCAAGCCTTGCTCATTGAAGGGGCGACAGTGACATTGGCAGGGCGTAGCGAAGCGACTTTGCAACGCGCTGTGGCTTCCCTGTCTAATGCCAAAGTGCAGTATGTAGTCATGGATGTCAGCGATGCGGAGTCGGTACAAGCGGCTTTTGAATTATCGCAGGGCAGGGATGGTCGCATCGACATCCTCATCAATAATGCAGGGCAAGCCAGTTCGGCCTCTTTCCTGAAAACCGATGCCAAACTGTGGCAAGACATGCTGGACGTGAACCTGAACGGCAGCTTCATTTGCATGCAGCAGGCCTTGCCTGCGATGCTGGAAGCTGGCTGGGGGCGTATCGTCAATGTGGTCAGTACGGCAGGCTTGAAGGGTTATGCCTATGTCTCTGCCTATTGTGCTGCCAAGCATGGTGTCATAGGCCTGACGCGCGCAGTGGCGCTGGAAGTCGCGGCAAAAGGCGTGACGGTGAATGCGGTTTGCCCTGGTTATACCGAAACCGATATCGTTAAAGAAGCCGTTGCCAATATCGTTGCCAAAACCGGCCGGACAGAAGAACAGGCGAAAGCTGAACTGGCTGCGGGTAATCCGCAAAAACGCCTTGTACAGCCGCAAGAAGTCGCAGATGCGGTGTTGTGGCTATGCATGGACGGTGCGTCGGCGATGAATGGACAGTCAATAGCAGTAGCCGGTGGCGAAGTCATGTGATGAAATCTGAAGAACAAACAAGATCAAGTATGAAAGAAGAAAGCTCGCCAGTGTTCGACATGGAAACTCGCCTGACGCAAGATGACCATCAATCTTTGCGCCTGTGGTTACGCATGCTGTCTTGCACTGTCATGATAGAAGGTGAAATCCGCAGTCGCCTGCGTAGCGAATTTGGTATCACCTTGCCGCGCTTTGATCTGATGGCACAGCTGGAAAGGCATCCAGAAGGCTTGCGTATGGGAGAGTTATCCAAACGTATGATGGTCACTGGCGGCAATATCACCGGCATTACCGATCAGCTGGAGCAGGAAAAACTGGTGACTCGCGTCGCCGACCTTAAAGACAGACGTGCTTACAGCGTCAAGCTGACACCTGCTGGCCGTCGTGCTTTCAAACGTATGGCAGCGGTGCATGAAGCATGGATAGCCGATATGTTTTCTGGCTTGCAGGCTGAGCAGAAAAGCAAATTATTTGAATTGTTGTCGCAAGTGAAAACTCATTTGCATGAGCCTGGTGTTGATAGCATTGCCGACAATAATACGGACAACCTCAAGCAGGAATAATAATCATGAAATACCTACCCGGACAAGCCCAGGATTTGCCTGGCAACCGTCAACAACTGGCGGGCTATGAAGCCAGCCAGTTCAAATACGCCGTGATTGCCGGTGTAGCGACGCTCAGCCTGAATCGGCCTGAGCGCAAAAACCCGCTGACCTTTGATTCTTATGCCGAGTTGCGCGACCTGTTTCGCGCGCTTGCGTATGCTGACGATGTCAAGGCCATCGTCATTACCGGAGCTGGCGAGAATTTTTGTTCTGGCGGCGATGTACATGAAATCATAGGTCCCTTGACCAAACTCGACATGCCAGGTCTGCTGAGTTTTACCCGCATGACGGGCGATCTCGTCAAAGCCATGCGTGCCTGCCCACAGCCGATTATCGCGGCAATTGATGGCGTCTGCGCTGGCGCTGGCGCGATTTTGGCACTGGCGTCTGATATACGCCTGGGTACAGCGCGTAGCAAGACAGCCTTCCTGTTCACCCGGGTTGGTCTGGCAGGTTGTGATATGGGAGCCTGTTCCATTTTGCCGCGTATCATAGGGCAGGGGCGGGCTTCTGACCTTTTATATACGGGGCGTTCCATGTCGGGCGAAGAGGCAGAACGTTGGGGTTTCTTCAATCGTCTGGTAGAGCCTGAGCAAGTTTGGGAAGAGGCGCAGGCTTATGCGCGCAATCTGGCCGACGGTCCTACCTTCGCTCACGGCATGACCAAGAAAATGCTGCATCAGGAATGGAATATGGGCGTCGATGAGGCCATAGAAGCAGAAGCCCAGGCACAGGCCATCTGCATGATGACCAATGACTTTCATCGCGCCTACCATGCCTTCGTTGCCAAGCAAAAACCTGTCTTTGAAGGGGATTGAACATGACGCATAAGATGTCTGACACCAGTTACCTGGACTGGCCTTTCTTTGAAGACAAGCACCGCGAATTACAAAGCAAGTTGGATGCCTGGTCTGCAGAAAACCTGCCTGATCATCATGCAACAGATATCGATCAGGCTTGCCGCGATCTCGTCAAACAATTGGGCGCGGCTGGCTGGCTCAGGAATGCCATAGGCGGTAGTGCCTATGGCGGCAATGCTGACGTCATCGACACCCGTGCCATTTGTCTGATGCGCGAAACCCTAGCCCGTCATTCTGGCCTGGCAGATTTTGCTTTTGCCATGCAGGGTCTGGGTTCTGGTGCCATCAGCTTGCATGGTACTGAAGTGCAAAAACAAAATTATCTGAGTAAGGTCGCCAAAGGTGAGGCGATTGCTGCTTTTGCCTTGTCCGAACCTGAAGCTGGTTCGGATGTAGCAGCCATGCAATGTGCGGCAGAATTTGTCGCTGATGCAGATGGCGGTCACTATGTCCTGAACGGCGAGAAAACCTGGATTTCCAATGGTGGCATTGCCGACTTCTATGTATTGTTTGCCCGCACTGGCGAAGCACCAGGTGCACGTGGCATCACGGCCTTTATCGTTGATGCCGGTCTGCCCGGCTTTGAAATCGCCGAACGTATCGATGTGATAGCCCCGCATCCGCTGGCACGTCTGAAGTTTACTGATTGCCGCATCCCGGCCACGCAGCGCCTGGGTGAGGCAGGGCAGGGCTTCAAGGTGGCGATGGCAACGCTGGATATCTTCCGTACCTCCGTGGCTGGCGCTGCCCTTGGCTTTGCCCGTCGCGCCATGGACGAAGCCATGCATAGAGTAACGACACGCAAGATGTTTGGCCAGACCCTGGCTGATTTTCAACTGACCCAGACCAAGCTGGCGCAGATGGCTACAACCATAGATAGTTCAGCCCTGTTGATTTACCGTGCCGCCTGGCAAAGAGACCAGAGCAGGAAAGTCACTAAAGAAGCTGCCATGGCAAAACTGACTGCGACTGAAGGTGCGCAGCAAGTAATAGATGCAGCGGTGCAGATGTTTGGTGGCCTGGGTGTCGTCAGCGAAATGCCGGTAGAGCGTCTGTACCGTGAAATCCGTTCCCTTCGTATTTATGAAGGGGCGACGGAAGTGCAGCAACTGATCATAGGCCGTGAATTGCTGAAAGAGTTTGCCTCAGCATGATTTTTAAGGCTGAATTACCGATACGCTTTGCCCATTGCGACCCTGCAGGTATTGTGTTTTATCCGCGCTATTTTGAAATGATGAATGGCGTGGTCGAAGACTGGTGCGCGCAGGGTCTGGCTTGCAGTTTTCATGAAATGCATATTGCACGTGGCATGGGGCTGCCCACCGTGCACCTGGAAACGGATTTCATCAAACCGACAGAGCTGGGTGAAAGTTTGCTGGCAGAATTGATAGTGACGAAACTGGGTAAGACTTCGGTTGAGTTGCAAATTTGCTTTAGCGGACCGCAACAGGATATGCGTCTGAAAGCGAAGTTGGTACTGGTCATGATGGATTTGAAATTACGCGAGTCTATAGCCATACACGATGAACTGCGTACTGCCATGCTGAACTACTGCAATTTGTGAGATAAATATAATGGATTTTTCAGGCGCTAAGGTCTGAAAAGTCATCAATGAAAGGATAGATGATGGATATTTTGCAACCTCCGGGCTGGGCCAGGCCACGCGGCTATTCGAATGGCATTTCTGCCAGTGGCCGTACCGTGTGCGTTAGTGGCATGGTGGGCTGGGACGCGCAATGCGCCTTTCAGACCGATGATTTCGCTGGCCAGGTAAGGCAGGCCTTGCAGAATATCGTTGAAGTATTGACAGAGGCAAATGCCAAACCCGAGCATATCGTGCGCATGACCTGGTATGTCATCGATAAAAAAGAATATGTAGGTGCTTATAAAGAAGTTGGCGAAGCCTATCGCGACATTATAGGCCGCCATTACCCGACCATGACTGCGGTGCAGGTCGCAGGCTTGATAGAAGACAGAGCCAGGGTAGAAATAGAAGTCACTGCCATCGTACCGGAGTAAATATGAAAACCAGTATTGCAGTTGTTGGCGCTGTTGGTATCGTCGGTGCCGGTGCCATGGGGCGTGGCATTGCCCAGATTGCGGCACAGGCAGGTTTTACCGTGCTCTTGTTTGATGTACAGGCAGATGCCGCCAGCAAAGCCAGTCAGTTGATTGCCGAACAATGGCAAAAAATGCTGAGCAAGGAAAAACTCAGTGCAGAACAATATCAGCGTGCTGTGGAAAACTTGCAAGTCGTCAATAGCATGCAGGAGTTGGCAAAGTGTGATCTGGTGGTGGAGGCTATTGTTGAAAAGTTGGATGTCAAGCGTGCCTTGTTCCAGCAACTGGATGCCATCGTCAGCGACACTTGCATACTGGCGACCAATACTTCGTCTTTGTCAGTGACCGCCATTGCGGCGTGCACAAAAATACCTGAGCGTGTTGCGGGCCTGCATTTCTTTAATCCTGTCCCGCTGATGAAGGTGGTGGAAGTCATCGATGGCTTGCTGACCGATGCAGCGGTCGCAGAGCAGCTCATGGCATTTTCCACGCAAACCGGGCATTTGCCAGTGCGTGCCAAAGATACACCTGGCTTTATCGTCAACCATGCAGGCCGTGGTTATGGCACGGAAGCACTGCGGATATTGCAAGAGAACGTTGCCAGCTTTCGCCAGATAGACCAGATCATGCGTGAGGCAGCAGGTTTCAAGCTGGGCCCGTTTGAATTGCTGGACCTGACCGGGCTGGATGTATCTCACCCGGTCATGGAAGCGATTTATCACCAATATTATGAGGAACCACGCTATCGCCCCAGTGTTATCACTGCGCAGCGGGTACATGCAGGTGTGCTGGGCCGCAAGACCGGGCGCGGTTTTTATTCTTATAGTGGCAACCAGGACGCACCTGCGGTTCCCGAGCACCAGCCTGCCTGGACAGGGCCAGTATGGATCAGTCAGGAAAACGCGGACGCAGTGACAGCACTGCTTGCCTTGTTTGAGCGTTGCGGCGTTACTCTCGAAAATGGTGAACAGCCATCTGCAGAGGCACTGTGCATAGTCAGCCCATACGGCGAAGATGTCAGTACCTGTGTAGCAAGAGCCGGGCTGGATGCACGTCGCACCCTTGGCATCGATGCACTGACCGCTTGCCAGGGACATCTGAGCCTGATGATGAATCCCGCTACAGATGCAAACCTCGCAGCACAATGCCAGTCCTTGCTGCAAAAAAGCGGGCAGGGCGTCAGCCTGATACAGGATAGTGCAGGTTTCGTGGTTCAACGCATTTTGGCGACCATTATCAATATCGCTAGCGACATAGCCCAGCAAGGCATATGCAGTCCGCAAGACCTGGACAAGGCAGTGGTATTAGGCCTCGCTTATCCGGCAGGCCCGCTGGCTTGGGGCGACAAACTCGGGACTTCGCGTATACTATTGGTTTTGCGGAACTTGTATGCCAGCACTGGCGACCCGCGCTATCGCCCCAGCCCCTGGCTGGTACGCAGGGCGCAACTGGGTTTGTCTTTGCTGCATTTGCCGAGTCAGGCAAGTACTTAAGGCTGCATGAAGCATGTCATGTCACTTCTTACTTTATGAAAGTGGCATGCAAAAAAATAATGAAGTACATAATTCAATCAGGAGAAACAAAGATGGCCAAGGCTGCATTTAGTTGGGAAGATCCCTTGTTATTGTCCTCGCAACTCAGCGATGAAGAACGCATGGTGCAGGATGCTGCACGTGTTTATTGCGAAGAAAAGCTGGCGCCACGGGTACTGGAAGCTTTCCGTCATGAAAAAACAGATCCAGCCATTTTCCGTGAGATGGGCGAGCTTGGTTTGCTGGGTTCCATGATCCCTACGCAATACGGCGGGGCTGGTTTGAACTATGTTTGCTATGGCCTGGTGGCACGCGAAGTGGAGCGTGTTGATTCTGGTTACCGTTCCATGATGAGTGTACAAAGCTCGCTAGTCATGGTGCCTATCAATGAATTTGGTAGCGAAGCACAAAAACAAAAATACCTGCCCAAGCTGGCGACGGGTGAATGGATAGGCTGCTTTGGCCTGACTGAACCTAATCATGGCTCTGACCCAGGTAGCATGGTGACCCGTGCCAAGACTGTGCCGGGTGGTTATTCCCTCAGTGGCGCGAAGATGTGGATCACCAATAGCCCTATCGCTGATGTCTTCGTGGTCTGGGCAAAAACAGATGATGGCCGCATCCGCGGCTTTATCCTGGAAAAAGGCTGGAAAGGCCTGAGCGCACCGGCCATCCATGGCAAGGTAGGCTTGCGTGCTTCCATCACTGGCGAAATAGTCATGGATGAAGTATTCGTGCCAGAAGAAAACCTGATGCCGAATGTAGAAGGCCTCAAAGGCCCATTCACTTGCCTGAACTCTGCCCGTTACGGTATCGCCTGGGGTGCTTTGGGTGCGGCAGAATTCTGCTGGCATACAGCACGTCAATACACCATGGACCGCCTGCAATTCGGTCGCCCACTGGCAGCAAATCAGCTGGTACAGAAAAAACTAGCAGATATGCAGACAGAAATCACGCTGGCACTGCAAGGCTGTTTGCGCCTGGGGCGCATGAAGGACGAGGGTACGGCAGCAGTTGAAATTACATCCATCATGAAGCGGAATTCTTGCGGCAAGTCCCTGGATATTGCCCGTACAGCACGCGATATGCTGGGTGGTAATGGTATTTCTGATGAATTTGGCATTGCCCGTCATCTGGTGAATCTGGAAGTCGTCAACACGTATGAAGGCACGCATGATATTCATGCGCTGATATTGGGGCGTGCGCAGACTGGAATCGCTGCTTTCTAAAATCGCGGCATTCCAAGCTGCTTGCAAAACCATAAAAGCCGCTTTGCCTTTAAGGCAAGCGGCTTTTGTTTTATGGCATGGCTTGATTTGCCTGTCTGATTTTTTTACCGCAATTTCTCCCGCCTATTCTTCGATTTTCTATAAAACTTGCGCCATCGCAAGATGTGCTCAATTTTTTCCATTGATGATTGCCAAAAAGCGATAAAGCAGGATGCAGATACCACAGATGCTGTCGCGTGTTCGTCTTGATGAGATTTTTGGTGAAAATGCAATGAAATTTCCAGTCACTCAACGCTTCTGGACCTGGTTTACCCGTCCCTTGTTATTAGCGGGTTTGCTGCTGACCATTCCGGCATTTTATCTGGTGCTGGGCGGTACTACTGACATGACAGAGCTGGCCGGGCGCAGCCTGTATGCGGCGTCAGCTTTGTTGATGCTGGTCGATACTGGTCTGCAATGGCAAAAGAACAGGAGTCAAAAAAGGCGCAGTGGCAAGCTGGCACTGGATGGCGTTGTTATCGCTGGTTGCCTGCTGAGCGTCATTTTTACCGGAGAGGCGTGGGGTACGCTGGAATGGCTGCTGCGCCTGGCGCTGGTAGCCGTCATTTTGCTGCGTCTTGCCACTCTGGTTTTGCAGCACATGAAACCCAGTCATCTGGTGCAGATGATAGTGCTGGCCTTGTTGATGCTAAGTTCCGCAGGTGCCGGGTTTTACTGGCTGGAACCCAATGTGCATAGCTATGCAAATGGTGTCTGGCTGGCTTTTACGACGATAGCCACAGTGGGTTATGGAGATATCGTTCCATCCACACCCGCGTCCAAGATATTTGCCGTCTTCATCGTTTTGCTTGGTTATGCCATGTTTTCCATCGTAACGGCCAATATCGCCGCCTTGTTTGTGGAGGAGGAAGAGGCGAATCTGGAAAAGCAACTGCATGCTGATATACGCCACTTGAGCAGGGAAGTGGCTGCGCTCAGGGAGGAGTTGCGCAGTCGGGATCGTCTTTTCCTGGAGAGGGAAAAGGCAAGGGAATTGAAACAGGCTGTGCAAACTAAGTAATGTCCGGCAGCCTGCAGGCGAATTGATCTCTTTAGCAAATAAATGAGCGACTAATAATACGCTCCAGCAAAGCGTTCGTTGCTTGTCCATGCAAGCTTCCATATACACGGCCACATTCAGCATCTGCGCGGCTTTGTATAAAGGCGAGGGCGATATCTTCTTCGGCATATTCGGCCATCAAAAAAGCCTGTGCCGTCAGCACCAGTTTCTGGGTAATGCGGCGGGCATTCATTTCCCTGAATTCTGTTGATGCCAAGTCTGGCTGTAATTCCTGCACCATTTCCCTGACTTGCTCAGATGCTGAATCGTTCCATAATTGCAGCAGCAATTGCAGGCCTTCCGGGTCTCTTTCCATCGCACGCAAGACATCAAGGCACATGACATTGCCTGAACCTTCCCAGATGGAATTGACTGGTGCTTCACGATATAACCTTGCCATGGGACCTGTCTCTACATAACCATTGCCACCCCAGACTTCCATGCATTCGCCAGTAAATTCAAGTGCACGTTTACATATCCAGAATTTCGCAGCCGGCGTCACAATGCGTTTCCACGCACGTTGTAAGGCGTCATCTGGTGCATCCAGGGCAGCAGCCAGGTGCAGCATGAGTCGGGTTGCCGCTTCGCTTTCCAGCGCCAGGTCAGCCAACACGTTCTGCATCAAGGGTTGATCTGCCAGCCTCTTGCCGAAGGCCGTGCGGTGACGCGCATGATGGATGGCTTGCACCAGTGTCTGCCGCATCAGGCCAGCGCTACCGATGACACAATCAAGCCGGGTCAGGTTGGCCATTTCTATGATGGTTGGTATGCCCCGGCCTTCATTGCCTACCATGACGCCATAGGCACCCTGGAATTCAACTTCGCTGCTGGAGTTGGATTTGTTGCCCAGTTTGTCTTTGAGTCTTTGTATCAGGATAGAATTCTTGCTGCCATCAGGACGCCAGCGCGGTACAAAGAAACAAGATAAGCCAGTTTCAGTTTTGGCCAATACCAGATGAGCATCGCACATCGGGGCTGAGAAAAACCATTTGTGGCCAGTCAGTGCATAGGCTTGACCTCGTCCTTCGCTACCCAGCGCAGCAGCAGTGGTAGTATTGCTGCGCACATCCGAGCCACCTTGTTTTTCTGTCATGCCCATGCCTATCAGGATGGATTTTTTCTGGGCTATCGGCAAGTCACGCGGGTCATGTTCCAGTGAATACAGCTTGTCTTTGAGTTCAGCGAACAATACGGCTTCTTTTTGTAGTACGGGGATGGATGCAAAAGTCATGGTGCTGGGGCATAAGGAGCCAGACTCCACCTGCGATTGCATGAAATAGCCGGCAGCACGGGCAACATGTGCGCCCATTTTGGGCTGACTCCAGGGGGCGGCATGCAGGCCTTGCTTGCGCAATATTCCCAATAATTGATGCCAGCTTGGGTGAAAGTCTACTCTGTCTATGCGCTTGCCCTGTCTGTCATGGGTATGCAGTTCTGGCAAATGTGTATTGGCCAGCGCAGCAGCTTCCAGTACAGCGCTGCTACCTAACTCCTGACCGGATACTGTCAAAGTGTTTTGATACCAGTCAGCCTGATACTGTGCCAGGCTAGTCATTAGAACGGCATCACTAGTGAAAATATTGTAATCTTGCAGGTCTGCGACCTGATTGCTTATTTCATGGGTTTGCCACTGCATATGTGCCTCATTGATATCGGTAAGCTAAATAAGTAAGCCAGATGAATAGTGTAGTCTGATGAAGTAATCAAGATGTTCGCCTTTTGGCATTATCCCAAGTACCTGAACTTATAAAACAAGAAACACCATGAGCGAGACTGCCAGCCCTTTGAAATTACGCCGCAAGCCAGTGCAGCAACGCTCTAAAATGACACAAGTGGCAATCCTCGATGCCTTTGTTCGGCTTTTGGTCGAAAAAAGCTATGCTGATCTGACCATGCGAGATATTGCCCTGGTCGCTGGCGTGGGTCTGGGTACATTGTATGAATACTTCCCTGGCAAGAAATCGATAGCTGCCCATTGCATACATGAGCGTATGAAGAATATCGGTGCGCAGATGCGCATCTGGGTAGAGGTGCAACATGGTCAACCCTTGCAGGACATCGTCACGGATCTGCTGGAGCGCATCATACTTTTGCATGCAGACAAGACCGAGGAGTGGTCTGCCCTGATTTTCCTGGAGCGGCAGATTTCCAATATGGAAGCCTATAGTGCACTGTATGGACAGGTTGTTGATATCTGGGAATCTGCTTTTGCGGCAAGCTCAGACCGTGCAGCTTATCCAAATACCAGCCCTACGATAGTCCACGCAGCCGTCTACGGTGTCCTGTACCAGACCCTGATGTTGTCCCCGCAGAGCCTGCAAGAGCCTGAATTTCTTGCTCAGATGAAAAACTTGGTGTTGGGATATCTGCAAATCACTGATCAGAGCGCCCGAATAAGGTAAAATCGCGGGATGTCCTATCAAGTCCTCGCCCGAAAATATCGCCCCAAGAGTTTTGAAACTCTGGTGGGGCAAGAGCACGTGGTCCGTGCCTTATCGCATGCGCTAGAGCAGCAGCGGCTGCATCACGCCTATTTGTTTACCGGTACCCGTGGTGTCGGCAAGACGACGCTGTCACGCATACTGGCCAAATCCTTTAACTGCGAGACTGGCATTACCGCCCATCCTTGCGGTGTTTGCGAAGCCTGTACGGCGATTGATGCCGGGCGCTTTGTTGACTATATAGAAATGGATGCCGCCTCGAACCGTGGCGTCGATGAAATGGCTTCGCTGCTGGAACAGGCAATTTATGCGCCGTCCAATGCACGCTTTAAAGTCTATATGATAGACGAGGTGCACATGCTGACCAACCACGCTTTCAATGCCATGTTGAAAACGCTGGAAGAGCCGCCTGAACACGTCAAATTCATTCTGGCAACGACAGACCCGCAAAAAATCCCGGTCACGGTCTTGTCACGCTGCCTGCAATTCAATCTCAAGCAAATGCCGCCTGGCCATATTGTCGGTCATCTGGAAAATATCCTGGGGCAAGAGCAAATCGATTTCGAATTGCCTGCCTTGCGTTTGCTGGCACAAGGTGCCCATGGTTCCATGCGTGATGCCTTGTCGCTGACTGACCAGGCAATTGCCTATGCCGCTGGCAAAGTCAGCCTTGATGCCGTGCAAGGCATGCTGGGTGCGCTGGACCAGTCTTATCTGATACGCCTGCTAGATGCCTTGCTGGCCCAGGATGGTAAGGCCTTGCTCGATGTTGCCGACGAAATGGCAGCGCGTAGCCTGTCTTATAAAGCAGCCCTGCAAGATCTGGGCAGTTTGTTGCACCAGATCGCCGTGGCGCAAATGGTGCCTGCGGCAGTGGCAGAAGATATTCCTGAGCGCGAACAAGTTTTGCGCCTGGCGCAGAGTTTCGCCAAAGAAGAAGTGCAACTGTTTTATCAAATCGCCGTGCATGGCCGTAACGAACTCGCACTGGCACCTGATGAATATGCTGGCTTCAGCATGACGCTGTTGCGCATGTTGGCATTCAAACCTGTCAGTGGTGAGCAGTGGGCGCAGCCGCCCGCTAGCACACCGCCGGCTGGTGGCCGACCTGCATTGCCAGTTAATATTGTCAACAATGCAGCGCCTGCACAAAGCCCTGCGCGTCCTGGCTCCGCTTCTAGTTCTATTTCTAGTCCCGCAGCTTCCAGCAGTACTGCTAGTGCTGCGTCTGTAGTAAATACTGTGCAGGCAGCGATGCCTGCACGTGCTCCAGCAGAAGCGCCGAAACCGGTTGTGCAGGAGAATACCGAGACACCCGCCAGCGCACCTGCTGCTGGCGCACGTGTCAGCCCGGTATTGGCTGCCCTGGCAGCGGCACGTGCAAATACCAAGAATGGCACGCCAGCAGGAAAAACTCCTACTGCCGAAGTTGCACCAGTATCCAAAGCTGCAATTGCACCCGTGAGTCCTGTGTCCCCGGTCGCTCCAGTCTCACCTGTAGCTCCTGTCAGGCCCGTTACTCCTGTCGCAACACCGTCAGTCAAAGTAGCGCCGCCGTCGGCGCAACCGGTAGTCAAGCCTGCCCAGCCTGTGTCTGCACCGGCACCTCTGATCGCCGAGCAGGATATGCAATCCATGGGCATGGATGATATGCCGCCGCCCTGGGATGAAGAAATGTTCTTCGATGCAGAGCCAGCAAAACCGGCAATGCCACCACGAGTGATGACTCCAGTTCCAGTTATGCAGCAGGAACAAGCCGCGCCAGTTGAAGTGGCCGTGTTAGCTGAAGCTACTGCAATTGCTGACCCGGAACTGCAAGCGGTCGCTGCAGAAGTGATCAAGCCTAGGGAATCCATCACCCTGAATGCAGATCGCCTGATCGCGAATGCACCAGTCCCTGAGTTGAACTGGGATGGTCATTGGCCTGCGCTAGCGGCCAGTTTGCCAGTACGCGGCGTTGCCCAGCAAATGACGCAGCAAAGTGAGCTGGTCAGTTGCAAACAGGATGGTAATGCTCATGTATTTCGCCTGCGCCTGCCTTTGTCTACACTCTTGTCTTCGGGCAGTGTAGAAAAACTGAGTGCGGCTTTGTCTGAACGTTTTGAAAAGTCCATACGGGTAGAAACCGAGATAGGTGCTGTTGAGCATACCGCCAATGCGCAGGCTGTGGCTGAGCGTGAAGTGCGTCAGCAACAGGCAGAAAAATCCATACAGGGCGACAGTTTCGTGCAGACTTTAATGCGTGAATTTGGTGCCACTATCGTCACGGGTAGTGTAAGGCCGGTCTGATGCCGGTGATATGCAAAAATAAGTACAAGTGCGCGTGACCAAATTTAATCAATATTCCATTTTTATTTTCGGAGAAATTTTATGATGAAGAATCAATTAGCTGGCCTGATGAAACAAGCCCAGACAATGCAAGACAATATGAAAAAAGCCCAGGATCAATTGGGCCTGGTAGAAGTAGAAGGCCAAGCTGGTGCTGGCTTGGTCAAGGTTGTCATGACCTGCAAGAATGATGTCAAGCGCGTTACCATCGACCCATCTTTGCTGGGTGACGACAAGGACATGCTGGAAGACCTGGTTGCCGCCGCTTTCAATGATGCAGTACGCAAGGCAGAAGCCACTTCACAAGAAAAAATGTCAGCATTGACAGCTGGCATGCCATTGCCACCTGGCTTCAAGATGCCATTCTGAGGGTGAAGAAACTCGGTAGTCTGGAAGCCTTGTCTGAGGCGCTGCGTCGCTTGCCCGGCGTAGGGCCAAAGTCTGCTCAGCGCATGGCTTATCATCTCTTGCAACATGACAGGGAAGGCGCTGCCATCCTTGGCATGGCGCTGACTCACGCTGTCGAACGCATACAGCATTGCGCATCCTGCAATACCTTCAGCGAGAGCGAAGTCTGCGAAACCTGTATGGATGCGGTACGCGATACCAGTCTGCTGTGTGTGGTGGAAACACCTTCTGACCAGATGATGATAGAGCAGACCATGACGTACAAGGGCTTGTACTTTGTCCTTATGGGGCGACTCTCGCCTCTTGATGGCATAGGTCCGAAAGACATCCATCTGGAAAAACTTATTGCCAGAGCCACTGATGGCAAAGTGCAAGAAGTAGTGCTGGCAACCAATTTCACCAATGAAGGTGAGGCAACTGCGCATTACATCAGTGAGACGCTGAAGGCGCGGGGCTTGCGGGTCAGTCGCCTGGCTCGCGGTGTGCCAGTTGGAGGTGAGCTCGAATATGTGGATGCTGGCACGATTGCCCGCGCCATGCTGGATAGACGGACCACTTAATTATATTGTAATAATAAGCCATCATGTTTCTGATCCCCGCCGAACAAAAAAGCAAATTGCATTTGCAATGGTCAGACCTGATAAGGGGATTGGCTGGTAGTCCCAGGCATGCGATGGAAGTCTGGACTTTACTCGATAAGCATTACTCCGAGCCACAACGCAGTTTTCATAATCTCACCCATATCCAGTCCATGCTCAGGCATGCCGAAGAGCGGCGGGCAGACATACAGAATTTCCCCATGGTGTCCCTGGCTATCTGGTTTCATGACCTTGTCTATGATACCCATGCCAACAATAATGAATTGAAAAGTGCAGAACTGGCGGGGGAATTGATGATGCGTATGGAAATTAATCCCACCATCATCATGCATGTGCAGCAATGCATACTTGCCACGGCCAGACATGAAGTGGCGGATTTTAAAAATCGCTCTGTCGATATCCCCTTATTTCTTGATATCGCCCTGACTATATTGGGGGCACCTCAGGATATTTATCAGCACTATAGCCGGGCCATACGCAATGAATTCCGCTGGCTGGAAGCGCCTGCTTACAGGGCAGGGCGCTTAAAAGTACTCAAGCGCTTTGCCGGGCGTGAGCAACTCTATTTTCATCCCACAATGGCTGCGCAATTCGATGCCCAGGCACGTACCAATATTGCCTGGGAAATCAAGAAACTGACTTTTTTCTAAAACAATTTCAGAGACACTCTTACTCATGCAGTCACAAGCTAAAGCACACGGCCCTTTGGCGGGCATCAAAGTCCTGGAATTGGGTACGTTGATCGCAGGTCCATTTTGCTCTCGCATGCTGGCTGAGTTCGGTGCCGAAGTGATCAAGGTAGAGTCACCTGACGGTGGTGATCCTTTGCGTCAGTGGCGTGTGCTGAAAGATGGCACTTCGCTGTGGTGGAGTGTGCAGGCACGCAATAAGAAAAGTATTACCCTGAATATGAAGCAGGAGCAGGCGCGTGAAATTGCCAAGCGCCTGGCCCTGGATGCCGACATCATTATAGAAAATTATCGTCCCGGAGTACTGGAAAAATGGGCGCTGGGGTTTGAAGATTTAAAAACGATCAACCCTGCCACCATCATGGTGCGCCTGTCTGGTTACGGCCAGACCGGTCCCTTGAAAGACTTGCCTGGCTTTGGTGCCATCGGTGAATCCATGGGAGGTTTGCGTTATGTCTCTGGCCATGCTGACCGGCCACCTGTGCGTGTAGGCATATCGATAGGCGATTCTGTCGCCGCCTTGCATGGCGTTATCGGTGCCATGATGGCTTTGCGCCACCGTGATGTCACTGGCGGGCGCTGGAATGGCAAGCAAGGTGAGGCTTGTGTTGCTGGTCAGGGGCAAATGGTGGATGTGGCATTGTATGAGTCGGTATTCAACTTGATGGAATCACTGGTGCCAGAATTTGATCATGCCGGTGTCGTGCGTGAACGTACTGGCGGTGCCTTGCCTGGCATAGTGCCATCGAATACCTACACTACGGCTGAAGGTGAAAATATTGTCATTGCAGGTAATGGCGATGCAATCTTCCACAGGCTCATGAGAGCCATAGAGCGGGATGATCTGGCACAAGACCCTGGCCTGGTACGTAATGATGGCCGCGTTCCACGTACGGCAGAAATTGACGCGGCGATCCAGACATGGTGTTCGGGCCGAGATATAGAAACTGCCTTGCAAATACTCAAGGCAGCCGATGTTCCAGTGGGCAAAATCTATTCGGTGCGCGATATGATGAGCGACCCACAATTTCTGGCGCGCCAGATGTTTGAGCAGCATGCATTTGAAGATGGCACGCCAGTCAAGCTGCCTGCCATTGCACCCAAGATGTCAGAAACTCCCGGCCAGACCCAGTGGCTGGGCCCGCGTCTGGGGCAACATAATCAGGAAGTGTTGAGTGCGCTGGGTTATAGTGATGCCGAGATTGCGCAAATGCTTGCGGATAAGATAATTTAAGTGGAATAAGGTAAAGGTCAGCTATGAATCGTCAAATGATTAAACAATTTCTGATCGCTTTAGTCCTGTTCTTGCTAGGCTACTTCACTTTCAATCGCTGATATTCTGGATATGGCTGACCTGATATTTATCCACGGTCAGCCATGCATGATCAGTTCAGGGTTTTCAGATAATCCCTGATCCCCGCCAGCAACATTTCAACTGACATGGCTGTCAGTATCAAACCCATCAGGCGCTCGAATGCAGTCATGGCGCGCACCCCCAGGACCTTTTGCATGCGTTCTGCACTCAATAACACCACCAGCCAGACCACGGCAACAGCAGTCAGCGCTGCCAGATGCACCATCATGTCCTGACGGCTGTCGGATGAAAACAGCAAGACTGTCGCCAGCGCAGACGGACCAGCCAGTGCCGGTATCGCCAGCGGCACGATGAAGGGTTCGTGACCATCTTCCACATCCCCGAAAATGCCGCCTTCCTGAGGGAATACCATGCGCAAGGCAATCAGAAACAGGATCACGCCACCGCCTATGCGCAAAGATACCTCGGTTAATTGCAATGCCGTCAGGAAGTGTTTGCCAAAGAACATGAACAGTAAAAGCAGGCCAAAGGCAATCGCGCACTCGCGGACCACCACACGCCAGCGCCGTTCGGGTGCGACATGGGACAGGGCGCTGACAAAGATGGGGACGTTGCCGAACGGGTCGGTCACCAATATCAGCAACATCAGGGATTGAAAAAAATCTTGAGTCATGAAGACCTTGTTTTAAAAATGATACCTGGAGCTTTGGTGTTTTAGATTAGTGCAAGCGTTGCTTTGACGGCAGCTTCGATTCCAGTCGCTGCTTCAACAATATTTTCCGCCAGCATATAGGCAGGGGTGCTGACAACTTTTCTCTCTTTGTCGACGACAAATTCTTTTACCGGGCAATTGATATGTTGCCCACCCATGGCGGTGACGGCAGTAGCGGTGTCTTCATCCGTTCCTATGGTGACAGCGACGCCAGAGCCATAGATATGTGGCATCATGGCTGGGGCTATGCAGATATAGCAGGCAGGTTTGCCAGCGTCTGCTATGGCTTTGGCAAAGCGCAAGACATCTGCTTGTATCTGGCAGTGAGCCCCTTTGTTGGCAAAGTCAGACAGATTTTTGGCAGCTCCAAAACCACCGGGGAAAAATACGGCGGCATAGTCATTGGCATTTGCTAGCGCGATATCCTTGATTTTGCCACGGGCGATACGGGCGGATTCTACCAGCACATTGCGGCTTTCACCTTCCGCGACCAGACCAGTAAGGTGATTGACAACATGGGCTTGCGGGATATTGGGTGCCAGGAATTCAGGTTCTGCACCGGCTTTGACCAGGGCCAGCATGGTTAGTACACTCTCGTGAATTTCAGCGCCATCAAAGACGCCACAACCGGAAAGAACGACGGCTACTTTCATGATGTACCTTTATATTTGTGGGAGAAGGACAGAAAGTAGCTAATTTTCCCGCCGAAGACTGTAGGCTGTCAACAAAGTCCGCCAGTTTCTGGAAAAATAGAGTCTTGCTACCAGCGCACTAAGCAAAAAAACATTTATTATTAGCCAGAAAAAGGCGAACGCCCGTTTTATTATCTTGGGCCTCGCCCATTCAGGCACAATCCTGAAAACCAAAGTAAGACTATGTCAGTAATAAAGATGGAAGGCAAAGAACGTCCGGACACCCCTTGTGTTGCCGTTTGCTCAACAACATTTGATGATGTTTGTCGTGGCTGTGGCCGCACCGTGGCCGAGGTGGCAGAGTGGGTATTCATGACAGCAGAACAAAAAGAAATCGTCTGGACCAGGATATTGGCAGAAGGTTATCCAAGACGAAACACATAAGCACGCCAAATATATAAGAAATAATATAAAGGCGGCAAAAATATCGGAGACCGTGCATGTCAGAGCAAAAAAAATCAGGACGCCGCCGCTTCATCCTGGGTGGCTTGGGCTTGACGGGGGCGTTGCTGGTGGGGTGGGGTGTCTTGCCGCCGCGCCAGCGCCTGAATACTAGCTTACCCTTACCTGTGTCAAATGGCGAAGTCGCCATGAATGGCTGGATCAAGATTGCGCAAGATGGCACGGTCAGTGTCGCCATGCACAGGAGCGAGATGGGACAAGGCATACATACTGCATTGCAAATGCTGGTGGCCGAAGAGCTGGATGTCCCTATGAGTATGGTCAAACCCATGTATGTGCCCACCGATAAAATCTATGGAAACATGGCGGCCTTGGCTGACGGCCTGCCTTTTCACCCGGATGACCACGGTAGCCTGAAGCGCACTGCCCAATGGGTGACACTCAAATTTGCCCGCGAGCTGGGTTTGCAGATGACAGGAGGCTCTTCCAGCGTCAAGGATGCCTGGCAACCCATGCGTGAAGCCGGGGCCACGGCGCGCGCCATGCTGGTCGCTGCAGCAGCAAAGAAATGGAAGGTGGCTGCGACAGCATGTATGACCAAAGATGGCGTAGTCAGTCATTCATCCGGCAAGCATGCCAGCTATGCTGAGCTGGCTGCCGATGCTGTCAACAGTCAGCCTGGCGAGATACAACTCAAACGTCCGCAAGATTTCAAAATCATAGGCCAGCCGCAGCCACGTACCGATGCTGCGCCCAAGGGCGATGGCAGTGCCCAGTTTGGTATTGATGCACGGCCAGAAGGCATGTTGTATGCCGCGATCAGGCAAAGCCCCACCATAGGCGGGCGTGTTAAATCCTTTGATGCTGCTGTAGTTAAGTCCATGCCGGGTGTCATGCAAGTCATCGATTTTTCCATGGAAGGTGCGGTTGCGGGTATTGCCGTGGTCGCACAATCGTATTGGCAAGCCAGGCAGGCTTTGGACAAATTACCCGTCACCTGGGATGCGGGCGAATATGCGCAACTTTCTACTGAAAGTATTTTCAAGGATTTTGCCAGCAAGCTGGCTACAGAATCAGGTTTTGCTTATTACAAGAATGGTGATGTAGAAAACAAGCTCGCCGCCAAGGAGATAACCAACTCCGTAGAAGCAGAATATCGCGCCCCATTTTTGGCGCATGCGGCAATGGAACCCATCAATTGCACGGCGCAACTCAAGGATGGTAAGCTGCAAATCTGGACCTCTACCCAGGTGCCCGGGGTGGCGGCAGATGTCGCTGCTAAAGTCAGCAAGCTGAAATCAGAAGATGTGATTGTGCACATGGCTTATCTGGGTGGTGGCTTTGGCCGCAGGCTGGAAGTGGACATGGTCGCGCAAGCGGCGCGTATTGCCATGGACACCAAAGGTGCGCCAGTCAAGGTGATCTGGAGTCGCGAAGAAGATACTACCCATGACATGTATCGGCCCGCTGCTCTGGCACGTTTCAAGGCTGGGCTTGATAGTGCCGGTAATTTACTGGCTTACGATAACAAGTCTGTCTCAGGTTCAATTACCCATCAGGTACTCAAACGCACTTTTGGCCTGGCGGGCGCAGGCCCGGATAAAACCACGGCAGAAGGCGAATTTGACATGCCTTATGAAATCCCGCATCAGCGTATTGCGCATGTCATTGTCCCCAGCCCTGTGGCATTGGGTTTTTGGCGCTCGGTCGGTCATTCACATAATGCTTTTTTCAAAGAGAGTTTTATCGATGAAATTGCCCATGCGGCGAAACAGGATGGTGTGAGTTTTCGCCGTAATTTGTTGAAAGCGCATCCACGTCATCTGGCCGTGCTCGATGCGGTCGTGCAAAAGGCGGGCAAGCCTGCGGACGGACGGGCGCATGGCCTGGCCTTGCATGAATCTTTTGGCAGTATCGTCGCCCAGATTGCCGAGGTATCCGTGAACGAAGGGCAGATTCGTGTCCATAAAGTGGTTTGCGCTGTGGATTGTGGCATAGCCGTCAACCCCAATATCATTGCCCAGCAAATGGAGTCTGCCGTGGTTTTTGGTTTAAGCGCTGCCTTGTATGGTGAAATTACCATCAGGGATGGCAAAGTCGTGCAGACTAACTTTCATGACTACCAGGTTTTGCGCATCAATGAGGCACCTGAGGTGGAAACCATCATTATCCCGAGTGCAGAACCGCCCCAGGGCATAGGTGAGCCAGGGGTGCCACCCATTGCGCCAGCAGTGGCAAATGCCGTATTTGCCTTGACTGGCAAGCGTTTGCGCAGTTTGCCCTTGAAATTGAGTTGAAATATACTGGTGGTAGTATGTGAGCATCACGACAGAATTCATACATATTAAATACTTTTTTGTGTAAATATATTGTCTTGATGGCATTTTTTGTTACTATTCGATACAGAATGCAGCCCAAGTGGCATTTGCAGGATTTATACTGCGTCAGCGCGACCTGTCAGTTCGTGTCGCGCTTTTTGCTTTTTAAGTTTTTCATTTTTTAGAGTTTCATTATGTCCAATTTTTCAGTTCCTGTACGTGCGGGCAGGTCTCCAGGATCCGAGCGCGGTTTTACCCTGATAGAAATCATGGTGGTTGTGACTATCATCGCGATTCTGGGCGCTTTTATGGTTCCTAAGCTGACCGGGTTTACCCATGAAGCCAGGGTGGCTGCTGCCAAGCAGGATATCTCTACCATCATGACTTCACTGAAGTTATATCGCTTGCACAACCAGCGTTACCCGACTACGGAGCAGGGTTTGCAGGCACTGGTGGAAAAACCGACATCAGGGCCAGCGGCGAATGCCTGGCAAACCGGTGGCTATCTGGAAAAATTGCGCAATGACCCCTGGGGTAAGCCATATCAATACCTTTCTCCAGGCATCAGGGGTGATGTCGACGTGTTTTCGCTGGGTGCCGACGGACAACCAGGCGGCAGTGGCGAAGATGCCGACATAGGTTCCTGGGATCTATAAGAAGCAACAATGAAGATTATGCGCGTGCAGCGGGGGTTTACCTTGCTGGAGTTGTTGGTAGTGTTGGTGATTTTCGGTCTCATACTTGGGGCTGTCAGCATTAACGCCATGCCGGGCGAGCAACAGCGCCTGGAAAATGACGCCAGGAGGATTTCTCTGCTTTTGCAACTGGCACGAGATGAAGCCATCGTCCGTAATCTGCCCGTGGCTTTTGAAGTGGATCAACATGGTTACCGCTTCCTGGTCCGGGAAGAAAGAATCTGGTCGCCAGTCAAGGATGAGATGCTGCGTGAAAGAAGTTTCCAGATCGCTCCCGTGGAATTGTCCTTGCAGCCGCAAGTGGCGGATACTTCCAATATACGTATCATATTTGGCCGTGAGCCAGTAGATAAACCCTTTGTACTCACCATCAAATCTGCTGACAAACATGTCAGTGTGCGGGCTGATGGCATAGGCCATTTTTCAGTCGAATAAGATGCGACATTTGCGTTCACAATCCGGGTTTACCCTGCTGGAAGTCCTGGTGGCCCTGGTCATCGTTGGTACTGCCCTCGGTGCCAGTCTGCGCGCTATTGGTAGCCTGACGCAAAACAGCAATAGCTTGCGCGCCTCCATGATGGCCACCTGGTCTGCTGAAAACCGTCTGGCACAAATACGCCTGGCGCACGAATGGCCTGCTTTTGGTGAGCGCACCTTTGCCTGTCCCCAGGGGGACTTGCACCTGATGTGTGAAGAGCATGTGATTGCCACTCCAAACCCCTCTTTCCGCAGAGTCGAAGTATATGTGTATGAGGCCGACAGCCCGGAGCGTCGTATCATCAAGCTGACCCAGGTGGTGCCAAATGCGCTCTAATATTTTGCTGGCGCGTGGCCGGCGTAAAAACGGCCCATCTCAGGCCGGTTTTACGCTGATAGAGTTATTGGTAGCGATTACCATACTGGCCATTATTTCTGTACTTGGTTGGCGTGGGCTAGACAGTATTGTCCGTGCCCGTGTGGTGCTGACCAAAGAAATGGAACAGACGCGCGGTATACAACTGGCTTTTGCGCAAATAGAAAATGATTGTGCCCATTTGGTCGATGCCACTAATTTGCCTGGGCGTGAAGTATTGAGTGCGGTAGGGCCCAGGCTGGTGCTGGTACGTAATGTGTTTGAAGAAAATCAACCGACTCGCTTGCAAGTCGTCGTATATCGGGTACGGGACGGTGTGCTTAACCGTCGTGAAATGCAGCCTACCCGTGAATTGGCACTGCTAGACCAGGATTGGCAAAGTGCATTGGCTGATGCTGAAGTCAGTCCGGCCATTGCCTTGCAAAGCCAGGTGACTGGTTTCGATATGCGCACCTGGAAAGAAGGTGAAAATGGTTGGCGTTTGGGCGGTAGTGAAGTTGCTGGTGCACCCAATTCCAATCCCACCCCCCCAAGTCCAACACCTGGGCTTCCTGCAAGGGAGGGTAAATTGACTGGCCTGGAAATCGCCATACAATTGTCGGGGCGAGAATTGCCTGCCACTAAAGTATTCTTGCTGGGAGCGGTATGAGCTTGAGAATGCTTCCGCGACGCCAGCATGGCGTGGCCGTCATTACAGCCTTGCTCCTGACTACCCTGGCGATCACTATCGTTGCCAGCCTGTTCTGGCAACAGCAGGTACAGGTCAGGTCGATAGAAAACCAGCGCATGCAATTGCAAAAGAAATGGATATTGCGTGGTGCCATAGACTGGGCCAGGTTGATTTTGCGTGAAGATGCCAAACAGTCTGCCAGCGTTGATCATCTTGGCGAGCCGTGGGCAGTCAAACTAGCCGATACCCGGCTGGATCAATATGTCGAAAATGCACGTACCGACAATGATGATAGCGATGCCACCTTGTCCGGCCAGGTGATTGATGCACAAGCCATGTTCAATCTGAATAATCTGGCGGCAGATGGCAATATCGATCCGCGTGAAGTGGATACCTTTAGCCGTCTGTTGGTCAATCTGCGCTTTGATGGGCAGTTGGCGCAACCGGTCGCTGACATGGTCGCCAGGACGCAAAACAGGGTGGTGGCTGCCCCGGGCTCGTCTACAGCAGAAACCGGCCCTGGAAAAAGTGGCTCAGATTTATCGCTTCCTGAAGTACAATTCCTGCGCTTTACGCAAGTTGATGATTTGCTGGCAATTAATGGCTTTACCCCAGACATGGTTGAGCGTTTGAAAGGTTTTGTGACGGTCTTGCCACGTAAAACAGCGATCAATGTGAATACTACTTTTGCCGAAGTGCTGGCGGCCAGGATAAATGGCTTGAGTATGGGAGATGCCGCGGCCATGATAGCCAGTCGTGATCGCGCTTATTTTCGTACTGTGGATGAGTTTAAATCGCGGTTTGAGGATAAGTTGAAAACTGTCGCTGCGAAGGATGTGGCAGTTTCAACCAATTTTTTCATCATCAATGGTAAAGTCAAAATGAATCGTTCTGCACTGGATGTCAGTGCATTGATAGAGCGGGCTGATAATGTGGCATCCACCACGATGACGACAACAGTGCTTTGGGTACGGGAAAACTAAATAAAAAATGGCAAGCACACTGTATATTTCTTTGCCCTCCAGAGTGGCGGCACAACATCTCACTGATTGGGCGTCGCAGGCGCTGGCTTTCGCTTTGATTTCGGCGGAAGGGCGTTTACAACAGCAAGGCCAGTCCACCCTGGCTGAACTGAAGTCTCTTGCTGCAGGTGCCAGACAAGTGGCCTTCATCTTGGCTGCCAGCGACACCAGTTTGCTGAATGTCAAAGTACCGCCTATGTCGGCGGCAAAAATCAAGCAGGCACTGCCTAATTTGCTGGAAGATCAATTGATTTCCGATCCGGCTGATCTGGTGCTGGTCAGCGGCGATGCGGCAAATGGCGAAATTACGGTGGCCGTCACTGACAAGCATTGGTTGGAAGGCTTGGCGAAAAGAGTCAAAGACTGGCCGCTGAAAAAGTTTTCCGCCTATCCGGCGCAGCTGGCGCTGGCTTTTGACGTAGCAAGCCAGACTGCTTCAGCTTTAATCGACGAAAAAGAAGAAGGCCTGGAACTGGGTTTGCGTGATGGTGTCAATCATGGCCTGGGACTGAGTCTGGAAAATACCGGCGTGGCACAGGCCTTGCCTATGTTGGCGCAACTCAGTGCCAGCCCCAAAGTGACAGCTTATGTTCCCGCCGCGACAGTGGAAGCTTGTCAGCTCGTGATCAAAACCGAAGGATTGGAAGAAAAACTGACAGTCATGCCTGTCAGTTGGGTCAACAGGGTGGCTGGTATAAACAGCAGTACACCAGATTTGATGACGGGTGTAGCGGCTGAGCATATGGCCAGTTTTGACTGGAGCAAGTGGCGCTGGCCTTTGCGTTTGGCTATTGCTTTGGCGATTGTTAATTTACTCGCCTTGAACCTGGAATGGTTCAATATGAAGCGGGAAGAAAAAGACCAAAAGAATGCATTGCTTCAAGTATTCAGGAATGCCTATCCAAAAGAAACGGTTATTTCTGACAGCCCCTTGAAACAGATGCAGCAAAAAATCAATATAGCCAAGCGTGCAGCTGGGCAATTTGCGGCCAATGACTTTGCTGTGATGGCAGCACAATTTTCACTGGTGTGGGACAGGGTGGGTGTGCCTGGCGGCGTGGCGTCGATAGAGTACAAGGACCGATCCCTGTTTGTCAGAGTCAAACCAAATGTGCAACTGCCTATGGACGCCTTGCGCTCAGCACTGGCTGAACAATCCATGACAATTACTACCTCTACAGATGGGGCTTTGCGTATTACGACCGGAGGTAAAAGCTAATGTTCAGCGCAATCAGAGAACAATTTAATTTATTTTGGCAGGGTCGCATTGAGCGTGAACGCAAGATGCTGCTCATTTGCGCCACATTCATTCTTGTTGCAATCATTTATGGTTTTTTCCTTGCCCCTGCATTGAGCGGCCGCAAGCAACTCAATGCAGCACTGCCCGTCCTGAATCAGCAATTGGCAGAAATTACTGAGTTGAGTAAGCAGCAAGCAGGTTTGGCTGCCAATTTATCCGAGTTTATTGCACCAGTAAGTCGTGAACAACTGGAAACAGTGTTGAGCAGGCGTGGCATCAAGGCCCAGACCATTGCTGTCAGTGATGACGTAGTGCGTTTGCAAATCCCCACGGCCGCCTATGCCAGTCTGATGGAATGCCTGGTCGAGCTGCAAAAGGCGTCCAGATTGACAGTGGAAGAAGCAAAACTGGTGGCTTTGCTGGAAAACGGTCAGGTGAGTGCGACCCTGACCTTGAGACAACAAAAAAGCTCATCCTGAAACCCGGATAAAACGATGTTATTTTCTAAGCGTTTGACCTGGATTTTCGCGGCAATTGCCAGTGTCATGTTAACGGTAGTGATGTTTTTACCCGCCAGCTGGCTGGGTTTTGTCGTAGAGCGGCAAAGCCAGGGCCGCTTGAGCCTGGGTGATGTGCAGGGTAGTTTTTGGCAGGGTTCGGCATTTATAGGAGTAGCTGCAGGCAAGACTGGCCCGGTGACCCCTTTGTTCCCGGGGCGGTTTCAGTGGCGTATTTCACCCTGGCTGATAGTGGGGCAAATCAAGGTTGAGCTGGAAAATCCAGCAGCATTGTCTGCGCCTGTCAAAGTTGCCGGTAGCTTTAGTCAATGGCAAGTCAGCCCATCGGTACTGTTATTGCCGCCAGAGCGACTAGAGGGCCTGGGAGCGCCATTGAACACCATAGGGCCTACGGGTTTATTGCATTTGTCCTGGAATGAATTGCTGTTTTCACGTAAGGATGGGCAATTGAGTATGACGGGACATATGCAGTTGGAACTGGCGGAAATGGCTTCACGTTTGTCACCCATAAAACCATTGGGTAGTTACCAGATGGCTTTTGACTTGCGTGGGACTGAGGCTGACATGCAATTATCATCTATCAAAGGCCCCATGATGCTGGCTGGGACAGGGAAAATGACGAATGGTCGTTTCCAGTTTTCCGGCAAGGCATGGGCTGAGGCAGGACAGGAAGCAAGGCTGGCAAATTTATTGAATTTGCTGGGACAGCGTCGTAATGACGGTGAAAAAGAAGTAATTGGGTTAGAGTTCAAATGAAAACATTACCATTAAAGCACAGGGTCGCCATGACAAGAAATTCGCTACGCCAACCTATCCAGCAATTGTCTGCATTGACTGGTGCTGCAGTATTGACTGCGGGCTTTTTACTGGCACCCATGGCCATGGCTCAGGACCCATCGAAAAATACAGTAGAAATCAACCTGGTTGGGGCTGACATAGAATCAGCCATCAAGGCCATAGGTCATTATACTGGCGTGACTTTCATTATTGACCCCAGGGTCAAGGGGCAGATCAATCTGGTATCAGAGACTCCACTGACCAAGGATCAGGCCTATAAATTGCTGACTTCCACTTTGCGCCTGCAAGGGTTCGCCGTGGTGGCAGCTGATGGCTATTCCAAGGTGGTGCCGGAGACGGATGCTAAAGTGCAACCTGGCCCTACACACAATCTCAGTGCAGAAAAAGCAGAAACTGCCAAGGGTGACCAGGTGGTCACGCAGATTTATAAATTGAATTATGAGTCTTCCGCCAATGTCGTTACGATATTGCGCCCGCTGATTTCACCGAATAATATAATCAATGGCAATCCCACCAATAACACCGTGGTCATCACCGATTATGCGGACAACATCAAGCGTTTGAACAAGATTATCGCTGCCCTGGATGTGCCGGCAACGACGGATATGGATGTCATTCTGATCAAGCATGGGATCGCTTCCGATGTGGCGGCCATGGTCAGTAAAGTGATAGACGCTGGCGGTGGCAGTGCAGATCCGACCAAGCCAGTATTACTGGCAGACCCACGTTCCAACTCCATACTGGTGCGTGCTTCTTCTGTGGCCAAGGCGAACCAGATCAAGTCATTGATCACCAAACTGGATCAACCTACTGCACAACCTGGCAATGTGCATGTGGTTTATTTGAAAAATGCTGAGGCTGAAAAACTGGCGCAAACCTTGCGCTCCATCGTCACCGGCGATACCTCATCCGGGCGTAGCAGCACCAGTAGCTTGTCCAATGTAGGCAGCTCAGCCAATGGCACGAATAGCCCAGTGGCGTCGAATGGTGCAACCAGTACACAAACCAGCATGCCATCATTCTCCAATAGCAGTACCGGCAATGCTTCTGGTGGCGGTGGTGGTGCAGCAGGTTATATTCAAGCCGATGCATCCACCAATACCCTGATCATTACCGCCAGCGAACCGGTGTATCGTAATTTGCGCACAGTCATAGAACAGCTCGATGCGCGCCGTGCCCAAGTGTATGTTGAAGCCTTGATTGTCGAAATCAGTGCGGACAAGGCAAATGAGCTGGGTGTGCAATGGATGGGCTTGTCGGGTAATAGTAATAGTAATTACCGGGTCGGCGGTGGTACTTCTTTCTCTACCAAGGGCAATAATCTGATCAGCCTGGCTGCGGGTAATGCTGCGTCCTCAGGCTCAGTATTGCCGGGTAACGGTTTGTCACTGGGCATATTCAAACAAATTAATGGTCAGTTGGGCTTGGGTGCATTGGCGCATGTCTTGCAAACAGATGGCAATGCCAATGTCTTGTCGATACCGAATATAGTCACGCTGGATAATGAAGAAGCAAATATCGTAGTCGGTAAAAACGTGCCTTTGATCACGGGGCAATTTACTACTGCTGCCAGTGGTACAGCTGGCGTCAATCCTTTCCAGACTATAGATCGCAAGCAAGTCGGTTTGAAGTTGAAGGTCAAGCCACAGATTTCTGAAGGTGGCACGGTCAAGCTGTCTATCTACCAGGAGGTCTCCAGTGTCGATGATACGACCAATGCCTCAGGCATCATCACCAAAGAACGTTCGATTACGACCAATGTCCTGGTCGATGATGGTCAAATCATTGCTCTGGGTGGTTTGATAGAAGATAGCACCACCGATGGCGTAGAAAAAGTGACAGGCCTGGGTGATCTGCCCATCATAGGCAATTTGTTCAAATACCAGTCCAGCAAACGCACCAAGACCAATCTCATGGTGTTCTTGCGCCCTACGGTGATACGTAATGCCGAGCAGAGTAATAATGTGTCCGTAGACCGTTACGACTATATGCGCACCCAGATCACACCATCCAAGGATATCGCCAATGATGGTTTGCTGCCTACAGCAGAAAAAGGGAAATTGTTGACAACGCCCATGATGATTTCTCCAGCAAGCACGCCAGCAGCAGGTAAGGAAGGCAAATAAACCATGCTTGATCATCGTTTATTGCCCTATGGTTTTGCCAGGGACTTTTCTGTGCTGGCTGTCAGAGATACTGCAGTTGTCAACGGCGTAGTGGAAATCCAGATTTCCAAACTGACGCCAGCTGCGGCAATATCAGAAGTTGGACGCAAGTTTGGTAAAGTCAAACTATCGATGTTGCCTCACACCGAATTGGCCGAAGCCATCGCCAAAGCCTATGCGGGCTCTGGCGGTGATGCCGCCGATGTGGTTGGTGAGGTGGAATCCGATCTAGATTTGGCCAAGCTCATGCTGGATATGCCGGCAGTCGAAGACTTGCTGGAATCGGCTGATGATGCTCCCGTCATACGCATGATTAATGCCTTGCTGACCCAAGCCTTGCGTGATGGCGCATCAGATATTCACATAGAACCATTCGAACAAATCTCTGTCGTGCGCTTCCGTGTTGATGGTGCCTTGCGTGATGTGGTGCGTCCCAAAAAAGCGATCCATGCTTCCTTGATCTCACGTATCAAGATCATGGCACAACTCGATATTGCCGAGAAACGATTGCCACAAGATGGTCGTATTACCTTGCGCATAGGTGGCAAGCCAGTTGACGTGCGTGTCTCCACTTTGCCAACTGGCCATGGCGAACGCGCAGTATTGCGTTTGCTGGACAAAGAGGCTGGGCGCCTGGATTTGGGACATCTGGGCATGAGTGCTGATGTGTTGACGCAATTCGATAAACTGATCGCCCAACCCCATGGCATCGTGCTGGTTACCGGGCCGACAGGCTCAGGCAAGACCACGACCTTGTATGCAGCTCTGTCAAGGGTGAATGCTGGTACGACGAATATTTTGACGGTAGAAGATCCTATCGAGTATGAATTGGCTGGCGTAGGCCAGACCCAGGTCAATGCCAAGATAGAGATGACTTTTGCCAAGGCATTGCGGGCGATTTTGCGGCAAGATCCTGACGTCATCATGATAGGTGAGATCCGTGATCTGGAAACCGCGCAAATCGCAGTACAGGCTTCACTGACGGGTCACCTGGTGCTGGCAACCCTGCATACCAATGACTCTGCTGCGGCAGTTACACGCTTGCTGGACATGGGTATAGAACCCTTCCTGCTATCTTCCTCCTTGTTGGGTGTGGTCGCGCAACGGCTGGTGCGCAAGCTATGCACCCATTGTCGAGTTGAAAAAGAGGGCACATGGCATGCAGTTGGTTGTGAGCATTGCGGTCATACTGGTTACCAGGGACGTGTTGGCGTCTATGAGTTATTGCAAACCACCGATGCTATCCGTGCCCAGATTCATCATGAAGCCGCCGAAGCAGAAATACGCACAGCGGCCCAGGCCGATGGCATGAAAACCATGCGTGAAGATGGTCAGCGCTGGCTGAAAACTGGCGTGACTACGCCAGAAGAGTTATTGCGCGTGACGAAGGAATAAGGGCATGCCAGCATTTCGATATGAGGCGGTTGATACTGCAGGTCATACCAGTAAAGGTGTGCTCAATGCGGATAGTGCCAGGGCCGCGCGCAGTGATTTGCGCGCTCAGGGCTTGGTGCCTGTCAGTGTGGAATCCATCGCCAACCAGATGGACGCAGGCGGCAAACGCAAGACAGCCTTTTTTGGCGACCGTCTGTCGACGGTGGAAATTGCCTTGTTTACACGGCAATTATCCAGCTTGCTGGAAGCTGGCCTACCTTTGGAGCAATCTCTGTCTGCCTTGTTGGAACAAGCAGAACGCACTTATGTGCGCGACCTGGTGGGCTCTATACGTTCAGAGGTAATGGCAGGTAATTCTCTGTCTGATGCCTTAAAGCAGCATCCCAATGATTTTGCGGATATCTATTGTGCCCTGGTGGCCTCAGGGGAACAAATCGGTCATTTGTCACGCGTCTTGTCACGGTTGGCGGACTATATAGAAAGACGTAATGCGCTGGTGCAAAAAGTCAGGTTGGCTTTTACCTATCCGGCCATCGTGACCGTAGTCGCTTTTGCCATCGTGATTTTCTTGTTGACGTATGTGGTGCCGCAAATCGTATCTGTATTTGCCAATACCAAGCAAAAATTGCCTTTCCTGACCTTGGTCATGCTGGCAATTTCTGATTTTGTGCGTGACTATGGCTGGATCGTGGCAATACTTGCGGTCGCAGCATTCTCTTTGTGGCGTCTCGCTTTACGCAATCCCGACTTCAAGATGCGCTGGCATCGCTGGCTATTGCATGCGCCCTTGTATGGCAAGTTTGAACGCAGTTTGAACACGGCCAGGTTTGCCAGCACTTTAGCGATTACCACGGGTTCCGGTGTGCCAATTTTGCGTGCCCTGCAAACCAGTCGCGAGACTTTATCGAATGTGGCCATGCGTGCTCAAGTGGAAGAGGCGACAGCCAGCGTGCGGGAAGGCGTCAGCCTGGCCCGTGCCTTGTCTGCGCACAAGCATTTCCCACCCATGCTGGTACATATGATACGTGCTGGCGAGGTGACGGGCGAGTTGCCAGCCATGCTGGAACGGGCTTCCAATACCCAGGAGCAGGATCTGGAACGCCGGGCCCTGACCATGGCAGGCTTGCTGGAACCTATCTTGATTTTGACCATGGGTATCGTGGTCTTGCTCATCGTTCTCGCAGTATTGATGCCTATCATAGAAATAAATCAGTTGGTACGCTAAAAAGGATAAAAATGAAACGCTTACCTGTCCTTGTGACTTTTCTTATGTTTGTCGTGCTTTGTGCCTCCATTAGCTATTGGGGGCTGCGTTTGTTCAAGCCTCAGGCCCGGGCAGTTGCTGCTGGTTTTCAGCAAAACAGCTATGAACCAGGCACTGGCCAATGGGGCGGTATTTTTGGCGCCGGCCAAGCGGCCCAGACGACTACCAGTAACTATCAGTTAAAAGGCATTGTCCTGGCAAAGCGGGTTGGTGAAAGCCTGGCTATCATCAGTGCCAATGGCAAACCAGCCGTGGCGGTGGCAATGGAAAAGGAAGTTGCTCCGGGTGTGCTGCTGAAAGAAGTTCATGAGCAATATGTCATGGTGTCCGAATCCGGTATCATGCGCCGCGTTGATTTGCCACAATTACCAGAGATGAGTCGCGGGTCTGTACAGATACCTTCGTTGAACCCTGGCAGTACCGTACCACCACAAGTAGCGCCGGTGGCATTCCCACCCCCCAAGCATAATGATGCGCCGCCAGGTGGGCCGATTAGCCCTGCTGCACCCATGGTGACGCCAGGTTTGCCTACGGCCTCATTGCCAACAGCCATGCCAGGTGGTCAGCAATGAGTTCCTGGCAAGACAATTGCCCTGAAGATGTATTGCTTGATATACGTCTCGCCATTGAACAGGTGCATCCATCCTGGCGGCCTGTCGTAGAACAGGGTTTGCAACAGGTACATATTGCCAACCCCAATTACTTCTCTGGATTACAAGCTTCTACGTATTTGCCAAATCAGGCGCGCTTATTTGCCGCCTTTTCCATGCCCATGAATGCGGTGCGATATGTCTTGATGGGGGAAGGGCCTTATCCACGCGTAGAGAGTGCTACTGGCTATTGTTTCATGGATGGTGCCGTCAAGAGCTTGTGGTCGGATGAGGAGGGCGGCGGCTTGTCCAAGAAAGTCAATCGCGCTACCTCTTTGCGCAATTTCATGAAAATGCTTTTGGTAGCGTTCGGTCATCTACAACAGGATGCAACTACAGGTGCCGCCGTCGCCGATATTGTTGCCAAGCTGCGTCAGGCTGATAGTGGCTATATACAAAGCCTGGAGGATTTGCAGGATAACTTGATTGCGCAAGGTTTTTTATTGTTGAATGCCAGTCTGGTTTTTCGAGCAGATACCGCTCCCGTAAAAGATGCCAAAGCCTGGCAGCCTTTCCTGCAAACTGTCTTGTCGGCACTATCCCAATATCAGCAGGCGGCTGCGATGCGAGCGCCAGTGTTGGTCTTATGGGGTAAGATAGCTGAACAACTGCGCCCCATGCCGGAAGCATCGGTATACGAGCAAATTTGTGCAGAGCATCCCTATAATTTAAGTTTCATTGGCAATCAAACCATGCAGGATTTCTTTAGGCCCATGGATTTACTGAAAAAATTGCCAGAAGGAAAAATTTTGTAATATGCTGTCTTAACTTCTGGCTTGCTGACAGGCTTTGTAGAATAATTGGCTGGCAGATCTTTAAGATTTGCGTATCTAATTAATAAATTCCTTGCCTATGTTGAAGAAAATTGAAATTACTCAGCTGAGAATCGGCATGTATGTACAGGAATTATGTAGTTCCTGGATAGACACGCCATTCTGGCAAAAGTCTTTCATGTTATCGGATAGGGAAGAGTTAAAGAAGATACAAGCAACTAAAATTCGCCACGCTTGGATAGATGTCAGCAAGGGTTTGGATGTCTTGAAGGATGTGGAAATAAAGCCACAGGCTGAACCCACATCCGAGTCCAAGGCGGAGCCTGAACCAGAACCCCTTCCTCCCCCGGCGGTGCCACGGCAGATCACTGCAGTTTCCATGGATGATGAGCTTGGACGTGCCTCGGCCATCGTCAGTAAGTCCAAGCAGGCAGTGTTTTCCATGTTTAACGAAGCACGCATGGGTAAGGCAGTTGACGTTGGTAATGCGCAATCCATGGTGGAGGAAATTGCCGAATCGGTGATGCGTAATCCAGGTGCTCTCATCGGCCTCGCACGATTGAAGACCAAAGATGATTACACCTACATGCATTCAATTGCGGTTTGCGCACTGATGGTGGCATTGGCAAAACAACTGGGTTTGTCTGAAGAAGAGACCAGGGAAGCAGGTCTGGCTGGTTTGCTGCATGACATAGGCAAGATGATGGTAGATGCCGATATCTTGAACAAGCCTGGCAAGCTGACTGATGCTGAATTTGTCTCCGTCAAAGAACATCCTGTGGCTGGTTATAAAATGCTGAAGGGGGCCAGTGGCGTCAGTAAAGTGGCACTCGACGTTTGCTTACACCATCACGAAAAAATAGATGGCTCCGGTTATCCCAGACGCCTAAAAGGGGATGAAATCAGTGTATTTGCCCGTATGGGGGCAGTCTGTGATGTGTATGATGCCATCACTTCTGATCGTCCTTACAAACAAGGCTGGTGTCCGGCAGAATCCTTGCGCAAGATGGCAGAGTGGAGTAGTGGTCATTTTGATGAAAAAATATTTCAAGCCTTCGTAAAAAGCATAGGCATTTTTCCTGTCGGTACTTTGGTCAAGCTGGAGTCTGGCCGACTGGCTGTCGTAGTAGAGCAACAGGTAGGCAAATCTTTGTTGTTGCCCAAGGTCAGGGTATTTTTTTCCGTCAAGGCCATGGCTTACATAACCCCAGAGCTGATCGATTTGTCGAGAATGGGCATGAACGACAAGATAGCCTCGCGTGAAGATGCTGCCAAATGGGGAATAAAGGATATCAATCGGTATTGGCTGGGTGAAGCTGCGAATAACCGCTAACTGCCTCATCCTCTTTTTTGTCAAAACTGAGACCTCAAATTGCTTTGAGGTACTCAGCTTTCTATAAAATCAATTCTCAGGTTGTATGACAATTTTGCCTGTGACTTTGCGCGCTGCCAGATCATTCAAGGCGGCAGGTGTATCAGCCAGTGCATAGCGGCCAGAAATATGTGGCTTGATTTTTCCTTCATGCAGCCAACCCATCAACTCTCTCATGGCGGCCAGATTGGCCTTGGGTTCACGCTTGGCGAATTCACCCCAGAATACGCCAACCAGCGAAGCGCCTTTCAGCAGCGTCAGATTCAAAGGCAGTTTCGGGATTTCACCATTGGCAAAACCCACTACCAGATAACGGCCGCGCCAGCCTATCGAGCGGAAGGCGGGTTCTGCATAAATCCCACCCACTGGGTCGTAGATAACGTCAGGGCCTTTGCCCTCGGTGGCGGCCTTGATAGCCTCGCGTAAATCTTGAGTGCTGTAATTGATGGTGGCATCGGCACCATGTTGCTTGCAAATCTCCAGCTTCTCATCTGTAGACGCTGCGGCGATCACACGTGCCCCCAGGGCTTTGCCAATTTCTATGGCTGCCAGGCCAACCCCGCCTGCCGCACCCAGCACCAGCATGGTTTCACCGGCTTTCAATTGAGCGCGGTCAACAACCGCATGATGGGACGTGCCATAGGTGAGCGTAATCGCTGCTGCTGTATCAAAGTCCATGCCAGGCGGCATGGGTATGACCGCATTGGCTGGCGCAACTGCCTGTTGCGCAAATGCGCCATTGCCTATGAAGGCGATGACTTTGTCGCCGACCTTGACATGGTTGACGCCTTCACCAACGGCATACACAATGCCAGACAATTCACTGCCTGGAGTAAATGGCAGTTCAGGTTTGAACTGGTATTTGTTTTGTATGATCAATACGTCTGGAAAGTTGACGCCCGCTGCTTTGACATTGATGGCGACCTGGCCAGGTGCCGGTATCAAATCTGCTAAGTCTACTATCGCCAAAGTGTCTGGCAATCCCCACTCCTTGCAAACAACAGCTTTCATTTTGATGTCTCCATAAAATAGTACGACCGTTTGATTTTATGATTATGCCGTAAAAATCTGTTCTCTGTAGAAATTTATATTTCAGCATCGGGTAGAATACAAAGCATGAAAATTTTGATCAGTAATGATGATGGTTATCTTGCTCCTGGCATCGTGGCGCTGGCGCAAGCCATGGCGTCGATCGCTGAGGTGACGGTAGTTGCTCCTGACAGCAATCGTTCAGGGGCATCGAATGCATTGACGCTGGACCGGCCTTTGAGTGTGCAACGTGCCAGCAACGGTTTTTACTTTGTGAATGGTACACCTTCTGATTGTGTGCACATTGCCCTGACGGCCATTATGAAAGATAAGCCTGATCTGATCGTGTCGGGCATCAATCAAGGGCAAAACATGGGGGACGATACCCTGTACTCGGGCACAGTTGCTGCTGCTACTGAGGGATACTTGTTTGGCGTGCCAGCCATTGCTTTTTCTCAAACTGAAAAGGGCTGGGCGCATCTGGATGCTGCTGCTCGCGTTGCGCTGGAAATGGCGCAACGTGGTTTTCCTGAGCTTGCACAGCCATTTTTACTGAACGTGAATATACCAAATTTGCCGTTCGAAAAAATCCAGGGGGTGCGCAAATCACGCCTGGGTAAGCGCCATAGCTCTGAACCGGTGATTCATATGACAGACCCGCATGGTCGGGATATTTACTGGATAGGCCCGCCAGGAGCGGCAAAAGACGCCAGTGCAGGTACGGATTTTGATACGACAAACAGGCATTTTGTATCTGTAACACCTTTGCAGATAGATTTGACCAATACCCGGCAACTGGCAGATTTGGATATGGATTTTGCATGACGCTCAAAGACAAGCGCTTTCCCTTAACTTTGTCTTCCGTGGTAAATCAAAAAGACAAAACAAGTAGTGGGGCGGTCAGGCATACCGCGATGCCGCAGACGGCCATGCGTAATGCCGCACATCATTTGAGCGGAATTACTGCGGCTAAATTGGCAAAGTCGCATAACTCGCATCTGGCTCAAGCCGGTTCAAGCGCGCCAGCAGGCTTGTCACCGTCCTTGCTGTCCGGCCCACTGGTTTCTGAGGGAGTGCGGCGTGCCATGGTGGCAAGAGTGGCGCAGCAGGGAGTCAAGGACGCAACCGTACTGGCTGCCTTGCAAGCTGTGCCACGCCATCTTTTTCTTGAATCTGGCATGGCTAGTCAAGCCTATGTTGATGCTTCACTCCCTATAGGGCATCATCAGACTATTTCACAGCCTTATATAGTTGCCCGCATGCTGGAAATATTGCGCAATGGCGGCAAACTGGAACGCGTGTTGGAAATTGGGACTGGCTGTGGGTATCAGGCGGCAGTGCTTTCCGTACTGGTCAAGGAAGTGTATTCAATAGAGCGCATCAAGGCTTTGCATGAACTGGCCAAAAGTAATTTGCGGCCTATGCGTATCGCCAACATTCGACTGCATTATGGTGATGGCATGCTGGGTTTGCCTGGTGAAGCACCATTTGACGGTATCATATTGGCTGCGGCAGGAATGGAAGTTCCTCAGACTTTGCTTAAACAATTGCGGGTGGGGGGCAGGCTGGTGGCGCCAGTTGGCGGGCGCAACCAGGTTTTGCAACTGATAGAACGTATATCGACCTATGAATGGCAAAGTTCTGTGCTTGAATCCTGTCACTTTGTCCCTTTGCATTCAGGTGTAATTTAAGTTTGTTCTCGATGACAATGAACTTGATAGATTAAAAAAGAGAAATGAAGAAAATACAGCAAATATTACAAACCGGGTTGGCAGTGAGTGTACTGGCAGGCTTGGCGGCATGTACCACCAATTTGCCAAATAAGGCACCGGTGGTTGAGCGGGGTGTGGATCCTCGTCCGGCGGAAGTTGTCGCTCCAGAAGTCATTAAGCCTGTGGTCAAGGCACCAGACAATACCCGGGGAACTTATGTCGTCAAGCGTGGTGATGGTTTGTACCGGATCGCACTTGATCATGGGCAGAGTTACAGTGACCTGGTAGCCTGGAATGATTTGAAAAACCCGAATGATATCAAGGTCGGGCAGGTTTTACGTGTGGCACCACCGGATGGCAGTCAAACTACCCAAACATCTGGTGTTGTCGCCAATGCCGGCCTGGAGGTCAGGCCACTGCCTGTCAATCCCGCAACCAATAAGACAGCGCCGCGTGGCGACAAGCGCCCTTACTCTGAAGCCAATTTGGCTGAGCTGCAGAAGGCTGATACTGTGGTTGCGGCTGTTGCGCCTGTGACTAAAACGGAAACTATCACCCCCGTTAAAGTGACGGAATCGGCACCTGCAGAATCCGAGTCGGTTGAGTGGATGTGGCCAGTTGACGGTAAAGTTTTAACGACATTTGACGATGTCAAGAATAAAGGTTTCGACATTGGCGGCAAGTTGGGGCAGGATGTACTGGCTGCAGGAGCTGGCAAAGTCATGTATGCGGGCAGTGGTATCCGTGGTTATGGTAATCTGGTGATCATCAAACATACCAGTAACTTATTGTCAGCCTATGCGCATAATAAAGCCATCCTTGTTAAGGAAGGGCAAGCCATCAACAAAGGGCAAAAAATTGCAGAAATGGGCAATTCGGATAGTGATACTGTGAAGCTGCATTTTGAAATCAGGGTGCAGGGTAAGCCCGTTGATCCTGGCAGATATTTGCCGGCACGCTAGATGTAATGACTGGATTATTGTGTGCTGTTGTAATTTGTAGAAATTTTGCAAAGTAATAGCTAGGTTTTACTGGTGTTTGAAAGAGAAAAGCAGTATTGGTAGATGAATATTGATATTTCCAATAATAATTTGTTCAGGCAGAAATAACTTACCGGACTCGTAAATCAAGCTCAGATCATGCACAACAATTTAAGCACCTACAAGCTCGAAAATTCTGCCGCCAGTGATGAGTCGGATACGTCTGCCGATGGATCTGAAGGAGATGCTCGTTTGTCTTCTGAGCATGAGGAAGTTGCAGATGCGGCAGATGATGTTGGTGATTTGGCGCAAGAGGGGCAGGACGAGCAGGGCGAGGATCCTGCTGCTCTCATTGTTGCGCCGATCGACGAGCTGAAAAATGTATTGGCTGCTGAACTGTCCACCGATACAACCCAGTATTATTTGAATCAGATAGGGACGCGTCCCCTGTTCGCTTCTTCAGAAGAATTGCATTACGCCACACTGGCCAAGCAAGGTGATTTTGCAGCCCGGCAAAAAATGATAGAGCACAATCTGCGTTTGGTTGTGTCGATTGCCAAGCACTATATCAATCGTGGCGTTGCATTGCTGGATATGATAGAGGAGGGTAATCTGGGCTTGATGCACGCGATAGATAAATTTGAGCCTGAACGCGGTTTTCGTTTTTCTACCTATGCGACCTGGTGGATACGCCAAAGCATAGAGCGCGCCATTATGAACCAGGCCAGGACCATACGCTTGCCTGTGCATATGGTGCGTGAATTGAATCAGATCTTGCGTGCCAAGTATCACCTGGAATCGCAAAGGCGTGACGGCAGGGACGCAGCGCTGGAAGATATTGCACTACTCGTGGACAGACCAGTGGATGAAGTTCAGGATATTCTGACCTTGTCTGAGCATGCCACTTCTCTGGATACTCCACTCGACAATGATCCGCAATCCAGTCTTATGGATATGTTGCCTGGTGATAGTGATGATGCACCAGATATACGCGCCGAACAGCATGAGATGACCATATTGGTCAGGGATTGGTTGTCAAAATTGCCGGACAAGCAACGTATCGTTATCGTACGACGCTTTGGCCTGGATAATGACGATCCTGCAACCCTGGAGACTTTGGCGGATGAGATGGGTATTACGCGTGAGCGTGTCCGACAGATACAACAAGAGGCATTGATCAAGCTCAAACGCTCCTTTGCCTCTCGTGGTGTAGGCCGTGATTCTGTGCTTTAAATAACTGATAGTCACTGATTTCGCATATTTCTTGAGGTGCGCGCTCGCGCATCTCTTATAATTCCGTCTTTTAAATCTCACTTCCTTCTGGCGCGGCATGTATCGCGCCGCTAATTTCCATGAATACAATAGAAATCCGCTCTTTAGATATGGACGCACGTGGCGTCGGCAATTTGCAAAATGAAGATGGTTCCACCGGTAAGGTGGTCTTTGTTGATGGCGCGCTGCCGGGTGAATTGGTGGGATTTAGTACCTATAAAAAGAAGGCGAGCTGGGAAGCGGCAACTATGATGAGTCTGGTGCGCGAATCTTCGCAAAGGGTGGAGCCTAAGTGTGAATTTTTTGGCACTTGTGGCGGCTGCTCCATGCAGCATCTGGATGCCAGCGCTCAGGTGGCGATCAAGCAACGCGTGCTGGAGGATAATCTTTGGCATATCAGCAAGATTAAGCCTGAAATCATGCTGCGTCCCATCATAGGCCCAACCTGGGGATATCGCTATCGCGCTCGTTTGTCCGTGCGCCATGTGATAAAAAAAGGCACGGTGTTGGTCGGTTTTCATGAAAAAAAATCACGTTATGTCGCCAATATGGAAACCTGCGATATCTTGCCTGCGCATGTCTCTGCCATGCTCATGCCTTTGCGTGGGCTGGTAGCCTCTTTGTCTATTGTTGAAGCTTTGCCGCAAATCGAATTGGCGATAGGCGAGGGTGTAACTGCCATGGTCTTGCGTATCATGGCGCCTTTGACCAAAGATGACGAAGTCAAGTTAAAGGCATTTGCTGATCAATATCAGGTGCAATGGTGGTTGCAGACCAAGGGCCCGGAAACCGCAACGCCGTATTATCCGGCGAACAGCGAATTGCATTATCTGTTGCCAGAATTTGGCGTAAAAATGCCTTTCAAGCCCACTGATTTCACGCAAGTGAATCATCATATTAATCGTGTCCTGGTGGCGCGTGCCTTGCGCATGCTGGATGTACAAAAAGATGAACGTATTGCTGACCTGTTCTGTGGCTTGGGTAATTTCACCTTGCCTATTGCCACTCTGGCAAAAGAGGTGGTGGGTATAGAGGGGAGTGATACTTTGACTGAGCGTGCTTTGGAAAATGCCAAACACAATGGCTTGGCTGATAAAACATCATTCAGTACACGCAATCTGTTCGAGGTAACTGCGCAAGACTTCGTAAAGCTGGGTAAGTTTGACCGCTTTTTGATTGATCCGCCGCGTGATGGTGCCATGGCTGTCTGTCAGGCTTTGATCGATCTGGGTGATATTGCACCAGAATTGAAGCCCAAGCGCCTGGTCTATGTATCGTGCAGCCCATCCACTTTGGCCCGCGATGCTGGCATGTTAGTCAATCAGGCAGGTTACCGTCTCAGTAGTGCGGGTGTCATTAATATGTTTCCTCATACCTCACACGTGGAATCCATGGCAGTCTTTGATTTGATCTAGATTTTTCGGCAAAAGAGGGCATGGGCATTGTGAGTGCTGCATGAGTCATGTTTCCCTTGGTGCAATGAAAGCCATATCTCAGATGTTAAAATTCAAATTGATCCAGTCTGCGACCAATTGTATTTCTTGAAAGATATATCTGAGGCAGTGGTTTCATGTTAAAATCTAAGGTTAGATGAATTCTCGAATTTTTTCTTAACCCTTTCTTTTTATTGGAGTTTTTAGATGGCTATCGAACGTACATTGTCTATTATTAAGCCTGATGCAGTTGCAAAAAACGTCATCGGTCAAATTTACAGTCGCTTTGAAGGTGCTGGCCTGAAAGTAGTTGCTGCCCGTATGGCGCAATTGTCCCGCGCTGAAGCTGAGGGTTTCTACGCTGTTCACAGCGCACGTCCTTTCTTCAAGGATCTGGTTGATTTCATGATCTCCGGTCCAGTGATGATCCAGGTTCTGGAAGGCGAAGGCGCAATTTTGAAAAACCGTGACCTGATGGGCGCGACAGATCCTAAGAAAGCAGATGCCGGTACTATCCGCGCTGATTTCGCTGACTCTATCGATGCAAACGCTGTTCACGGTTCTGATGCTCCAGAAACAGCTGCTGTGGAAATCGCTTACTACTTCCCAGCGTTGAACGTTTATTCCCGTTAATTCAGACTTTGTCTGCATGTAACAGAATAAAGAATTAAGATATACACCTCATGCAGTCTGGTGCTGTATGAGGTGCGAAAGAGAAGATCATGACGGTACTCACAAATTTATTGGATCTGGATCCAGCACAGCTCGTTGCGTATTGCGGCGACTTGGGTGAGAAGCCGTTTCGTGCCAAACAATTGCAACGCTGGATACACCAGTTTGGTGCGAGTTCATTTGATGAAATGACAGACCTCGCGAAATCCCTGCGCGAGAAGCTCGCAACGCGAGCCATGATTGCCGCTCCCGCCGTGATCAGTGACCATACCTCCACAGATGGCACCAGAAAATGGCTGGTCGATGTCGGCCAGGGTAATGCCGTGGAAACTGTTTTTATCCCTGAAGAAAACCGCGGAACCCTGTGTATCTCTACCCAGGCAGGCTGTGCAGTGAATTGCCGTTTCTGTTCTACTGGCAAGCAGGGTTTTAACCGCAACCTGAGCGTAGGCGAAATCATAGGCCAGCTCTGGATGGCAGAATTTGAATTGCGCAAGACCAAAGGTATTGCCCCTGGCCCTAAAGGCGAGCGTCAGATCACCAATGTGGTTATGATGGGTATGGGTGAGCCTTTGTTGAATTTTGAACCAACGGTGACTGCCTTGCGCCTCATGCTCGATGATAATGCTTATGGCTTATCGCGTCGCCGTGTGACGCTGTCTACCAGTGGTGTTGTCCCCATGATAGACAAGCTTTCGCAGGAGTGTCCGGTGGCACTGGCGGTGTCCTTGCATGCATCGAATGATGCTTTGCGTGACAGCCTGATACCATTGAACAAGAAGCATCCCTTGAAAGAGTTGATGGCAGCTTGCCAGCGCTATCTGGAGTTTGCGCCGCGCGACTTTGTGACATTTGAATATTGCATGCTCGATGGCGTCAATGACACTGATGCGCATGCACGGGAATTGATAGAGCTGGTGCGTGATGTGCCGTGCAAGTTTAATCTGATTCCTTTTAATCCTTTCCCGGAGTCAGGTCTGAAGCGATCGGCCAATCCACGTATCAAAGCCTTTGCTCAGATTTTGCTGGATGCAGGTTTGGTGACAACCACGCGGAAAACTCGTGGTGATGATATAGATGCAGCTTGCGGTCAATTGGCTGGTGAAGTGCAAGACAGAACACGTGTGCAAGAGCGCATGCAAAAAATGGCGGAATATCAAAAGAAGTTTGGCGAAAATTTTGGCAAGATCGTGGAGATCACTCAGTGAAAATTTCTCAAATGCGGCAATATTTTTTGCAAGGCATACTGCTGATGCTGGCATTGACCTTGTCTGCATGTGCATCCAGGCGCTTGGAGGGCGACAGGCCAGAGGAAAACGTTTCTGCTGAAAAGCAGGATACGCAAAAGCGCGCAGGCATACGCATGCAACTGGCAGTTGGCTATTATCAGCAGGGGCAGCAAAAGGTTGCTCTGGAAGAAATTCGCAATGCTTTGTTGATTGCGCCGGATTTGGTCGATGCCTATAGTTTGCGTGCACTGATTTTCATGGATATGGGTGAAAAGCAGTTGGCTGAAGATAATTTCTTGCATGCATTGAAATTAGCGCCTGGTAATAATGAAATAGGAAACAACTACGGCTGGTTTTTATGCTTGAATGGTCGCGAAAAACAGGGGCTGGTTTATCTGGATAAGGCCATCAAAGATCCCAATTATGCTTCGCTGGACAAAGCGCTGAATGCAGCAGGTTTGTGTAGTTTGCGCATGAAGGATGCGGTTGCTGCTGAGAATTATTTCATGCAAGGCTTGCGTTCGAATCCTGGTAATCCATCGGTAAATGCCAATCTTGCAAAAGTACTTTATGATCGCCGTGAATATAGTCAGGCAAAATTCTATATTGGCCGTGTTCTGAAGTTTGATGTTCTGGCTGCGGATGTATTATGGCTGGCCATAAAGATAGAAAAAAAGCTTGGCGATGAGGCTGCGGTGAATAGTCTTGGTACTCAGTTGCGCCGTCGCCATCCAAATTCTAAGGAATTTTCTCAGTATCAACGTGGAGTGTTTGATGAGTGAAGCGGGAGCGAATTTACCTGTTGAACCCTTGTCCTCGGAGGTGCCTGAGAACAAAACTGTGTTGTCTGTAGTGCAGACGGCAGGTTCACAATTATCTGCTGCCCGTATTCAAATGGGGCTGAGTTTGCAACAGGTTGCTGATCAACTCAAATTATCTCAACGGCAAATTGTCGCACTTGAAAATAATCAGTTCGAAGATTTGCCAAAAATGGTGATCGTGCGCGGTTTTGTGCGCTCCTATGCGAAATTGCTCAAGCTTGATCCTGCCCCCGTGATTAAATGCCTGCCCGCAGAATTTGGGTTGGCAGGGCTGGATGCTGATTTGCGCCCAACCCTGGCGACGCCATTCATGGAGTCGCGTACACCCTTCTTGGGACGACAAGATAATAACAACAAGAAATACCTGATCGGTGCCGGTTTGCTGGCGGTGTTTGCGCTGATTTTCGTTGGCGTGCAAAAGTTGGAGCATAACGACTATTTCAAGAATTTGTTTTCTTCGCAGCCTTCCAGAAAGGTAGTGGAGACTGTGCCAGAGAAAGTGCAGGAAAATATAGATCCAGCACCAAGTTCTGCTGCTGAAAAATCGCTGGTGCCTGCATTGCCAACGGTATTGGCAACCGTCAATGCCAGTAAGCCAGAGGCTCAAGAACCGATTGTCAACCCGCCTAAGTTGAATGAGGAAGAGTCGGTGACATCCAGCGCTGCTGTTGCATTACCAAACACAATAAATGCGACGACTAATACAACAGCAAATGCCACGCCTAATTCGACACCATTGGTGACTGTTGCACCAGCTGTTGTTGATGCGGGCAATAATCAATTGAAATTGAAATTCAGGCAAGATTCCTGGATACAGGTCAAGCGCGAAAATGGCGGTGTTGTGACATCCCATCTCGCCAAGGCAGGTACGGAAGAAGTATTTGATATGAAAGATGCATTGCAACTCAGAATTGGCAATGCCGCTGGTGTGGATGGCTGGTTGCGTGGCAAATCCCTGGGGATCGCGCCAGGCAAGGATAGTAATGTCATTAATTTGAATGTGAAGTAAAGATGACAGATTTTTTATCAGAAATTGGTTCTGGTCCCCAGCTTAGACGTGCATCCCGTTCTGCCAAGGTGGTTTATCGTAATCGTGAAGTCATCGTCGGTGGCGGTGCGCCTGTCGTCGTGCAATCCATGACGAACACCGATACTGCTGATGTCATAGGTACGGCTATACAGATCAAGGAATTGGCCAGGGCAGGTTCTGAGCTGGTGCGTATTACGGTCAATAATGCCGAGGCAGCAGCGGCAGTGCCAGCGATACGTGAGCAGCTCGATCGCATGGATATTGATGTGCCGCTGGTAGGTGATTTTCATTATAACGGCCATACCTTGTTAAATGATTTTCCTGAGTGCGCCAAAGCTTTATCCAAGTACAGAATCAACCCTGGTAATGTAGGGCAGGGTGCCAAGCGCGATACCCAGTTCGCCCAGATGATAGAAATGGCGTGCCGCTACGATAAGCCGGTGCGCATAGGTGTTAACTGGGGCAGTCTGGATCAGGCTTTGCTGGCACGTATCATGGATGATAATGCCAAGCGCGCAACACCCTGGAGTGTGCAGGCGGTCATGTACCAGGCTCTGATCACCTCTGCCATAGAAAGTGCGCAAAAGGCTGAAGAGTTGGGTCTTGCGGGCGACAAGATCATCCTGTCCTGTAAGGTATCAGGTGTGCAGGATTTGATCTCGGTGTATCGTGAGTTGGCAGCACGTTGCGATTATCCCTTGCATTTGGGTCTGACCGAGGCTGGCATGGGTAGTAAAGGCATCGTCGCTTCAACGGCGGCATTGTCCGTGCTGATGCAAGAAGGCATAGGCGACACCATACGCATTTCCCTGACGCCAGAACCCGGCGGCGATCGCTGCCGGGAAGTCATTGTTGGGCAAGAAATTTTGCAAACCATGGGCTTGCGGAAATTTACACCCATGGTCATTGCTTGCCCAGGTTGCGGCAGAACTACTTCTACTGTATTCCAGGAATTGGCTGACGACATACAAAGTTTCCTGCGCAATCAGATGCCGATATGGAAAACCGAATATCCAGGTGTCGAAAATATGAATGTCGCCGTCATGGGCTGTATCGTGAATGGCCCCGGTGAATCCAAGCATGCCAATATTGGTATCAGTTTGCCTGGCACGGGTGAGTCGCCATCAGCACCTGTTTTTATTGATGGTGCCAAGGCCGTCACCTTGCGTGGTGATCGTATTGCAGAAGAGTTTCAGGATATCGTGCTGGAATATGTCAAGAGTCACTATGCCCCAGTGCATGGGTAATAAATAATTAAATCAGATCGCAAGTATGTCGGAAATTAAAAAAGCAGAAAAAATCGCCGGTGTGAAAGGGATGAATGACCTATTACCGGATGACGCCCCACTCTGGGAGTTGTTTGAAAATACGGTGCAGTCCGTATTGAAGAGTTATGGTTTTCAGCAAGTTCGCACACCTATCGTCGAGCCTACCAATCTGTTTGCGCGTGGCTTGGGCGAGGTGACGGATGTCGTCGAAAAGGAAATGTATTCTTTCGAAGACTCCATGAATGGCGATAAGCTGACCCTGCGCCCTGAAGGTACTGCGGGTGTGGTGCGTTCGGCAATTGAACATAATCTTGTTTATGATGGTCCAAGGCGTTTGTGGTACACCGGCCCCATGTTCCGTCATGAAAAACCACAGCGTGGTCGCTATCGCCAATTCCATCAGGTTGGGGCTGAAGCGCTGGGCTTTACTGGTCCTGATATTGATGCGGAACTGATCATGATGTGCCAGCGTTTCTGGGATGATCTGGGTCTCCAGAATGTGCGCCTGGAATTGAATTCCATAGGCGATGCAGAAGAAAGAAATCAACATAAGGCTGCGTTGATCGCTTATTTCGAGCAGCATCACGACATTCTTGATGCCGAGGCGAAAAGACGTCTGTTGACCAATCCTCTGCGTATTCTGGATACCAAAAATCCAGCCATGCAAGAAATGGTCAATGCTGCGCCTAAATTGCTGGATTACCTGGGAGCGGAATCTCTGGCTCACTTTGAAGGCGTGCAAAAGATTTTGCGTCACAATAGCATCCCATTCACCATTAACTCACGTCTGGTGCGTGGACTTGATTACTATAATCGCACCGTGTTCGAATGGGTGACTGATGACTTGGGTTCACAGGGCACAGTATGTGCTGGTGGTCGTTATGATGCCTTGTTTGGTATTTTTGGCGGTAAGCCAACGCCAGCTTGTGGTTTTGCCATGGGTATAGAGCGTTTGCTGGAATTAATGAAAGCCAATGGCGATGTACACCAGCCTGCGATGTGTGATGTCTATCTCGTCCATCAAGGGGCTGAGGGACAAATGCAAGCCATGGTATTAAGTGAGCGTTTGCGTGATGCTGGCCTGGATGTTGTGTTACATTGCGCAACTGCTAATGGTGTGGGTAGCTTCAAATCACAAATGAAAAAAGCTGATGGCAGTGGTGCCGCCTATGCAGTCATCATAGGCGAAGATGAGGCAAATAATAATACGGTCAGTATCAAAGAGTTGCGTGCAGGTGATGCTGAAAACAATCAGGTCAATGTGCCTTTTGATACGGCAGTGGATTATCTGGTTGATCAAATCGCCGGTAGTGCAGATGCAGATTGCTGTGATGACCCCAATCATCATCATGTACACCATTAATCCAAATTGATCCTATTAGTAATATTAATAACATAGATAAACGAAGACGCTATGGCATACGATTTAGAAGAACAAGAGCAGTTAGATAACCTCAAGGCTATCTGGAAGAAATATGGCAATCTGGCAACCTGGGGTTTGATTATCATCCTTGCCGCTTATGCTGGCTGGACGGTTTGGACAGCACGTCAAACAACGCAATCGGTGCAGGCTTCGCAATTGTATGAAGAAGCCAATAAATTTGTTGCGACCAAAGACAATGCCAAGGTGCAGGCCAAGGCTGATGAATTGAAAAGCAAGTTTGCTGGTACTTCATATGCGCCCATGGTTGCCTTGCTGGCCGCCAAAAGTGCATTTGATGCTAATGATCTCAAGGCAGCTAAAGCCCAGTTGCAATGGGTAGTCGATACTACCAAGGCAGAAGAATATACCGCGCTGGCAAAAATACGTCTGGCCAGCATAGCGCTGGATGAAAAAGCCTACGAAGATGGCCTGAAGCAATTGACTGGCACTTTCCCTGCGCAATTTGAAGCAGATGTGCTTGATGCCAAGGGTGATATTTATGTTGCCCAGAACAAGATCGAAGATGCACGTACAGCTTATAAGGCAGCTTTGGAAAAGATGCTGGAAAAAAGTCCAGGTCGCCAGGCTTTGCAAATGAAGCTGGATGTGATCGGTGGTACGGCAGATACTAAAGTTGTCAGTAAATAAGGGGAATCATCTATGCAATTTTCTGCCAAGCTGCTCGTTGTGTCATCTGCTTTTCTGGCTTTGACTGCTTGTTCTTCATTGTCGTCACTGAACCCTTTTTCTTCAAAAGCGGATGCAAAAAACCAGCCTGCGGTATTGACTGAAGTCAAGGCAACAATGGCGATCAAGGCCAGCTGGACTGTGGCAATAGGTACTGCTGGTAATTATGCATTTTCACCTGCTGCCTATGCTCAAAATGTGTATGTGGCTGCTGCCGATGGCACGCTGGCACGTATAGAAGTGGCAACTGGCCGTGTAGTCTGGCGTATCAATGCTGGCTCGCGTCTGACTGCAGGTGTTGGCGTGGATGCTACATCGGTTGTCGTTGCAGGTGAAAAAGGGCAGGTTCTGGCTTTTGATCTGGATGGCAAGCTGCGCTGGAAAGCGCAAAGCACAAATGAAATTTTGTCTGCGCCCGCAGTAGGGCATGGCCTGGTCGTTGTACGCAGTATAGACAACAAGGTCAGTGCCTACGATTTGACGACTGGCGAACGCAAATGGTCGGTGGAACGCCCATTGCCACCTTTGACTTTGCGTTTGGCTCCAGGCATTGTGCTCAATGAGCAACAAGCGATTGTGGCTTTGCCTGGCGGTCGCATGTCTGCCCTGGCATTAAATAATGGTGGATTGCGTTGGGAAGCAACGGTTGGTGAACCTAAGGGTGCGACTGAATTGGAGCGTGTTGCTGATGTATCTGGTGCTCCAGTCATCTTTGGTGGCGACATTTGCGCCAGTTCCTATCAGGGCAGGGTAGCTTGCTTTGATGCCAGCACAGGTGCTTTGCGCTGGGCCAAGGCTTTGTCCAGTGAAGTAGGTGTCAGCGTGGATGAACGTTTTGTCTTTGCTGCAGATGTGGCAGGTGCAGTCAATGCTTATGCACGTAATGGCGGTGCCAGTGCCTGGCGCAATGATAAACTCAGTTATCGTCGTCTTTCCGCACCAGTTTCATACGATCGCGCGGTAGCGGTTGGTGATTTCGCAGGTTATGTCCACTTCCTTTCCCGGGAAGATGGTTCTTTAATAGGACGTATTACTACCGATGGTAGTCAGATTTTAGCAGCGCCTTTAGTGGTCGATGCTAAACTGATCGTTCAAACAAAATCAGGATCAGTGGTTGCTCTTGCAACCGAGTAATAATAATGAAGCCGGTTATCGCACTTATAGGCCGACCTAACGTCGGCAAATCCACGCTGTTCAATCGGCTCACCCGTTCACGCGACGCTTTGGTCGCAGATTTACCTGGCTTGACCAGGGACAGGCATTACGGCGAAGGCCGTGTTGGTGAACGTCCTTTTCTGGTGATTGATACGGGCGGTTTTGAGCCCGTCGCCAAAGAAGGCATCATGCATGAAATGGCCAAACAGACCAAGCAGGCTGTGGCTGAGGCAGATGTTGTTGTATTTATCGTCGATGGTCGTCAAGGCCTGACTCCCCATGACAAGACCATTACAGACTTCCTGCGTAAATCAGGTCGTTCCGTCATGCTGGTCGTCAACAAGGCTGAGGGTATGAAGTACACCTCAGTCACCGCAGATTTTTACGAGCTGGGTCTGGGTGATCCTTATGTGATCTCTGCGGCTCACGGTGATGGTGTGGCTGATCTGGTCGAGGAAATGGTCGACATTGCCTTCGCCCAACGTCCACCAGAAGCCGAAGAGCCAGAGTCGAATGTTCGTGGCATCAAGATTGCGATTGTTGGCCGTCCTAACGTCGGCAAGTCGACTTTAGTGAATACCTTGCTGGGTGAAGAAAGGGTGATTGCCTTTGATATGCCCGGTACTACCCGCGATTCCATAGAAATACCATTTGAGCGTGACGGGGTTCATTATTCCCTGATCGATACTGCCGGTATTCGCCGTCGTGGCAAGGTATTTGAGGCAATTGAAAAATTTTCCGTAGTTAAAACCTTGCAGTCAGTCTCTGAGGCAAACGTCGTGTTGCTGTTGCTGGATGCCCAGCAAGATATTTCTGAGCAAGATGCGCATATCGCTGGCTTTATTCTGGAGTCAGGCCGTGCCCTTGTGGTCGGTGTGAATAAATGGGATGGCTTGCAAAGCGACAGGCGTGATGAAATCAAGCTGGATATAGAGCGCAAGTTGAATTTCCTGACTTTCGCCAAATTCCATTTCATCTCGGCACTGAAATCAACAGGTATTGCTCCTTTGATGAAATCCATCGATGCGGCTTATGCTGCAGCCATGGTGAATTTATCGACGCCAAAACTGACACGTGCTTTGATTGAGGCTGTGGAACATCAGCAACCCAAGCGCAAGGGCTCAATACGTCCCAAGCTGCGTTATGCCCACCAAGGTGGACAAAATCCACCTATTATTGTTATCCACGGTAATGCGCTGGAAGCCGTGGGGGATGTCTACAAGCGGTATCTGGAGAAGCATTTCCGTGAGACTTTCTCGCTAACAGGAACTCCTCTCAGAATAGAGATGCGTTCCGGCAAGAATCCTTTCGACAAGTCTTCCAAGTAAGTGCGCAAGCAAGTATCAAATTGTAAAAAAATAAATAATTCATTTCCTTTTGCGGTGAAATTTAAGCAAGAGATATGCAATTAAAGTGAAAATAGATTACATTACTTCGTAATCAACTTCTGGGAATACTTGTATTTTGATAAGTAGTCCCCAACTCCTAATCACAACAACACAATGGAGCTGTTATGAGCAATAAAGGGCAATTATTACAAGACCCATTTCTGAACGCATTGCGTAAGGAACATATTCCTGTATCGATTTATCTGGTTAACGGCATCAAGTTACAAGGACATATTGAATCTTTTGATCAATATGTGGTTTTGCTGCGCAATACCGTGACACAAATGGTATATAAGCATGCAATTTCCACTGTCGTTCCAGCACGTGCAGTAAGCATCAACACTGAGACTGAGGCTGAGTAATTTTTGAGTGCTGAATTAAAGAAGTCGTCTATGCGCGCCGCTTTGGTCGGTGTTGATTTCGGCAAGGACGACTTTGCCGCTAGTCTGGAAGAATTATCTTTGCTCTCGCAATCTGCGGGAGCAGAGCCTGTTACAACCATCACCTGCAAGCGATCCAGTCCTGATGCTGCCTTTTTTGTTGGTAGTGGCAAGGCGGATGAGATTGCACATGCGGTAACAGATGATGCGCTGGAAATCGTCATATTTAATCATGCACTTTCTCCGGCGCAGCAAAGAAATCTTGAGCGCCACTTAAAAGTCAGGGTGGTCGATAGAACCAGTCTGATATTGGATATTTTTGCCCAGCGAGCACACAGTCATGAGGGTAAGGTGCAAGTTGAATTGGCGCAATTGCAGCATTTGGCTACGCGCTTGATACGTGGCTGGACTCACCTGGAGCGTCAAAAGGGCGGTATAGGTTTGCGTGGTCCGGGCGAGACGCAGCTGGAAACTGATCGTCGCTTGCTGGGTGAGCGCGTAAAAATGCTCAAACAAAAGCTGGAGAAATTGCACAAGCAACGGGAGACTCAAAGGCGTTCTCGGGGGCGCAGCAATACTTTGTCGGTTTCTCTGGTTGGTTACACCAATGCTGGCAAATCCAGTTTATTTAATACTTTGACCAAAGCGGGTGCATATGCCGCAGATCAATTGTTTGCCACGCTTGATACGACCTCGCGTCGCCTGTATCTGGGCGATGCGGGTAATGTGGTGATCTCGGATACTGTAGGTTTTATTCGTGAATTGCCGCATCAACTGGTTGCTGCGTTCAGGGCAACCCTGGAAGAAACCATACATGCAGATTTGTTGTTGCATGTGGTGGATGCCAATAGTCCGGTGCGTTTTGATCAGATACAGCAAGTCAATCATGTACTAAAGGAAATCGGAGCAGATCATATTCCACAGTTATTGGTATGGAATAAGATAGACCTGGCAGGCTTGGAACCTTCAGTCGAGGTGGATGAGTGTGATAAAATCCAAAGGGTTTTTTTGAGTGCTCGTACCGGAGCAGGTATAGGTTTGTTACGCGATTCCGTAGCAGAATTCGCATTGGCAAAAACGGCTGGCATTGCGCAAGCGGCAATTCCGGAAGCGATTGATGCCCGCTTTGATCTTCAGTAGTCCAACCCACTATTCATTGGATAGCGACAGAATGCTTGTTTCACTTCTCAAAAAAATTGGTTTGGCCATGTCCATAAATGACCCGCAATGGGGACGTGGTTCGCAAAATAATAACCAAAATAATAATAAGCCTGATAATAAAAAACCCCCTGAGGGCCCGCCTGATCTTGATCAGTTGTGGAAAGATTTTGTTCAGAAACTTGGTCGCTTACTGGGCCAAAACGGCAACGGTGACAATGGAGGCGGTTTTTCACCAGACTCTTCCAGTGCCAGGATAGGTGCATCGCTGATTATTGCCATCATAACCCTGATCTGGTTGTCGTCTGGTTTCTTCATAGTGCAAGAAGGTCAAACCGCGGTTATTACTACGTTTGGCAAATTCAGTCACCAGACCTCGGCAGGTTTGAACTGGCGTTGGCCATACCCAGTGCAAGGACATGAGATAGTGAATTTGTCTCAAGTCCGGACAGTAGAGATAGGCTACAAAAAAGGCTCCAAGGAACGGGATTCCCTGATGTTGACAGATGATGAAAATATCGTCGACATTCAGTTTGCTGTTCAATATAAATTAAATAATGCTGCTGACTGGTTGTATAACAATCGCGATCAGGAAGAAATGATACGCCAGGTCGCTGAAACAGTTGTGCGTGAGATCGTCGGCAAAAGCACTATGGATTTTGTGTTGTATGAGGGGCGCGAAAAGATAGCGCTGGATGTGAATGCTGGCATGCAAAAAATCCTGGATGCCTACAGTTCAGGTGTGCAGATTGCGCAAGTGACCATGCAAAATGTTCAAGCCCCGGAGCAAGTACAGGCGGTTTTTGAAGAGGCGCAAAAGGCCAAACAGGATAAAGAGCGGCTCAAGAATGAGGGTATAGCCTATGCCAACGATGTAATACCCAGGGCACGTGGCGAAGCTTCGGTCATGATCAAGGAAGCAGAGGGCTATAAAGCCAGTGTGGTCGCTACTGCGCAGGGTAATGCCTCTCGTTTTCAGCAAGTCCTCGCTGAGTACCAAAAAGCACCAGCAATTACCCGCGACAGGTTGTATATGGAAGCTATGCAACAGATATTCTCCAGCACCACCAAAGTGATGGTAGACAACAAGTCTGGTAACAATATGATTTATTTGCCCTTGGATAAGTTGATTAATCAGGCTGATCAAAGTGCAGGCAAGCCAGTCACCGCGGTAGCCCCTACTGTTGTGGCAGCACCGGATCAGATTCCAACTGTGGAAATGCGTTATGGTAAGGATGGAAGATCGAAAGATAATCGTGATGTGCGTGAAAGGGAGGGTCGATAATGAATAAGATAGGCACTTTCATCATCGCCGTATGTGCAGCAATTTTGCTGGCTTACTCGACTATTTTTGTAGTTGACCAGCGTTCCCATGCCATCGTGTTTGCATTGGGCGAAGTCAAATCTGTGATTAGTGAGCCTGGCTTGCATTTCAAATTGCCACCACCATTTCAAAATGTCTTGTTTTTAGATAAACGTATTTTGACCATAGATACCAATTCGGCGGACCGTTTTGTCACTTCTGAAAAGAAGAACATCCTGGTTGATTCTTACGTGAAATGGCGCATCAGGGATCCGCGTTTGTACTTTGTCAGTTTTAATGGCGAAGAGCGCAGGGCGCAGGATAGAATGTCACAAATCATCAAATCTGCCTTGAATGATGAAATCACCAAGCGCAAAGTAGGTGAAGTGATTTCTACACAGCGCGGCAAGGTCATGGACGCGATCAAGAAGAAGGTATCGGACGAAACCAAGCATATAGGCGTGGAAATTGTTGATGTCCGCCTCAAACGTGTTGATTATGCTGAACAAACCAATAATTCGGTTTATGAGCGTATGAAGGCGGAGCGTAATCGCGAAGCAAATGGTTTGCGCTCTACAGGCACTGCAGAAAAGGTGGAGATCAGTGCAGATGCTGACAAGCAAAGATTGGTGATTATGGCTGAAGCTAATCGTGAAGCACAAAAATTACGTGGGGCAGGTGATGCTGAGGCATCGCAAATCTACGCGCAGGCTTTTAGCCAAAATCCTGAATTTTATAAGTTCTATCGTAGCCTGGAAGCGTATACTGCTTCCTTCAAGACGAAAAATGATGTTTTAGTGGTAGACCCTAATTCTGAATTCTTTAAATATTTTAAGGGCCCGTCTTCAGTAGGGGGTAATACTCCTGCAGTAAAGACCAAATAATAGTAATACTCCACGATATCTAGTGATAGTAGTGACAAACAGCGATCTGCACAATTTTTGTGCAGATCGCTGTTTGTCGGATAGACTAAACCAATTTCTTGTTTTTTTTGATTGTTCTTCATGCCAAATTGGCTTTTACCTGAAAATATTGCCGACATCCTGCCATCTGAGGCGCGCAAGATAGAAGAGTTGCGCCGTGTACTGCTGGACAATTTCAGATTGTACGGCTATGAGCTGGTCATGCCTCCTATGCTGGAATACATAGAGTCCCTGTTGTCCGGCGCCGGGCAAGACATGGATTTGCGTACTTTCAAACTGGTGGATCAGATCTCAGGTCGTACCATGGGCTTGCGTGCTGATATGACTACGCAGGTTGCACGTATTGATGCGCATTTGCTCAATCGGCATACAGTGACCCGTCTTTGCTATGCCGGCAGTGTTTTGCACACCAAACCATCCGGTTTGCATGCGACTCGTGAACCTTTGCAAATTGGGGCTGAGATCTATGGACATGCTGGTCTGGAAGCAGATGCAGAAATCCAGGAGCTGGTATTGGCCTGCATGGCCTTGGTGCATGTGGCAGATGTACGTCTGGATCTTAGTCACGTTGGCGTATTAAGGGCCTTGCTGGCTGCCGATCCATTGGCAAAAGCCCAGGAAAATACTCTGTATGCTTTGTTGGAGGCGAAAGATCTGCCCAGCATAGATAAGCTTAGCCAGGATTTCTCGCCTGAAGTGCGTGCTGCGCTCATGGTCTTGCCTGGTTTATACGGTGATATTTCTGTTATTCAAAAAGCACGTTCCGTCTTGCCTGCCTTTGCAGGTATAAAGACAGCGCTGGATGAACTTGAGCATCTGGTGAGTTTGACAGGTACGGCTCATGTCACGATAGACCTCGCAGATTTGCGCGGCTACCACTATCATAGTGGGGTAATGTTCAATGTATTTGTTCCTGGTTTGCCAAATGCGGTGGCGCGTGGCGGCCGCTATGATCATGTGGGTGAGGCTTTTGGACGTTCGCGCCCGGCGACAGGTTTTTCCCTGGATTTGCGCGAATTGGCACGTCTGCTGCCAATAGCAGAGAGAAAAGGGGCGATCCGTGCTCCCTGGGGTAGTGATCCGGTATTGCGCGAAAAAATCTCTGCATTGCGTGGCGAGGGCGAGATCGTGATTCAAAGCCTGCCAGGGCACGAGAACGAACAAGACGAATTTGACTGCAATCGCGCACTCATTTTCGATGCTGGTAAATGGATTCTTCAAAATGTAGGTTGAGTGATGACACAAACTAAAATTGCAAAAAACGTAGTCGTAATCGGCACCCAGTGGGGCGATGAGGGCAAAGGAAAAATTGTTGACTGGCTGACGGACCACGCCCAGGGCGTCGTGCGTTTTCAAGGTGGTCATAATGCCGGTCATACTCTGGTTATTGGCGGTCAAAAGACAGCCTTGCAACTGATTCCTTCAGGCATCATGCGTGCTGGTACGGCTTGCTATATCGGTAATGGTGTAGTCTTGTCCGTGCCGGATCTCTTGCGTGAAATCGACAAGCTGCAGGCAAATGGCGTTGAAGTCGCTTCCCGCCTCAAAATTTCAGAAGCTTGCCCGGTCATTCTGCCGTATCACACAGCACTCGACGCTGCCCGAGAAGTGGCTCGCGGTGCTGCCAAGATTGGTACTACCGGCAAAGGCATAGGCCCGGCCTATGAAGATAAAGTTGCGCGCCGTGCCATACGCGTAGCTGATTTGCTGAATGAAGAACGCTTCGCTGAAAAACTGCGTGATAATCTGGACTACCACAATTTTGTGCTGACCAATTACCTCAAGGCACCAGCAGTCGAATTCCAAAAAACACTGGATGACACGCTGGCCAATGTGCCGCGTATCCGCCCTATGGTGGCTGACGTTTCCAGTGCTTTGTATGCGGCACATAAAGCTGGTGCCAGCCTCTTGTTTGAAGGTGCACAGGGTAGTTTGCTGGACGTTGATCATGGTACTTATCCTTTTGTGACGTCGAGCAATTGTGTCGCCGGCAACGCTGCGGCAGGTTCTGGTGTTGGCCCTAATATGTTGCACTACATCCTCGGTATCACCAAGGCGTACACGACGCGCGTGGGCTCTGGTCCATTCCCGTCTGAACTGCCAACAGATGCTGGTGTGGGTAAGCACCTGGCCAGCGTTGGCCATGAGTTTGGTACGGTCACTGGTCGCGCCCGTCGTTGCGGCTGGTTTGATGCGGCCTTGTTGAAGCGTTCTGTGCAAATCAATGGCGTGTCAGGTATGTGTCTGACCAAGCTCGATGTGCTGGACGGTCTGGAAACGTTGAAGCTGTGTACCGGTTATAAGGTAGATGGCAAAGTCGTGGATATCTTCCCCGTTGGTGCTGAAGAAGCTGCACGCTGCGAAGCCATTTATGAAGAAATGCCAGGTTGGTCTGAGACTACCGTTGGTGCGCAAAGCATGGATGCTCTGCCAGTCAATGCCCGTAATTACATCATGCGTATTCAGGAACTGGTTGGTGTTCCTGTCGATATGGTCTCTACCGGACCAGATCGCGAAGAAACCATCGTGTTAAGGCACCCGTTTATCTAAGAAGGAAAAATAAAAATATGAATATGCCTGCATCTACAGACAAGGACTTATGGGTTTCCTGGGAAGCCTATCATCGTTCCATCGAGCAGCTTGCACTGAAGGTGCATGAGTCTGGCTGGAAGTTTGATCAAGTTTTGTGTCTTGCCCGTGGCGGCTTGCGTCCTGGTGATATTTTCTCCAGAATTTTTGATGTGCCGCTGGCGATTCTGTCGACCAGCTCATATCGTGAAGAGTCGGGCACGGTGCAGGGTTCGCTGGACATAGGAAAGTATATTTCCATGACCAAAGGCGCCTTGCAAGGCAAAGTGCTGGTAGTGGATGACTTGGTTGATTCTGGTGTGACACTGGAAAAAGTGTTGGTACATCTGCGCGAGAATTTTCCTGCGGTCACGGAAGTCAAATCAGCTGTAATCTGGCATAAAGCATGTTCTTCTATTGCGCCAGACTATTGCCTGGACTATCTGGCGAACAATCCCTGGATACATCAGCCTTTTGAAGAGTACGATAGCATCAGGCCGCATCAACTGAATGCCTGGTTGAAAAAGGGCGCTGTATAAATTGGTATAAAAAACGGAAGCGATTTGCTTCCGTTTTTTTTTGCGTACAACGTAAGTGTTATCTGTGCTGCCGGTTTGGATTGTCGAGGTATTCTTGGAGCTCCCTGGCATGATCAGTGCAAACCTGGCTTGAATGCTGATAGTAATGTGGGGAGATGTTATGAAGAGCCGTATTTGTATAGATTGGAGCGGGAATTGAAAAAGCCCGCTGATTTTCATCAGCGGGCTCTCAAATTTGTGGTGCCCACGGAGGGACTCGAACCCCCACACCCGAAGGCACATGGACCTGAACCATGCGCGTCTACCAATTCCGCCACGTGGGCAACGGAAGGCGTAATTATAGGGTATTTGACTGGCTTTGGGGAAATATTTTGGAGAAAATTTTACGTGAAGGTGTTGGCCGCAGAAAAGTTAGCGACATCATGGTTGGGGAATGCAGGGGGAGGGGGTTTCTTGCTTATACTTGCACAGCTGAATGCGCCGAATGTGGAATTCGAAGTGAAATTGAAAAAGCCCGCTGATTTTCATCAGCGGGCTCTCAAATTTTGGTGCCCACGGAGGGACTCGAACCCCCACACCCGAAGGCACATGGACCTGAACCATGCGCGTCTACCAATTCCGCCACGTGGGCAACGGAGAACAACATTATAAATTATTCCAGGCATTTGTCAAGATGAGCTACTTGAGCAATACAAGAATTGTTAGGCGAAAGAGGTTTGCTACAGTAAACTATGGCCTGATGAGATTTTGGCGTGAGCCAAATTAACTTTTTTAAGAAAAAATACAAAATTTGAACAAGCATTTATACCCCATCCCCAGTCGCGAAGAGATACTGGGTGTTCTACGTACTAACACGGCAAAAATGACAGCTACTGCGATTGCAGAGGCACTGTCAGTGAAACCTGAGGAGTTAGATGGCATGACACGACGTTTAAGCGCGATGGAAAGAGATGGCCAAGTCAAAGTAGATAAAGGTGGAAGTTATTCCATCGCCAATCACGATAATTTCATCAGCGGTAAAGTCAGCAGTCATCGCGAAGGCTATGGTTTCCTGATACCTGATGATGGCAGTGAAGATCTGTTCTTGCCTGAACGCGAAATGCAAAAGGTCTTACATGGTGACCGTGTCATGGCACGTGTCGTCGGTACTGACAGGCGTGGTCGCCTTGAAGGTGGCATACTTGAAATACTTGATAGAGCCAATACCCATGTGCTAGGCCGCCTGTTAAATGAAAACGGCGTCTGGATAGTTGCGCCTGAAGACAAACGATTCAGCCAGGATATCTTGCTGACGGGCGCACCAGGCAAAGCCAAGGCTGGGCAGGTGGTAAGTGTGGAGCTGACTGAGCAGCCTACCCGCTATGCGCAACCGGTAGGCAAGATCGTTGAAATACTGGGTGATGTTGATGACCCAGGTATGGAAATCGAAATCGCTGTCAGAAAATTTGGCGTGCCACATGAATTTTCTGAAGCTGTCAAAAAAGCGGCAGCCAAATTGCCGTCAGAAGTCAGGGAGAGTGATCTGGCTGACCGCGTCGATCTGCGCGATATTCCACTGGTGACTATCGATGGCGAAGATGCCCGTGATTTTGATGATGCGGTTTACTGTGAGCCAGTCAAGATAGGCCGCAGCAAGGGCCACAGGCTCATCGTCGCGATTGCCGATGTCAGTCACTACGTTAGCCCCAACGACGTGTTGGATGAAGAAGCCTTGTTGCGCAGCACCTCGGTATACTTTCCGCGCCGGGTCATACCGATGCTGCCAGAGCGTTTGTCGAATGGTCTGTGCTCATTGAATCCTGATGTTGATCGCCTGACCCTGGTCTGCGATATGGTGATTACCCAGGATGGTGAGGTCACGGCTTATCAGTTCTATCCTGCAGTCATCCACTCTGCTGCACGCTTCACGTATACCGAAGTGGCAGCCATACTAGGTAATACCAAGGGGCCTGAGGCTGCCAAGCGCCTGACCCTGGTGCCGCATCTTTTACATCTGTATGAAGTCTTCCAGTCTTTGTTGAAAGCCCGCCATGCACGCGGTGCCATCGATTTTGAAACGACTGAAACCTATATTGTTTGCAATCCATCAGGCAAGATAGAAAAAATCCTGCCACGCACGCGCAATGATGCGCACAAGCTGATAGAAGAATGCATGCTGGCAGCCAATGTCTGTGCTGCGAATTTGCTGGAAACCTATAAGCATCCTGGCACTTATCGTATTCATGCTGGCCCGACCAAGGAGAAGCTGACGCAGGTCAGAAATTTCCTGAAGCAGGTAGGCCTGTTCCTCAGCGGTGGCGATAAGCCTTCGGCATCGGATTATGCCGAGCTGATGAATAAAATCAAAGGTCGGCCAGATGCGCCCTTGTTGCAAACCATGTTGCTGCGCTCCATGCAACAGGCTGTGTATAGCCCAGACAATATCGGCCACTTCGGCCTGTCTTATGATGCCTATGCCCACTTCACCAGCCCGATACGCCGCTACCCTGATTTGCTGACGCACAGAGCTATCAAGGCGATTTTGCTGGGACGTAAATACGAACCTAAAGGTATTGATCTTAGTCAGCTCAATACCTCCGTATCAAACGCCGCCAGGAAACAGCAGATCGCTGACAAGGCAGCAGGCAAGCAGAAAGAAGAGAGAGAGCAAACCATCTGGGATGCGCTGGGTGTTCACTGTTCTGCCAATGAGCGCCGTGCTGACGAAGCTTCGCGCGATGTTGAAGCCTGGCTCAAGTGCTACTTTATCCGTAACAAGATAGGTGAAGAATTCACTGGCATGATTACTGGCGTCACCCAGTTTGGTATCTTTGTCCAGCTTGATGAGATTTTCATTGAAGGCCTGGTGCATGTGACCGAGTTGGGTGCTGATTACTTCCAGTATGACGAGGCGCGTCATGAGCTGCGCGGTGAACGTACTGGCAAACGGTATCAGTTAACAGACAAAGTCACGGTGCAAGTCAGCCGCGTAGACCTAGACGCTCGAAAGATAGATCTGGCGATAGTCCATCCTGCATCAGCACGTTCTGCCGGAGTTAATGATAGCCGTGTAACAGCTTCGAATGAGAAAAATCGCAAGGGTGCAGCAACTGCAAAAAAAGCAGCGCTTGTGCCCGAAGACAAAGTCGTTGCGAGCCGTACCAGGTCTGGCAAGATAACATCGGCTAAAAAAGTAAAAGAAGAAGGTTTTTCTGGTGGGCGTCGTCAGAAATCTGCTCCCGCAGCTGCTAGTGGAAAGAAGAAGACGGCTACTGTTAGCGGTAAGTCAGCAAAGAAAAGACGTTAGTATCTCAAAGAAAAAGCATGTAAAGAAAAGAATGAAATGAAAAGTAAAATGATTTTTGGTTTCCATGCGGTGACCTCGCGGATCCGTCATGAGGCTTCCTCTGTAGAGGAAATCTATGTGGATTCTTCCCGCGTTGATGGTCGCATGAAAGACTTGCTGCAAGCAGCAAAAGCTGCCGGTGTGCGCATCATTCCGGCAGATGACCAGCGCCTGAGCAATATCGTCGGTACTCGCCGTCACCAGGGCGTCGTTGCCAAGGCGAGTGAGTTGTCATTGGCACGCAATCTCGATGAATTGCTGGATGCGATCGATGGCCCACCTTTGTTGCTGGTGCTCGATGGTATTACCGACCCGCATAATCTGGGTGCCTGCCTGCGTGTGGCTGACGGGGCTGGAGCGCATGCGGTAATCGCGCCTAAAGACAGGGCTGTAGGTTTGAATGCTACTGCCGCCAAGGTAGCCAGCGGTGCTGCTGAAACTGTGCCTTATATCACCGTGACTAACCTGGCGCGTACTCTGCGTGAATTGAAAGATCGTGATATCTGGTTGGTTGGCACTACAGATGAAGTCGAAAAAAATATCTATGATGTTGATTTCAAAGTTGGTTGCGCCATCGTCATGGGTTCGGAAGGTGAGGGCATGCGTCGCCTGACGCGTGAAACCTGCGATATGCTGGTCAGTGTCCCCATGTTCGGTTCTGTAGAAAGCCTGAATGTCTCCGTGGCCTCAGGTGTCTGTCTGTACGAAGCCCGTCGCCAGCGTCTGTAAGCCTGTAGCGTCTGCTGCCCGGTGATTTTGGACAGCGGACGCAGCTTTTTCAGAAATACGCTACTATCTTATTCCCTCCCGTTATAACACTATAAATTTCATGTTTGACCGCCTGAGAGAAGATATCGCCAGTATTATCAAGAAAGACCCTGCCGCCCGCAATGCCTGGGAGGTGGTCACTTGTTATCCTGGCTTTCAGGCTATCCTCATGCATGCCTGGGCACAATGGTGCTGGGAGCGTGGTTTGAAATGGCTGGGCCGCTTCATCTCCCATATAGCCCGTGTACTGACCGGTATAGAAATCCACCCTGGTGCAACCATAGGTCGCAGAGTATTTATAGACCACGGTTTTGGTGTGGTTATTGGTGAAACAGCAGAAATCGGTGACGACTGCACGATCTACCAGGGCGTGACCTTGGGTGGGACATCCTTGTCGCGCGGTGCAAAACGCCATCCTACTCTTGAAGCCGGTGTTATCGTTGGTGCAGGTGCCAAGGTGTTGGGTGGTTTTACCATAGGCGCTGGTGCCAAGATAGGGTCTAACTCTGTAGTGCTCAAGCCTGTTCCTGCTGGCGGCACAGCAGTTGGTAATCCTGCCCACGTCATCAAAAAAGAAGTTGCATCGGCAGATTCAGAAACTGCGCATTTGTTTACGGCTTATGGCGTGACGCAAAACAGTGATGATCCGATTTCCAAAGTTTTGCATAAGTTGATAGACCATGCTGCTGCACAGCAAGAGCAGATAGAGAAGTTATCAATCGCCCTGGCACATGCTGGTATTGTTTGTGATGCTGCGTCGCAGGCAGAAAAACTGAACACTGAGCAAATCAATAGCCTGGTTGATTGAGCCTTACACTCAAGACAAATAGGCAAATCTATTGATATTGGCCCTGATCACGGGTAGAAGTTCACTGGCCGTCAATCCTATTGGTCCTGTCCCACTGGCTACCAGTTCATCAGCAGCCTGACCATGTACCCAGGCTGCAATCCGGGCCGCATCCATGGCTGTGCAGGCTTGTGCCAATAAAGCGCCTGCGACGCCTGCCAGTACGTCCCCAGTACCTCCGCTGGCCAAGGCAGGGTTGCCTGTCGTATTGATGAGTAAATTCCCATCGGGGTCACATATCACACTGCCTGAGCCCTTGAGTATGACAAGAGCATGATATTGCTGTGCCAGTTCGTGAGCGGCCTGCAGGCGATTATTTTGAATATCGCTGACTTTTTTATTGAGTAAGCGGGCGGCTTCCAATGGGTGCGGAGTGATGATACATGGACCACTTCTGGCGTTCAATAATTTCTGCAGTGCTTTATCCGCTGCCATCAGGTTCAGGGCATCTGCATCAATGACCAGTGCCCTGGCAGTTTGCAGTGCTGTGCTCAGTAATGCATGCGCCCTGGCTGACGTACCCAGTCCTGGGCCTATGATTACGCAGGCATCTACCATATTGATGTCCTCAGCCAGACGAAACATGATTTCAGGGTGCAGGCTATCATAGACAGGTGCTTCTGCCAGCATGCTGCAATACACTCTTCCAGCCCCTGAAAACTGGGCGGCCCTTGCGGCGAGTATGGCCGCCCCAGCCATGCTCCTGGCACCGCCAAGTACAATGACATCGCCAAAGCTGCCCTTGTGACTATTTTGCTTGCGCGGCGCTAGCGCTGATAGCAGGGAAGCACGTTCGTTCAGATGGCTATGGCATGCGGGGAAAAAATCTTCAGGAATATCCAGCTTGTTGACGCTGACCTTGCCAGCAAAATCCTTGCCGGATGCAGTATGCAAGCCGGGTTTGTTCGCAATAAAGGTGATGGTATGGCTCGCTTGAATGATGGCAGCATCAGGACTGACAGGCTGCCCCGTATCTGCATGCAGACCACTGGGAAGATCTATCGCCAACACCGGTATGTTTTTTTCATGCGTGAACTGGTTGATGAACTCTATCAAGCTGGCGATCTCACCTTCAGGAGCGCGCTTCAATCCTATGCCAAATAGGCCATCAATGACCAGTCCCCAATTTTGCACGGGTTCCGCAAAGAGCGTGTCAATATCCAGAAATAACAGGTTCGCAGTCTTTGCTTTTGCCAGGGCTGCTTGTGCATCTTCAGGATAGCCTTCAGTTTGACCACATTGGATGCAAGTGACTGTATATCCCTGCTTTGATAGTTGATAGCCAGCCTGGTAAGCATCGCCACCATTATTGCCCGGGCCTGCCAGCACCAGTATGGGTGTCTGCTGATCCCCGGCTATTATCTGGATCGCCAGTTGTACTACTGCCAATCCAGCTTTTTGCATCAGGCTGATATCGCTTTGATGGGCTAGCGCCTGGTCTTCTATAGCGCGTATCTGTTCCACGCTATATAGCCTTGCATCAAAAGTGTAGGACTGTTTTCGCATGACTCACTTGTGAGGTGGCGTAAGCAAGGGGGCGGTTTGGCCTAGCGACTGTATCATCTCTATGCCACTCTGGAACAGGTTTTGCAGGGGCAGCAACAGGTAAGGCATGATCAGCGCCAGCATTAAAAAACCTGTACCTATGGTAATGGGAAAGCCTATGCCAAACAAATTCAATTGCGGCGCGGCGCGTGTCAATATACCCAATGCAACGTTGGTGACCAGCAGAGCGGCGACGATGGGCAAGGATAAATGCATGCCTACGCTGAAAATTTGCTCTCCCCAGATCGCCAGTTTTTGGTAATTCAGACCGGTTTGGAATGAGGTGGAAATCGGTATGGTCTGGAAACTCTCTACCAAAGCAGCCAGCATGGTCAGATGTACATTCAGCGTCAACATCAGCAAGGTCGAGGTCAGCACCAGAAATTGTGCAATGGCTGAAGATCGCCCCTGCGTCTGGGGATCAAAAAAGGTGGCAAAGCCCAGGCCCATGGTGAGGCCGGAAACCTCGCCAGCCATTTCTATGGCAGAAAAGACCACGCGCATGACGAAACCCATTCCTAATCCAATGATGAGTTGTTGGCCTAGTACCAGAATGCCATTCAGCGACACGGGATCAAGGTCGGATACGGCTGGCAAGTTGGGTGTGACGATGAGGGATAATACGATGCCCAATGCAATTTTGATTTGTACAGGAACGGTATTATTACCAAACGGCGGGGCGACAGCGATCAGGCCCAGTATCCTGGTCAAGGGCCAGATAAAGGAATTGATCAGCGCAATCAGCTCATTGCTGGAAAAGGAAATCATGAGTCAGCAATGGCTGGTAAATCAGGCTGCCATGGTGGCAATGCTGGAAAACATCTGGCGCATATAATCCATCAAGATAGAAAGCATCCACGGTCCGGCAATGATGAGGGTGACAAAAATACCTATCAGCTTGGGAATAAAGGACAAGGTGGTTTCATTGATCTGTGTAGCTGCCTGAAAGATACTGACAACCAGCCCTATGCCCAATGCTACTAATAATAAGGGGGCGGATACCAGCAAAGTGACTTCCATGGCCTGGCGGCCTAATGTCATTACGCTATCGGGTGTCATGGTGAACCTCAGTAAAAACTTTGTGCAAGTGAGCCTATCAATAATTGCCAGCCATCCACCAGCACAAATAACATGAGCTTGAAGGGCAGTGACACAATCGCAGGTGAAACCATCATCATACCCATGGACATCAGCACACTGGCTACCACCATATCGATGATGAGGAAGGGGATGAAAATGGCAAAACTGATTTGAAACGCTGTTTTCAGCTCACTGGTAATAAAGGCAGGTATCAAAATTCGCAAGGACACATCTTCTGGCCCCTGTAATTGAGGCGAATTGGATAATTTGACATACAGCGCCAGATCAGTCTGCCTGGTTTGCTTCATCATGAATTGCTTCAGGGGGGCTGCGCCTTTATCCAAAGCGTCCTGCATGGTGATTTTGTTTTCAGTAAAGGGCTGATAGGCTTCGGCATAAATTTTGTCGAACACCGGGCCCATGACAAATAAAGTCAGGAACAGGGATAAGCCCACCATCACTTGATTGGGTGGCGCTGATTGTGTACCAAGCGCCTGCCTGAGCAAGGACAAGACGATGATGATGCGGGTAAAACTGGTCATCATCAACAGTGCTGCCGGCAAAAAACTCAGTGCGGTCAGGAACAGCAGGGTTTGTATGCTGAGTGAGTAATTCTGCCCTCCGCCAGCTGCAGGGGTGCTGGTAATAGCTTGCAGGCCACCATTGGCCTGGGCAAAAGCCATTTCTGGCAGCAGCAATCCACACAGTGATAAAGCCAGCCAGACTAGCGGCAAATAAGAGCGCATAGTTTTCATGCAATGTGTTACCCGGTTACCTGGTTACTTGTTGTCAGATCGCTCTGCTGATCGCTTATCCAGCGTGCGCTTGAGCCAGGCAGAAAATGGATCATTGGCGGCTGCTTGCGCAGACTGGTTCAGCAATTCTTCTTGTTTGGGCATGCTGCCCAGGCTATTGATATTGTTTGCCGTCACACCCAGGATCAACCACTGATCGCCGACCTCCACCACCATCACCCGTTCGCGATTGCCTACATTGATGCCGCCTATGATCTTGACCGGGATTTTGTTGCCCACATTCATGGGGCCCAGACGTCGCATTAGCCAGGCTGCCATGACGACCAGCCCCAGTACCAAAAGCAGGGCAGACGCAATTTGCAATAAACCGGCACTAGGTGAGACAGGGGCAGTTTCTGCCGCAAACGAGCAATTGCTGATTGCGGCCATCGTCACCAATAAAAAATAGCGCAATGCCCTCCTCATTTGTTGAGCTTGCGTATGCGTTCGGCAGGCGTGACGATGTCCGTCAGGCGGATACCAAACTTATCATTCACCACGACCACCTCACCCTGAGCAATCAGGCAGCCATTGACCAGTACATCCATAGGCTCACCCGCCAGGCCATCAAGTTCGACGACAGAGCCTTGCGCCAGTTGCAGCAGGTTTTTGATGGCGATTTTGGTACGGCCCAGTTCTACCGTCAGTTGTACCGGGATATCCAGGATAAAGTCGATGTCATTATGGGTTTCAGGCGCAGTACTGCTCTTGCCGCTGAATTCTTTAAAAATAGCAGCACTGGCTGGTGGTGCTTCGGCTTTTTCAGCTGCAGCAGCTTCTGCTCTTTCCTGCTCTGCAATCGCAGCACCCCAATCATCTTCACTGATGGGTGTTTCGCCGTTGTCATCCATGGTTTTCTCCTTGTGCTACTTCCTGTACGCTGGAACTGATCAACTTTTCCACGCGCAAGGCATACTGTCCGTTAAATACACCATATTTGCACTCCATGACTGGAGTACCATCTACTTTTGCCGAAATGATCTCTGGTATCGAAAGAGGAATGATATCGCCTTCTTTCATATTCAGTATATCGCCCAGAGTGACACGCGTGGTGCCCAAATCAGCAACTATCTCGACTTCTGCTATCTGTATCTGTTGCGTCATCAGACGCACCCAACGTTTATCCACCTCCAGGGTTTCACCTTGCAGGCTACTGGTCAGGATGTCGCGTATGGGTTCTATAGTGGAATAGGGCATGCACAGATGCATTTCGCCACTGACTGGCCCCAGTTCTATCGTGAAGGTCGTGGATACCACGACTTCATTTGGTGTCGCAATATTGGCGAACTGGGTATTCATCTCGGAACGGATATATTCAAATTCTATGGGATAAACCGGCTCCCAGGATTTGGAATACGTCTCGAAAATGATTTCCAGGATGCGGTGGATGATACGTTGCTCAGTCTGGGTAAAATCACGACCCTCAACACGGGTGTGAAAACGGCCATCACCACCAAACAGATTATCCACCAGCAGGAATACTAGGCCAGGATCAAGCACGATCAAGGAGGTGCCACGCAAGGGCTTCATGTGCACCAGATTCAGATTGGTCGGCACCACCAGGTTACGGATGAATTCGCTGTACTTTGAGACTCTTACGGTGCCAACCGAAACCTCGGCACTGCGGCGCAGGAAGTTGAACAGGCCTATCCGCAATAAACGGGCAAAACGCTCATTGATAATTTCCAGTGTCGGCATGCGACCGCGGACGATACGCTCTTGGGTCGCAAGATTGTAGGGCCTGACACCAGAGGTATCCTCCAGCGATTGCGAATCGTCCTGATCTCCCGTGACGCCCTTCAAAAGGGCATCAACTTCTTCCTGGGAGAGAAAATTATCTGACATGGCTTTATTGAACTACAAAAGACGTGAAGAAAACACCACTGACTTTTTGTGGCTCACCTTTAGCGGTAAATGGCTGGGCAACTTTTTCTATAATGTCATTGACCAGTTTTTCTTTGCCTTCAGACGACAAAATCTCAGTCGAATCCTTGCTCGACAATAGCAATAATAAGCGGCTGCGTACTTGTGGCATGTTGGCCTTGATTAAATTGACTTGTTCTTCATCCTGTACTTGCAGTGTCATGCTGATTTGCAGGTATTTGTCACCGCCATCAGATTGCAGGTTGACGGTAAACGGTTCCAGCGCCAGAAATACCGGTGCCTTTGCTGGCTCAGTTTTATGCTCTTTCTCTTTTCCGGCTGAATTCTTTTTAGATAAAAACAGGGCAGCACCACCGCCTGCAGCGACCAATAAAAAGACAACAGCAGCAATGATGATCAGGAGCTTCTTTTTTGATTTTCCTGCTGCAGGTACATCCCCTGCCTCTGCTGCTTTGGCTGGTGCTTTCGCCATGGTTTTCCTCTCTGTAGGCATTGAATGCCATGATTTTTAAGTATTATCCCTGATCGCAGGCAGCTAATATCCAAGAAAAAGAGGGCGTATTTCAGCTTAGCTCTGTAGTTTGCAAGGCGGCCTCAAACACTGTGCTGCGAAAATCAGGCTTTTCACGATCATTCTACATGTATGTGCAGGCTTTTTTCCAGAGTGCAGAGAGCTATCGTACCGAGGACGAGCGAATGTTGTGTGCCAGATGGTGAAATCTGCACTTGTTGCAATAGCGATTGGGCTAACAAGTGCAGGTTCCGGGATGAGATACGGCTAAGATGCAGCTAAATAAGCGAGGTCGGCAATTGTCTGGGCGTTCAGGCGAAAGTATCTACCAGGCCATTATTGGTTTGTATCCTGGCTGGCGTGGCGTTGCCAACGGTGTTGATAGTGCTGTTGTCAGCAGTATTGTTGCCAGCCCTTGGTGTTGCGATCGTCCTTGCCTGTTGCTGAGCGAAATTTTGTCCCTGACCAGCAGCCTGGGAATTAACAGAAAAGCCTGTTAATTGCACACCGGCATCGCTGAGCATTTGTTTCAGGCGAGGCAGGGCAGCTTCCAGTGCTTCCCTGACTTCTGGTTGTGCAGAAGTGAAGCTGGCATTGGCCTGGTCATTGCTGACCTTCAGGACGACCTGTAATGGCCCAAGGTCTGGCGGGTTCAGGGTTAATTCTGCTGACTGCAAGCCTTCTCCCACCATCCAGACCACTTTCTGGCCTACCGCCTTGTCCCAGCCATTGCTGCCTACACGTGGCGCGATTTGTTCTGCGGCTAGTGCTGCTGCATTGAGCTGTGTGCTGCTGACAGCATTGGCGGCTATGGCGGGTGGAGCGATGACTTGCTGGCTATCTTTGCTTGCAGGATTTACCTTTAGCTCAGAAATACGCTCTGCAAGGATATCCTTGGCTTGCGCAATGTCATTGGCAAAGGTTTTTGGAGCGTCGCTGGTGCTTGCTGTGGGTCGGGTATCTGTGAGCTTATCACTCACTTTTTGGCTCAGGTCGAGCTCATTAAGTTTAACTTCGCTGGTTTTTTCTGCCCCAGTATCGACTTTGTCTGTTGCTGCTCGGGTGCTTGCGGCCATGGGCTGGGTTACACGAATATCTTGTGTGGCAGGCGTTAATGTAGCGACGCTGTCAGCAGTAATATCGCCGGATTTGTTTTTTTCTGTACTGGCCGCAGATGCTACTGTTTTCAAGCTAAATTCAGGCAATTTATCCGTGCTTTGAGTTCCAGCCGTATTGCTTATGATTTGCGCGGCAATAGTCGCCACCACTTCAGGTTTTGCAGTAGTGTCAACCTGGTCTTGTGGCAAGCTTGCTGAAACGGTAGGTTTTGCCTGCGCGCTAGATTTATCGAGTGCGTCTACAGCAGATTGGACTAATGTAGCAACCGCACTGCCATCGGGCATATCGCTTATGGTCGTTGCATCGATATTGGTAATTGCTGGCAGGCTGTCGTTTTTACCCGCATCCACTATTGCGGTAGCCTTGCTCTTGCTGGCATCGACAGGAATTGGTACAGCATTAAGATTACCTACCAGTGCCAATATCTGGCTGCTCAGGTCACTCTCTTTTTTTGTACCGTCTTCTTCTTTGACTGAAGTGCCATCTGCATCAGTGTCGTCAGTTTTTTCTGTTTTTCCAGATACGGGTGCGGTACTGGCATTGTCATTATTGGCCAGTTTGTTGCCAGTGTTGGCATCGTTATTATTGGCATTGACGTTAGTATTGTTGCTGTAGTTATTATTGTTATTGACCGGTGGCGGGGCTTTGGCGACGGGGCGCGCTACTTCAACTTCCGGTTTTCTTGCACTGGAAATTTCTTTATTGAGCATTTGATTGAAGCTGACTTCAGAACTGCTCGAAGAATTGCTTTTACCTGACTTGACAGTTGTACCTGGTTTGTCTATTGCCGTCAGTATGTTATTTGCTTGCATTTGAGGTACCTGTCAATAAATTAGCGCTTGTAGAAGAGGGCGCGGGCAGCCATTTCGTCGGTTTGCTTCTGATCCCGTTTTGCTTCTTTTTTTTGCTGTACCGTTTGCGCACGGTTTTGCAAAGTGTCGTAAGACAAGCGTTTTTTTTCGCTCGCCTGCCATTCTCTTTTTGCCATCACAATACGATGTTCCGCATCCTTGACGACCTGTTTTTGTCCATCAATGGCAGAGTCCAGTTTGGCCAGAAACGACAAAAAATTAGTATATTGTGAAACACTCAATCCTTTTGCCGCACCGTCCTGCAGTCTTTGTGCATAATCATCGCGATATTGTTGCAATAACTGCAGTTTTTTCTCGGTATCTTCATGCGCACGGATGGTCTTGCCCAGAAGTTTGGCGGCATCGTCAACTTCTCTCTCAGTAATTTCTATCAGTGTAGTAATTGGTGATTTCAACGCCATGATGAATTAAGTATAGTCGCTGCGAGAAATTTCTATCCGTTGAATAGAGCCTGAAGTTGCCCCAAGCTTTCGGGAATGCTGCATTTTTCAGTGATATCTTGCTGCAAAAAAGAAACTATTCTGCCGTTGAGGCGAATTGCTTCATCAAGCAAGGGATCAGACCCAGGCGAATAAGCGCCTACACTGATCAAATCACGGCTACGCTCATAGCGGGAATACAATTGTTTCAGTCTTCTGGCCAGGGCTTGATGTTCTGGTGTGGTAATGCTGTGCATGGCGCGGCTGATCGATTGTTCAATATCAATGGCGGGGTAATGCCCACTCTCTGCCAAAGTCCGGTTCAAGACGATATGGCCATCCAGAATGGCCCTGGCAGCATCGGCGATCGGATCTTGCTGGTCATCACCTTCAGTCAATACGGTGTAGAAGGCTGTAATTGAGCCACCGCCCGATTTGCCATTCCCAGCCCTTTCTACTAATACCGGTAGTTTGGCGAAAACAGAGGGGGGGTAGCCCTTGGTTGCCGGTGGCTCGCCAATTGCCAGGGCAATTTCCCTTTGTGCCATCGCATAGCGGGTGAGCGAGTCCATGATCAGCAAGACGCTACGGCCCTGGTCACGAAAATACTCGGCTATCGTTGTTGCATATGCGGCCCCTTGCAAGCGCATCAGGGGGGGGGCATCTGCCGGTGCTGCCACCACGACGGAGCGCGCCAGGCCTTCAGCACCAAGAATTTGTTCTATGAATTCCTTGACCTCACGACCCCGTTCACCGATGAGGCCGACGACAATAATATCTGCGGCGGTATACCGTGCCATCATGCCTAGCAAGACGCTCTTACCTACACCTGAACCAGCAAACAAGCCCAGGCGCTGGCCACGGCCTACGCTGAGCATGCTATTGATGGCGCGCACCCCTACGTCCAGGGTATCGACGATAGGAGCACGCTCCAGCGGGTTATAGATGCGTGCACCCAAAGGCGCAGACTCATGTGTTCCTAATGGACCCAGTGTATCGAGAGGGCGGCCATTGCCATCCAGTACGCGGCCCAGTAATTCATACCCTACTGGTAAATGGCGGCTTCTGTCACTGGGTCGACGGCGCGGGTGATTGACGATTTCATGGGCTTCGGGTTCAGCAGGGAAGACGGGCGCACCCGGAGTGACGCCATCAAGATCGCTATGTGGCATCAGAAACAGCCGGTCGCCATCAAAGCCGACAACTTCAGCATCAATTTTTGCGCCACTTTGCAAATGAATGGAGCAGGCACTACCGACTGGCAATCGTAAACCGACTGCCTCCATGACCAGGCCAGTGACTCTGGTAACGCGGCCCGACATGGTGGTGGTCTGGACATGCGAAATTTGCTCGCGACTGAGATTAAGTTTGGATTTCCAGTCCTTGATAAAGCTGTCTTGCATGGTTGCTTGCCTATTCCGGCCTGTGGGTGCCTACTGTGGCCTATTTTCGGGGGCTGATTTGCATGCTGTCGAGCAGCTTGTGCCAGCGCGTGGAGTAACTGGCATCCACCAGATTATGCAAGGTTTCAAGCTTGCAGCCACCACGCTCCATATGGGCATCCGCAACGATGCGCCAACCATCTTCGCTGAGGGTTTCACCCAACTGGTCTTTGACTATCGTTGCGTCCTCAGGGTTGAGGTGTATCTGGGCAGGTTGTTGCACGCTGGCCAATTGTGCTATGGCATCTTGCACGATAGGCAATATGACATTGGGGTCTGCATCAAGTTTGGCTTTTAACATGGTTTGCGCCAAGTCCAGAGCCAGTTGCATTAATTCATTGCCCATGTGCTGGGATGCAGAATGCAATTGTCCGGAAAAGGTCTGTGCCAGTTGTTGCAATGACTGGATTTCGGCGTGTACTTGCTCCATGGTTTCTGCGTAGGCAGTTTCCTGGCCATCTTTCAGTCCGCGTTCATAAGCCTCTTTGTAGCCTGCAGCAAAGCCCTCCTGCTTGGCCGTCTCCCTGGCTTTTTCTGCTTCCATGCGTTGCTGGCTCGCGAGCTGGGCAGTGATAGCCCTGACTTCTTCCACTTGCGCTGGGCGATTGTCGCCAAAAGAAGCCATTTCCCATCTTTGAAACGCTGTCATGTCACCAGAACGCACGGGGTTAGACATAGGCGTCCTCGCCTTTGGCACCTAGCATGATCTGACCTTCGTCGGCGAGACGCCTGACGATGAGCAAGATTTGTTTTTGCTGTGCTTCAACTTCAGAAAGGCGTACCGGACCTTTGGATTCCAGGTCTTCGCGCATCATTTCTGCTGCACGCTGCGACATATTCTTGAAGATTTTTTCACGCATATCCTGGTTCGCACCTTTCAGGGCGACGATCAGGGAATCGGACTGCACTTCCCTGAGCAATAGTTGTATGCCCTTGTCATCAATTTCCAGGATGTTATCAAAGACAAACATTTCATCCATGATTTTCTCGGCCATATCGCCATCGTACTTGCGCAAGTTATCCATGACCGACGCTTCATTTTCACCGCTCATGAAGTTCAATATCTCTGCTGCTGCGCGCACGCCGCCTATGGATTTTTTCTTCAGGCTTTCATTGCCGGTCAGCAGCTTGGTCAGCACGTCGTTCAATTCACGCAAGGCAGTAGGCTGGATACCATCCAAAGTGGCAATGCGCAAGACGATGTCATTGCGCAGGCGCTCGGTAAATTGATTCAGAATTTCGCAAGCCTGATCACTTTCCAGGTGAACCAGGATGGTGGCAATAATTTGTGGATGCTCGTTCTTGATCAGTTCAGCTACCGAGGGAGAATCCATCCACTTCAGGCTTTCTATGCCGCTAGCGTCCTTGCCGCCCAGAATCCGGTTTAACAGCGAAGCAGCCTTGTCGTCACCCAAGGCCTTCGTCAGTACATTACGGATGTACTCGTCTGAATCCAGCCCAACGGAGGAGCTGAGATCTGCCGCTGACTTGAATTCATCCAGGACTTTGGCGATAGCCTCATGCGGAATGGCACCGATCGCTGCCATGGCAGCACCAATCTTTTGCACTTCGCGTGGGCCAAGATATTTCATGACCTCGGCGGCTGCATCTTCACCCATTGCCAACATCAGGGTGGCGGCTTTTTGAACTCCATCTTCACTCATTGCTGACCCATGCCTTTACGACGTTAGCTACAATACGGGGATCGTCTTTTGCCAATTGTTTTGCCATTTCCAAGTTCATTTCATAGGTGGAACCATGTCTGGTGTTTTGCAATTCTGCTTCTTTCGACAAGTTCACAATGGCAGCTTCTTCTTCCTCTTTTTCTGCTTCTTCCTGGGCGCGTTTTTCAGCTTCGATTGCTTCCAGGGTCTCTTTGTCCTTGCCCATCATCTTAAGTAACATGGGTTTCAGGAAGCCAAAAAACAAGTAGGCAATGACAATGGCAACACCGATGTATTTGGCGATTTCCTTAGCCATTTGCAATATATCGGGCTGTTTCCACAGTGGTAAATCTACTATAGGCTCTTTTTCAGGGCTGGCAAAGGGGCTGTTGACCACGTTCAAGGTGTCGCCACGGTCTTTGTTGAAGCCCATGGCCTCCCTGGTCAGATCGGTGATCTGGGTTTTTTCTATATCTGTCAGGGGGCGTGTTGAGGTTTTGCCATTTTTATCTGTTTCCGTCTTGTAATTGATGACGACAGCGACTGAAAGACGTTTCACGCCACCCATGGGTTGCTGGGTATAACGTATGGTTTTGTCGACTTCAAAATTCATGGTCGAGTCTTTTTGCATCAGCCCTGAATTCGATGCTGTCGCACTTTGGGTATTGGCAGCACCACTCGCTACGATGGGTGCAGTGGCTGGCACTGGCGGTTGATTGCTTAGCGCGCCAGGGATGCCGGATGGGTTGCCAGCTTTATTGTAGGATTCGCTGGTTTGCTGACTGCGTATGGCGGATGCTTCAGGAGGAGAGTTAGGTTTATAGCTTTCTGCCGCTTGCTCGGTACGGGAAAAATCAATATCGGCAGTTGCCTCGGCCCTGACATTATTGGGGCCTACGATAGGGGAGATAATCGACTCTATGCGCTTGATGATGTTTTGCTGGTATTCCTGTACATACTTGAGCTGGGACGGGTCCAGGCTATTGTTTGCCATCTGCTTGGTGGGATCAGAGAGTAAGTTGCCATTCTGATCAACAAGGGTGACATTTTTTGCTGACAATTCAGGAACACTGCTGGCCACCAGGTGAATGATGGCGCTGACTTGCTGTTGATCCAATATGCGACTAGGGTAAAGATTCAATAAGACCGAGGCCGTCGGTTTTTGCTGGTCACGGATAAACACTTGCGATTTTGGAATGGCCAGATGGACACGGGCGGTTTGAACCGCAGACACGGCTTGAATTGAGCGTGCCAGCTCACCTTCCAGGGCGCGTTGAAAATTGACTTGTTCCAGAAATTGGGAAATTCCCAATTTTTGATTTTCCATGAGTTCAAAGCCTACATTACCGCCTTTAGGCAAGCCTTGTGCTGCCAATTTAAGGCGTACATCATGTACTTGATTGGCGGGCACCAGGATGGCATTGCCACCATCTGAATATTTGTAAGGAATGTTTAATTGTTGCAGCGAGGCAACGATAGCGCCGCCATCCCTGTCATTGAAATTGGAAAACAAGACTTTGTAATCTGGTTGCTGGCTCCATAGCCATACGCCTATCATAATGGCAACTGTGATGGCAGCACCGACGGACAACATGATGTTGCGTGTCACTGGCGTTTGCGGCAATCCAAATAAGCCCGGAAGTGCAGGGCCAGGTGGGGCAATTGCTGTATTTTCTGCGGTTGCCATGGTTCACCTTGTGCGAAGTAATGTGTCAGTGGATTGCATGCTTGCTATTCCAGATATGGTTTTTTCCTTGATATCGATTGTCCACCGAATTGCTTAAATCAAACCTGGGAAAAACGAGGCCTTTACTGCTCTTTTCCAAGCTCACGTTTGCTTTTCAACTGTTAATGTAGCAATGGTAAAAGTCCACTATAGAGGTGATGTAATGAAAATGGGAGGCATAGACACAAGTCGCATTGAGGCCATGGTTGCGCAACTAAAGGCTACCGCTACCAAGATGGAAGCGAGTACTGGCCTGGGTCTGGGTGTGAATCAAACAGACAGTCCGGCACCGGGCAGGCTGGACTTTTCAGAAGCCTTGAAGGCTTCTTTGGAAAGTGTGAATCAGTCACAAGTCAGTTCGCAACAGCTGGGACAAAAATTCGCCATGGGGGATGACAAAGTCAGCTTGTCTGATGTCATGATCTCCATGCAGAAGGCCAATATCTCTTTCCAGACGACTGTGCAAGTCAGAAACAAACTGGTATCAGCCTATCATGACATCATGAACATGCAGATATGAAAGCATCTCAGTTTGCAGTCAGGCCATTTTGGGGGATGCACTGCATTGATTGCAACTAATAGCCCGGCTATTCACTGCCGGGCTTATTCTCTCTTCTGCTTAGCGTATGCCAGTCAGCTTGGCATTGCGTTCACGCTCCAGCTTCATGATATAGCGCTGTATGCTGGCCAGCACGCCGTTGGACATATTGATGAACTGGCAGCCAAGGCGGCGATTTGACTTGCCGTTCAATAAAATTAAGTCCTGGGAATTCCTGACCTGCAACACGAGATCCACCAGACCTATTGTGGGTAATTCCAGTTTGCAATGCTCATAGATGATGCCTATGGTGCTATCCAACACTTTTCTTTCATCCAGAATGGCGATACCGCCGCAACTGATATCGACCAATGCCAGTTTTAATGTCTCCTGCCTATCGTTTACTTGCACAGGAATCAGCGCGCGTATGGGGTTGGATAGCGGGGTATTGATGCGGTAATATTCGCGTCTTTGCAGGCGTATCATATTCGTTGGTATCGCGAGCTGCAGGGCAGGGCGGTCTTCAAAGATGATACGTTCCAGGTTTGATGCAGAAAACTGTATGCTGATCTTATCCAGCAAGCCTTCAAAAGAGACACGCGGTGCCTCGACGATGCGCTGATTTGCCAATTGGCCAGGAGCACTATCGATGATCACCAGATTGCTGCTGTCATCGACATCAAGTATGGACGTGATGAAGACTTCCGAGCCATTATTGATCAGCATGCTGATGAGTTGCTTGCTATCTTTCAGACCACGCAATAAACCGATGATCTCCCGGCGGGAGTCAACTTGAAAAGGGCTCTGGTTTTCTGTCCCCAGACTCGGAGGTGTGGATGGCATATTTTTATAGTCGCATTCAAAAAGTGGGGCTGTTAAACTTGTTTTTGCCCTGAATTCTCCGAAATCGTCTCAGACTTTTCCGTATCAATATGGTAAAGCCAAGCGAGTAGTTCTGCAACTGCGCGATACAAAGCCGGAGGAATATCCCGGTCAAGATCCACCTTCATGAGTAAAGATACCAATTCTTTCGATTGATGTACATGCACTCCATGTTCTTTGGCTCGGGCAATGATTTCTTCTGCAATCAAGCCTTTGCCTTTGGCAACTACTTTAGGTGCGGCATCGCCAGTCTGATACGCCAGTGCGACGGCATTTTGTACTGGTTTAACCGGTGGGTCAGTTGCGTTCATTTTTATTCACCACAAAAGACATCAGCGGTGAGCCGGCCATTTGCATGGCAGCAGCTAATTCACTTGCATGGTCCTTCAGGGCTGAGACAGTTGTACTTTGCTCAGCTCGCAAGGACAGGCCTAAATTTGTTGCTTGTAAATTGATAGTCGCCGTCACTTGTCCCAAATTTGGCAGATCAAAGCGCACTACCGATTGCCAGGTCGTGTCTTCTATTGATTCTTGCTGAGCATGCTTGTCTGGCATTTCTTTTTTTATCTCCCATTCGATTTTTTGTCCAGGGTAAAGCTCTCCTTGCCATCGTACAATATTTTGTTCCAGAACATTTAACTGCTGATGAATTATTTGCCCCATTTCCTTGCTGACAGCGGTCAGTGTGCCACCCGTTCCACTATTAGCTACGCTGGTCGTGTCAATTTGGGATTGTGGTTCGGCTTGAATATCGGTAATCGGGCGTTTGCCTTGTGCCCATTCTGCAACATGCGACTCATAAAACAAGCCACTGGTGCTGATTTGGTGCTGCAATTTGGATGCAGTTGCAGGGGCATCCTTTAATTCTGCGGCTGTGGCCAATATTGGGGCAGAACTGGCAAGTCTGGAGTTTTCAGATGGATTTGGGCTGGCTTGCAAGATTTGTGTGATGAACTTCCCGGTGCTGCTTAAAGAGGTGGGTGTGCTACTTAGGTGGGAGGGCAGGGTATCGGCGGCATCGTGAGCCAGTGTTGAAATGGCAGGTGCATTTACGCTGATAATATTGGGTTTTGCATTAATCTCGACTGATTTTGGCGCGATTGCTTGCTGCGGCCCTTTGCTTGGCGAGCTGGCAATTGCTTGGTCGGCGATCTTTGCATCAGACTCATGTATTGATAGTTTAACTATACTTGCCGTGTCAGCTCTGGCGCTTGGCTCGGGCGTAGTATTCCTAGCGACACTTGGTGTTGCTTGACCAGGAGTTTCAATTTCTTCCGATGAAGCACCGAGGTAATTGTTTACATTGGGTGTTGTGCGCTTATCCGGGCCGGACGCATAATTTTGTGGCAGGGGAGTCGGAAAGTGAACATCTCCATCATGCTCCAGCAAAAAGGTCGGACGGGGTTCTGTGGCAATCAGGCGAAGTGGAATCTGATCGCCAGTTTTGCTACCTTCAGGCAGCATCATTTTAGCCGTAATGCCCGCTACCCTGACAGTAAAGCTACCATCCATCAGTTTGGAAAGAATTTCTCCCTTTAATAATTGCCCAGTGACTAACTGGGCCAGTTTTGGGGTGATATCCTGCTTGGTTTCGCTAATACCAATGGCAGCAGCTGGAGCCTCGATATTGGCAACTGGCTTACTCAGAATATCGAGCCTGGTAGCCATAAGAGTCAGGCTGGGTTACCTGCACCATAAGCATTGGATAATTTTCTATTGGTGCTGGAATTTTTCATCAAATCAGACAGTTGCGCCATCCATGGCTCAGTGATGTCGCGGATTTGTTTGTCATCAGCAAGGATTTTTTTGATGATGCGAATTTTTTTATCGCGCATATCAGCAGGCAGATCAAAGGGAATTTCACTTTCACGTATGGTTTGTACGCGACTTGAGCAATCATTCTCTAATCGCTCCAATAATTCCCAGTCACCTGAGCGTGCGGCTTCCAGCATGTTGTTTGTGATAATAGCAACATTTTCGTACAATGAGATTAGTTCCAGACTATTCATCTTGATTCAAGCCTCAACAAAGTTGGCGGGACGAGGTGACAAAGGATCGACATTCATTTTTGGGGCTTCATTGACGATTTCTTTGTTAGGAGCAATAGCTTCCCAGGATGTTTTCAAATCTCGCAATAAATTCTGGACCTCTGTCAGCATGACATCACTGTTTTCCAGATTGGCCTGGAGTAATCTGGCAGTCATATATTCATAGAGAGAATCCAGGCTGAGGGCAATTTCGCCACCCGCTTTTTTATCCAGACTAGCTCTTAAGCCATTTTCTATGATGGCAATGGCTTTTGATATGGCTTGCCCTTTGGACGCGATTTCCCCTGCACTCAAGTGATGCACGGCATTTGAAATAGCGACAATTGCCCCGTCAAACAGCATGACAATTAACTTGTGTGGACTGGCGGCGACAACACCAGTCTCAATGCCAACTTTTGCATAGGCATTTGCGCCGCGTGCTTGTGGAGAGCCAAACATAATCTCGTTTCCTTATATTCTTTTGCGTGCTGAACAAATTACTCAATTACTTGAATTACCTGCTACCAGTCAATGCTGACAATTGCTGACTCAAAAAGGTGCTGGTATTGTTGAGGCTGCTGACGATACTGTCCAAGGCAGTAAACTGCGCTCTGTAACGTGCTTCTACGTCAAATAAGCGGCTGTTCAAGGTATCTCGCTGCTTGCCTATGTCTTTGATGCTGGCAGTGACGCCAGAGCTGGTACTGGTTATAGTTCCTGAGCTTCCGGTGAAACCACTCAACAGACTGCTTAGTTGGGTTGCATAGCCAACAGAAAAATTGACTTTGCCTCGTGCACCGGTAGAGCCACCGGCGATGAGTAATTTAAGTCCTTCCGCGGTGCTGCCTGCTGCGCCAGTCAGCGTCTGTCCATTGCCACTTCCTGCAATGCCATTCAAGGTGCCGGCCACATCTTTGCCTGCACTTCCAGTGGTTACTGTACCGGTCAGCGAAGCAACGCCAGTGCCGGATTTGTCAGCGATATTGATGGCGGAAGTGGAGCCATATTTATTGGATTCCAAAACCAGAACGCCACCGACTATGCTTGCTTTTGCCGTTGCACCTACTGCCGTAAAGGCTGATGTGCTATTGATAGACGATTGAATCAGTGTTGCCAGGTCTGCGGAGCTATAGCTGCCAGCCGCGAGACTGACATCTGCAACCACACCATCGAGAGTGACGCTAATTTTGGTGCTGGGGTCGATGGTGGTGGAGACGGGCAGGGTCAGGTCGCCAGTCAGGCTGGATTTGGTGGCGATTTGGGTAATGGCCAGATCATAGCTGCCAGCTTTGGTGGCCGAAGATGAACCGGTAATGCTGGCTAGACTGTCGGTAGCGGAGCCTATTGAGGCAAACAAGCCGCCGACATCACTAAACTTGGTCGCCAGGGCAGTGGATAACTTGGAAGCATCTAGTGAAATGGAACCATCTTTTTGAAAACTGACCCCTATCTGTGACAAAGTCGTCAAGCCGCCACCCAAACCATTGACGGACGAGGACAAAGTTTTCCTGATCTGGTTTTGCACGCTTTGTGTCGTTGAGTCACCTAATAATAAGCCTGCTTTATTGGTATTGGGATCATAGGCAGTCAGGCTTTTTATCGTTGTGTTGAGGTCATTGTAAGCTTTGACAAAGCTATTCACACCTGCCGTGATACCTGTAGTGTTTGGTGAAACAGAAATAGAGGTAGTACCTATTTTGGATACCGTCAGAGAAACACCCTGGATGGCCCCAACGACTGTGTTAGAAGCACTGGAAATCGCAATGCCATTCACCGTCAGGCTGGCGTTTTGTGCGGTGCTGACTTCAGTAAAATTTTGTGTGCCGGTTGGATCGTAAGCCAACAAGGAAGTCACTGCGGCATCTTCACCAGATGAAGTAATTTTCAGGCTGGATGCAGCCCCGGTTTTACTTGAGTTTAATACCAGATGATAAGGAGTGGCACTGCCATCGCCGACGATGGAGGCGGAAACGCCGACATTGGCGGCATTGATAGCGTCGCGTATCCCTTGCAGTGAATTATTGCTGCTATTGATCTTTACTGTGCCTACGGTTTGATTGGCATCTTGCTGGAATGTGGTTCCGCCCGGATAGGTGCCAGCAACGGCAGTTCCGGTAATTGTTCCAAAAGCAAAACTAATTGTGGTTTCAGTTCCTGCACCGATGGCATTTGTGGAACTGACTTGCCCCACACTTGATATCCCTTGCGCTTGCGCCAATTTGCTGACAGCAACACTATAGCTACCTGCGCTCGCGGCGCTATTAGCCGTCGCAAATGCAATGGTTGAGTCACCGGCACTGGCATTCAGTGATTGAAAGGTAGTTGGGTTGTTAAGCGATGTCAGGGCATTTTGGAATGCACTAACTGCACCACTCAGTGTTCCGTAAGCGGATAGTTTGGCCTGGTAGCTGGCTTCTTTTTTCGCCAATGTTGTTAACGGCTGGCTCTCCACCTGCATCAGCTTGGAGACGATGTCGTTCACATTGAGATTTGAACCAATGCCTGTTGATTGAATTCCTGCCACGTGATTCCCCTTTTGTTGGAAGTACTTTACTTTATTAACGGCAAGGGTAAATCAGACTTTAGAAGGGAATTTACCTGCTTGTTTTCAATATAGACATAAATTTCATCTTAGGCGGTCTGTTTTATCAATAAACCTTGCAATTTATCCAGAGACTTCGCAATCTCTAATGCTTCTTCTGTCGGAATTTGCCTGATGACTTGTTTGGTTTGCTGGTCAACGATCTTGACCACGACTTCTTTAGCATCATTATCTACACTAAATTCCAGATTTTGTGAGCTGAGCTGAAGCGACTTGTTGATTTCCGCAACAGCCTTGTTGACGTCGTCTGCCGAGGCTGCCTTTGGACTCTGACCAGTAGCGGTTACGGGGTTGCTGGTCTGTAGCGGTGCTGCGCTTTGCGCAATCTGCGGGGTAGGTGCTGTACCACTCACTCTATCTGAAACAGGTGCTCCTGACGATGAACTGGTAATCGATAGGACGTCCATGATGTTTCCTTAAAGTAAAATTCCCCTGATCATAAATTTGACCAGGGGACCACTCATTTTCAATGAAAGACTAATCTAGTCTCATTGATTAGCCACGCAGCAGAGCCAATACACCTTGTGGCAACGCGTTCGCCTGAGCCAAAATTGCAGTACCAGCTTGTTGCAATACCTGGCCACGTGTCAACGATGCAGTTTCTTGGGCAAAGTCAGCATCACGGATGCGGCTACGGGAAGCTGTCAAGTTTTCAGAAGTCGTATTCAAGCTGTTGACGGCTGAAGAGAAACGGTTTTGATAAGCACCCAGAGAAGCACGTGAACTATTGACAGAAGCCAAAGCTGCGTCAATCGTTGTCAGCGCTGAGGTTGCGCTAGATGCTGTGGTCAGATCGAGTGACGATAAGCCAGCACCAACTGTTGCCGTGGCGGCAGTCGCACCAGCTGTCAAGCCTGCAGCAGTTGCACCAGCACCAGCGACAGTCGTTGTACCTACTGCCAAGCCGGAATTTGCCAGAGTTGCAGTACCTTTGACGGTAAATGTGTACCCTGCATTGCTTGAGCTAGTCAATGTCAGCACACCAGCAGCATTGGAAGCAGTAATGCCAGTGTCTTTGGTTTTCAGGTTGATCGCATCGCGAATTGCATCGCCTTGCAATGTGGCGGTAGCACCACCTGCGATAGCGCCGATATCTACACCATTGATCTGGATGTCGCCAGCTGAGATAGCAGAGTTGGTACCAGTAATGGTTGTACCTGTTGTTGCTGCACCTGCGCCGCCATTTGCCAACACGATACCGGCAGAGCTGGTCGATGTCAGTTTTACAGTACCAGCTGTTGTGGTTGTTGCAGCAGCAGTACCGACGGCTGTTGCAGCACCTGTAGTCGCGCTACCCAAGCCAGTAACAGTTGCAGCCAAACCAGAAGATGCATTGGTTTTGGATACAGTGATGTTTCTGCCGTCAGCAGCTGTCAGTGCAACTGCACCAGTAGTAGAGTCAAATGCTGCAGTAACACCAGTTTGTGAAGATTTTGCGTTGATCGCAGCAGTAACTTGCGCACCACGTTCAGCAGCGGAGCCAGCGGCAGCCAATGCACCGATATCCACACCATTGATCAAAACGTCGCCAGAAGCAATTGCCGTAGCAAAGCCCGTTGCAGCTGTGCCGCTGGTTGTTGTTGCCTGGGCAGTTGCTGTTACACCAGTAGTGCCGTTAGCAGCATTGATTGCAGCAGCTTTGGCAATGGCGCTACCTTTGCTATCTGCATAAGACACACCGTCGCTGGTAGTTGCGCCGATGTTGAAACCATTAATAACCAGATCGCCGGACTGGAAGCCGCCTACACCATTGACACCACCAGAGATATTGGTAGCGTAGCTGGAGCTGGCACCAACACCAAGGCTGGAAGACTTGGCACTGGCGATGGAGGAAATGGAAATCTGATCGTTCGATGTTGCATTTGCGCCAACTTGGAAAGTTTGTGCTGTGAAGCTACCATCCAGCAGATTAACGCCGTTAAAGTTGGAAGAGCTGGCAACGCGGTTGATCTCAGAGATCAATTGTGAAGCTTCGTTATTCAGAGCTGCGCGGTCACTGGCACTATTGGAGCCGTTAGCTGCTTGAACTGCCAGATCACGGATACGTTGCAAGTTGGAGCCGATTTGCGTCAAATCACCCTCAGCAGTTTGCGCCAGAGAGATACCGTCATTCGCATTACGAACAGCTTGATTCAAGCCGCCGATCTGAGAAGTCAGACGTTCAGAAATCGCCAAGCCCGCAGCATCGTCTTTTGCACTATTGATGCGCAGACCAGAAGACAGGCGTTGCAAGGAAGTGTTCAGGGATGACTGTGAAGTAGTCAGATTGCGTTGTGCATTCAAAGACGCAATATTGGTATTAATAAATGAAGCCATGTTAGTTCTCCTTACCCAAGTTATGTAAATATGGCCGGTGGCCTTAAACTTTGGTCTGTTTTACCAGGATATTGGACCGCCGTTGCAATCAGGTATCGGACGCTTATTTCAAAAGTTTAATGGGTTGCTCAAAGTAAATATTTTATTTTCGGGGTAAAGTTGCTCTTAATGTTCCGCTAAACGACAGCATTTCAAAATACTTGAGGCCATTTATAGGTTTATTTTCAGCTTTGAGTTAACATTTTTTTGCTATTGTTGGCTATGAAAAGCATCATTTTTTTATACGTCCTGAGGAGCCAGGTCTTGCCCACGCTTCTTTATATTAAGGTTTTGTTATGAGTCCAGATGCTACTCCGGCTGCGTTCAGCGAAAAAATTGCTCAAATGACAGCTGAGGATGTGCTTGAGCTGGCAATTCAGCAGTTGTTGCAATTAGCACAAGCAGCGATCGCCGCAGGAGATGTGTCACGTGCAATAGCGCATTACAAATTAATTCTGGAAAATGTCCCGGACCGACACGATGCAAATTTTGCGTTGGGCGAGTTGTTGCTTGCATCTGGTTCACCTGATGAAGCGCTAGCCTGTCTTGAAACCGCAATTCAAGGCAATCCGCAAAGTGAAGCATATTGGGAAACCTATATAAGAGTATTGAATTTATTTGGTGATGCCGACATCGTGCGGCAGGCGATAGCATTGCGTGACTCTGTTTTTCAAGATACTTCAGTTATTACGCGGAATGATCTTCCACTGGAGCAAGCAGCGCCAGAGCTGCAAGTTGGCTCCGTAACTCAGCCGAAACAGAAATCACAGATTAAATCCCTTGCGCTGCCAAATGAGACGGAACTCAACAAATTGTCTTTGCTGTATGAGCAAGCTAACTTCAAGGAAGTCGAACGTCTGGCCTGCAAGCTGATCCATAAAAATACAAAAAATGGCATTGCCTGGCGTTTTTTGGGTCTGGTCTTATTGAATTCGGCGCATTTTGACGACGCAGAACTAGCCATGCGGCGGTCGCTGGACTTATTGCCCGACGACGCCATTGCTCACTTTAATTTTGCGCTGGCATCTGTCAAGACTAAGAAACTGGATACGGCAGAAGAGCATTACCGGAAAGCACTTAGTATTGATGACACGCTGCTTGCGGCTTACAATAATCTGGCAAATCTCTTACGCGCTACTGGCAAGCTGGAGGAGGCGGAGAAATGCCTGCGTAAATTGCTGGTACTTGCGCCAGATTTTGCTTTTGCCAGTATCAATCTGGTGGGCGTTTTGCGTGAACGGAAAATGTTTTCCCTAGCGCTGGAGATAGCGCAGCAGGCTGCGATTAAATTCCCTGGCATAGCAGAAGCGCATCATGCATTGGGATCTGTCCTGTCTTTAATGGACAAGGATGACGAAGCCTTACCTCATTTATTACGCGCCATAGAGCTAAATCCCAAACTGGCCGATGCCTACAATAATGTGGGCAGTATTTATCTGGATAAAAAAGAGTTTGTGGTCGCCAAGTCGTATTTTGAGAAAGCGCTACAGAACGATCCCAAATTAAGCAATGCTCATCGTTGCCTGGGGCAAATCAGCATTTCTCTGGATTCTGACATCGACATGGCAGAGCAGCATTTTCGCCGTGCCATTCAGTATGGAAAAGACCAGAGTGAAGCCAATACTTGTTTATTATTTTGTTTGAGTGAAACTGGTCAGTTAAATTCTCAGGAGCTATTTCAAGAACATCTGAATTATAGTACAAGATATGAAGCGCCCCTGATGCCTGCTTGGCCCATACATACAAATGTTAAGCAAAAAGAACGCGTGTTGAGAGTCGGCTTTGTTTCTGGTGATTTTCATAATCACGCAGTGGCCACTTTTGCTATACCCGTCCTTGATTATTTGTCCCGCATTGCTACGCTGGAATTATATGCGTACGATAACAATGAGGTGGAAGACGAGGTAAGCAAAGAGCTGCGTACTTATTTTAAGTGTTGGCGAAAAATACACAAAAGTGATGACGGTAGCGTGGTAGAACAAATCCTGGCCGACCAGATTGATATTTTGTGTGATTTGTCAGGGCATACCGCAAAAAACAGGCTAATGGTGTTTGCACACAAACCAGCGCCTTTGCAATTTAGCTGGATAGGCTATCCGGGCACGACGGGTTTGCAAGCCATGGATTATTTTATAGGCGATCCGTTTTATCTGCCAGAAGGGCAGTTTGATCATCTATTTACTGAGAAAATTGCGAATTTGCCCTGCGCAGCACCTTTCTTACCCAGTCCATTAGCACCGGCAGTACAAGAACTGCCCGCGCTGAGTAATGACTACATCAGTTTTGGCAGTTTTAATCGCATAAGTAAAATCAACGCACAGACCATACAGGCATGGTGTCGATTATTGTCGGCACAAGAGAATTCCAGAATTTTGATTGGGGCCATGCCTACCGGTTTTGACACTACGGTGATTACCTCAGCTTTCATGGCGCATGGAATAGCTTCTGAAAGAATTAGTTTTTACGGACGGACTAGCATAGAAGATTACCTGAACTTGTATAACAAGATTGATATCTGCCTGGATTCATTCCCATTCAATGGTGGAACAACCACACATCATGGCCTGTGGATGGGGGTGCCGACTTTATCTATAGATGGAAATTTGCTAGCATCCAGAAGTGCCGCAGCAATCTTGGGACAGGTCGGTATGCAGGGTTTCCTGGCAAATGATATGGAAGATTTTGTGGCGAGAGGCAAATACTGGTGTGACAATCTGGATAAATTATCCGAAGTCAGAATGTCACTGAGGTCAATTTGTCAGGATTCCATCAAATGCAAGCCAGAATTAATTGCCACCGCCTTGCATCAGGCGATGCGAAAAATGTGGGCCAACTGGTGCGATGGCAAGGGGCCTGAAGCTTTTTCCATAGGCAAGTCTGATCTACATTAATGAAGTAATAAGTTACAGCAGTTGTGGTGCATCCTTCCTGGAAAAAAATATGAAAAAAACGGATGGTACTTCGTCGATTTATGTCACTCAGCCTGTGCTGCCGGCTTTGGAAGAGTTCATGCCCTATCTGGAAAAGATCTGGGCGAATAAAATCTTGACGAATAGCGGTCCATTCCATCATGAGCTGGAGCAGGCACTGTGTGAATACCTGGGGGTAAAGCATCTCTGCTTGTTTGCCAATGCCACCATCGCCTTGATCACAGCTCTGCAATCCCTGCGTATCAATGGTGAGGTGATCACCACCCCATATTCTTTTGTCGCGACTGCGCATTCGCTCTTATGGAATGGCATCAAACCAGTGTTTGTTGATATTGATCCCGTCACATTCAATCTGGACGCAGATAAAATCGAAGCCGCCATTACACCACAAACATCAGCCATCATGCCCGTGCATTGCTATGGCCGGCCTTGCGATGTCGACCGCATACAAAAAATTGCGGACAACTATGGATTAAAGCTCATTTATGACGCTGCCCATGCCTTTGGCGTGCAATATCATGGCAATAGCCTGCTCAATTTCGGCGACTTGTCCATATTAAGTTTTCATGCGACCAAGGTCTTTAATACCTTTGAGGGGGGGGCAATTGTCTGCCCTGATGCTAAAACCAAGCAGCATATAGATCACCTCAAGAACTTTGGATTTGTTGATGAAGTGACCGTAGTTGCGCCTGGCATCAATGGCAAAATGAGTGAATTTAATGCTGCCCTGGGTTTGCTGCAATTGAAGGGCATAGATGCTGTCCTGGATGCACGCCAAAAAATCGCTACGCAGTATCGTTCCAGGCTGGAAAATGTCACTGGCATCACTTGCGTCGGCGATATTGCCGACAGCAAGCCCAATCACTCCTATTTCCCTATCCTGGTGGAAGCTGACTATGTCATGTCGCGTGACGCATTGTTCCAGAAACTGCGTGAACATGAAATTTATGCCCGCCGTTATTTCTACCCACTGATCAGTGATTTCCCCATGTATCGCGGTCTGCCTTCAGCTTCACATCAGAATCTGCCCGTCGCCAGAGAAATTGCCAGCAAGGTGATTTGCCTGCCTATCTATCCAGATTTGAGTGAGGCAGATGTGGACAGAATTGCTGATCTGATCGCTCATTGAGACTGGTTTGAAGCGATAGCATACAGGTGGCCGACGCGAAGAAAATATTCTGGAAAAAGAAATGCTGGCGACAAGTTTATCAAGTTTCAATGGCAATACTGAGCACCTGCCTGGACCAGTTCAGAAGAAGGTTGCAATTATGCAGCCCTATTTTTTCCCTTATATCGCTTACTTTCAACTGATCTCGGCAGTTGATGTATTTGTTATTTACGATAACATCAAGTACACAAAAAAAGGCTGGATCAACCGGAATCGTATTTTGCAGGAGGGCAGGGATCAATTAATTTCTTTGCCGCTGAAGAATGCGTCTGATTCTTTGGATGTCGTCGAGCGTGCGCTGGCGGATAATTTCGACGCAAAGAAAATGCTGAATCAAATCAGGGCTGCTTATTTGCATGCGCCTTGCTTTGCCCAGGTTTATCCTTTGCTGAAATTAATATTGAGCAATCCAGATCGTAATTTATTTAGCTTTTTACATCATTCAGTGGTGAAAATTTGTGCTTACCTGAATATCTCCACAAAAATCATCATTTCCTCCAGTCTGGCTATCGACCATGCACTAAAGGGGCGGGACAAAGTGCTGGCGATATGCCAGTCGCTTGGCGCAAGCGACTATATCAATGCGATTGGTGGCCAGGATTTGTATTCCAGGGATGATTTTTCAACGCGCAATATTGACTTGCATTTTATTCAGTCAGAATTACGCGTGTACCAACAATTTGGTGCAGAATTCGTGCCCTGGTTGTCTATCATAGATCTCATGATGTTCAATTCTGTCGATGACATCAGTGATTACCTGAAAAACGGCTACACCTTGCTATGAAAGCTGTCATTGCATGATGAAATGGGAAAAGCTGGGACAAATTTTTGATCCCACAGAGCACCAGCTTCCAAATAACTGCCTGTCATTTGCACAAGCACCACAAGTGCTATTGTTCGAGGATTTTGCCCGTATTTATTTTTCTACTCGCAGCCTCGATACCAGCAATGGCAAATACCTGAGCCATATCGCCTACGTGGATATGGCCTTGAATTTCAAGGATATCCTTGCTGTTTCAGGGCATGAGGTGATTTCACTGGGAAAACCGGGGTGCTTTGACGAGCATGGCATTTTCCCTTTGAATGTCATGCGTCATGCAGGCCAGATCTATGGCTACATAGGTGGCGTCAACAGGCGCAGCTCAGTACCGGTAGATAGCGCCATAGGCATAGCACTCAGCCATGATGAGGGTAAGACCTTCCAGCGACTGGGTGATGGCCCGGTATTATCAGCTTCTTTGCATGAACCCTGCCTGATTGCCGACCCCTTCGTGCAAGTGTATGACGGGCATTTTCATATGTGGTATATCTTTGGCAAAGGCTGGCAGCATTTTGATGCGCAAGCCGAGCATGACAGGGTGTACAAGATAGGTCATGCAATTTCTGCAGATGGCATAGACTGGAAAAAGAATGATGGGCAAGAGATCATCGCATCCAGGCTAGGTCCAGATGAATGCCAGGCACTGCCAACGGTCATTAATATAGCTGGCGTATACCATATGTTTTTTTGTTATCGCGAGGCCAGTGATTTTCGTCATAATCGCGAACGCTCTTATCGTATAGGCCATGCCAGTTCTACAGATTTGCAGAACTGGCAGCGTGATGAGGGTGAACTGAGCCTGGGCTTATCGGATGCTGGCTGGGATTCGGGTATGACTTGCTACCCGCATGTGTTTGCCTGTCAGGGCCAGATTTACATGCTCTATAACGGCAATGAATTTGGCCGTCATGGTTTTGGATTGGCAAGATTACTGATGTAGATCAAAAATCCCATACATGATCAACATCATGGACATGTAATTGCGCTGCCTCAGATATAGTTTCATATCAGGCGCAATCTCCTTGAGCAAGATGGGCAGGCGGTAAAAGTCTTCTTTCTTGTGTAGCCGGACAACGACATTTGGCCGGTACTTGTTAATGCTCAGGCGTGCGCCGCTCAAGGCATTGTATTCTGCACCATTAATGTCAAGTTTGATGAGGCTGACTGCGCTGCCCAATTGCTGCAATATTGCATCTATTGTGTCTACCTGGATTTCGCTAGCTCCAGACTCACTGATTTCGTTGTCAATGTGCATGGCTTTGGTCGTGAAGCGCAATACGGCTTTTTCATGCCAGGCACCGACCTTGATAGCCGTGACTCTGGGGATATGCAGGTTTGCTACAGTCTGTTGTAATTCCTGGAAATTCTTGTCACCCGGTTCCAGCGAGATGATTTTGTCGTAAGCGCCATGTTTGATGTGGTGAAATTCCTTGATGGTGTCACCGGTGAATCCACCTACATCGAGGAAGCTTTCATGATCGCCAGGTGAAAATTCCGAGCTGGGGAAATAAAGATTATCCAGCCTGACACAGGGAGCAATATGGGCCAGATTTTCACTGATCTTGGTGTTGATCGCTGCGACATAGGTTTGCCGGGATAATTCATCTTCGAATAAACCATATGCCTGGTCAAAATTACCGCTATTTTGTATGACAAATTGCCTGTCCATGAAAGCGTGAGGCATGTTCAAATAGTCAGGGATATCAATGACATGGACATCACTGGCACCGAGTCGCCTGAGTTTTTCTAGCATGGGTGGGTAATTGGTAATGCCGATGATGACGTGGCAATTTCCGAATTGCTCTGTGTAATCCTCAGTGCTGACAACGGGCAGATCGGTAAAAGCCTGTTGCGTCAGATATTCGGCATCCACCATTGCTGCCTGGATTTTGATGTCATTCAGTTCAAGAAAACGTTTCAATACATAGGCGTAGACACCTGCACCATAGATGATGATGGGTTTGCTGCTGGCTTTTAACCGGGCCAGTAATATTCTTTGCTGATTGGTTTCATCCAGTAATTGCTCAACGATAGTCATTGTTCATCTTCCGAAATCAGTTCTGCAATACCAAAGCCTTCCTTGCCAAAGGAATTGCCGCAATAGAACATGAAAATGCGACCATCAATTTCCTTGATGTTCGGGTAGCAAATCATTTGTGCATCCCAGCCGCTCTCCGAGGTAGATATGCCAGCTTGTGCATCGTCTCTTACCCAGGTTTTCAGATCGCTCGATGAGGCATAACCCATGCGGTAAGCGCCGCCCGAAGTGGAGGGGTGACGCCAGGCGAAAACGGCATGCCATTTACCATTCAAAAAAAAGGGCGAAAAAATATCCTGGCATTCATCTTCACTCAGGCGGGGCACCACGGGCTGGCCATCATGCTGCCAGTTGATGCCATCTGAGGAAGTTGCCAGGGCTACCTGGTAGACAGGTTCGTGCTTTCCTTCGGCAAACAACCATTTTTTACCGCTTAGATACCACATATACCATTCATCACCGACTTTCAAGACACTGGGGCCGGTGACAAAATAAGCTTCCTTCAGGCTCAAGCCCAGGACCGGGCCCTGGCCCAGTTTGGCAAAGCTGCTGCCACCATCTTTGCTGGTCGCCAGTCCGATAGCCAGGGTGTAAGGCACAGAAGACATACGAGTCCAGCCCGTGTAATAGGCGTGAATGCCATCACCCATCTCAATAAAACTGCTGAGCATGATACCAAATTCGTCGAATGCGCCGGAGGCTCCCAGGGGGAGCAAAGGGGATTCTGCAATTGCCACGACTTTTGACAAGTCATGGCGGTCGAGATCGACATAGCCCGGATAAGACACATATTTCAGCTCAGAATCTGGTTTGGGTCGGGATGCGATGAATACCCTTACGGTGCTTTCATTCAAAATAAATGCGGTCGGGCATTGTGCATATTCCTGCATCCATGGGCGGGGCTGGCTGGCGTAGGGGTTAAATATCTGCCCCAGTTTTTTCCACTTCAGCATACCATTAGTCCTTTTTTTGCCCACTGCCCATGGCCGGCAAAGAAGTCATCCTGAGGAAAGTAGGGCTGTCCAGCCTGAATTTTTCTGTCCCTGCGGCGATGAATACACTTTTGTCTGCGGTGTTTTTTAATATCAGGCTTGCTCCACCCAGCAGGTTATCGGTACCAACCGTGATTTCACCTCCCAAAGTTGCATTCAGGCCGACGAAGCTGCGCTCTCCCAGTGTTGTGCTGCCACCTATGGTGACACCGGCGGCAATCCAGCAATCGTCCTTGATGGTGGAGTGATGACCGATGAGCGAATTGTTCCAGATAAAGACATTATTGCCTATGCTGGCACCAGGCTGTATGCCTACACCGTCAAGGATGACGCAATTTTCACCTATATCCAGCCAGTGTCCATGGTCTGCTTTTGGGCTGACGTAACTGACCAGTTGATAACCACGAGCCTTGGCTTCATTGCATTTTTTCAGACGGCTAGCATTCAGATTTTGATAGCCCATGGCGATAATCAAGTCTACCGATTCAGGTGGATATGTTTGTTCCAGGTCTTCAAATGCGATGACAGGCAAGCCTTGATGTGTGCCCTCGTCTATAGTCGCCTGGTCCAGCCACTGCCTGTCGCAAGTAAATGCCAGGACCTGGAAGCTCTGATCACGCACTATATGTTGATAGACAACATCAGAAATTTTGCCTAAACCAAAAATTACTATGGGTTTCATGTTTTTCATGTGAGGGCCTGCTTGTCTTCAGGTCGATTTCGAGAGATTTTCTCACTATACTGTATAAGCTTTTTATTATCTTTTGATTGCATACAAGAATGATTTGAAAACGCGCTATTTTCTGCTCAGGTTGGCTATTTCCCTCAAAATCGTTGTTATAAAACATCTGGAGGGGCTTGCAGTGCTTCATTATGAGAAATAAGTGGCTCTTCCCCTTGAATTCGGGGCTAAGAAATTGCTTAAATGCACATACACTATGGCATAAGCCTATTTAACACTACACCTGGAGCGAACATGCGTTTTGGCGAAGAGAATTTCTATGTAGATCCCATCACACTGGAACCCCTGGTTTTGTCAAATGAAGTTAAGGACGAGGCTGGAATAGTGTCGGGCACACTGAGCAGCGCTTCAGGCAATCGCTTTGATATCGTCAATGGTGTTCCCAATTTTGTTTACCCCTTTGAATTGCCTGTGGCAGATCAAAAAGCCTTGCAGCAATATGAAGACAGGGCAGATGCTTACGACCGCTTTTTGCCTTTGACTTTCAGTACCTATGGTGAGGACGAACAAGTTGTACGTAATGCCATGGTCGACAAGCTCAATCTCACTCCTGGCAGCATCGTGCTGGAAACCGGCGCAGGTACGGGGCGTGATTCTGAGATCATCGCCAAAAGGCTGGGGCCAGATGGTAAATTGTATATCCAGGACTTGTCACCCTCATTCTTGAACAAAAACCTGGAGCGCATGCATGGCGTGGATAGCCATGTCGAACCTGCGCTCGCCAATGGTTATTATCTGCCGTTTGCCGATAACAGCTTTGATGCCTGTTTCCATTTTGGCGGCATCAATGCATTTGGTGACATTAAGCGGGCTTTTTCTGAAATGGCAAGGGTCACCAAACCGGGTGGCAAGGTGGTGGTGGGTGATGAGAGCATGCCCCCATGGCTTAGGGAAACCGAGTTTGGCAAGATATTGATGAACTCAAACCCCGAATTTGTCTACACACTACCGTTGGACAAGTTACCGGTCGAAGCGCGCAAAACCCGCTTGGAATGGATCATAGGCGGGGTATTTTATTTGATCGACTTTGTCGTGGGAGAAGGCGAGCCAGGTGCTGACCTTGATTTCGACATCCCCGGCGCACGTGGCGGCACCCACAGGACCCGTCTCTATGGACAGCTAGAAGGTGTCAGTCCCGAAGCAAAGCGTATGGCCTACGAGGCGCGCGCAAAAACCGGCAAAAGCATGCATCAATGGCTGGACGAGGTGGTACGCGAAGCAGCCAGGCGTGACATCGGCCAGAAAGACTGAACGGACTCCGGCCATGGACAATGCTAAACAAGGCGATGTGACCCTTATATTCCCGGCAGTAGACCAGTCGGCACTGGATTATCTGACAGCAGCGCAGCACCGTGCAGAAAGCACCCTATGCGCAGCATCAGTAAAAAGTGATCTGCTGGCCAGCAATGGTGCCGAGGTATTACATTTGCCCTCGATTTACGCTGAGGACTTTAGTCATCACTTCCTGAATTTGCTGCAAGCTTATCCCGTGCGGCGATTGTACAGCCCGGTGTCCAGTGTCTATGACTTCATGCAGCGGTTTATCAATACGCATCAACTGCAAATAGAAATGGTAGGGCAGTCACCAATACGGCAGCAAGTGCAGCAGCACCGGCAGTTGATGGCACGCGCCACGCGCTTATTGGCCTTTATCGAATTGTGTGCAGCTGGAAACCAGGCTTTATCTTTAATTGAAGTGGCTGGCGTATTGCGACAGGTGAGCTTGATTTATGGCGAATCCAATGACGACAAGCTCGCTGCACTGATGGGGATAGCCTCTACCGTTGTGCCAGGAGACGTTATAGAGATAGGTTCCTTGATAGGCCGTTCTGCTTTTGTCTTGTCTTATTTGGCAATGAAATACAATATAGGCCCACTCTTGACTGTGGACCCCTGGGGGCGGGAGCAGGCTATACAAACCGACTCGACTACCTCATTCCAGGCACTGGTAGATGACTGGGATTTCAAGGTCTTGAGTGAGGGCTTCTATGTCAATATGGTGCCATTCAACCGAGGGCAGCATGCGCATTTGCAATTGCCATCGGTCGCCGCGTTTACAGAATATACAAACAAAAGAGTTTTTTCATCGCCATCGAGTGAGACTGTTAATTTTTCAGGAGAAATTTCACTGATACATATAGACGGTAACCATGATTTTGCGAGAGTAAAAGAAGATTGTACACACTGGCTTACTTTACTAAAACCTGGTGCGTGGCTGATACTTGATGATTACATCTGGTCACATGGTGATGGTCCGTATCGTATTGGCAACCAGTTATTGCTGGATAGGGCAAAGGACATTGCTTTGTCTTTCGTTTGTGGCAAGGCCTTATTTGTACAATTTAATTAATACCTTCCGTGGTATTAAATTTCGTAGCAAAAGTAAAAATAGATATGACGATAGAAAAAATATTCTCTGAAGTTTTCGGCTTGCCAGAATCCAGCATTATCGATACCTTGATCTTGACAGAGATAGGCAGTTGGGACTCTCTGGCGCACATGATTTTGATCACTCGCCTTGAAGACACTTACCAGATCCAGTTTAGCGGTGATCAGATCGCCGATATGAAGTCAGTTGGTGATGCACGTAAAGCCCTGCTGGTGCAAGGTGCCAGCATATGAAGATCAACGGCATCAATGTCCTGATCACCGGCGGCGGACGCGGCATAGGCCGGCATCTGGTAGAACAGCTTGATGATGCAGGCGCCAGTTTGTTTGTGCTTGAATATGATGAGCATTTTTGTCAGGAATTGAATCAGCTTGCATCTGGCCGTGTGCGCGCCGTGCAATGTGATGTGGCAAATCCCGATGCCGTGGATATCGCCATACAGACAGTGGCAGATGCGGGCTTTGATATTGATGTACTCATCAATAACGCTGGCATTATTCATAACGAGCCTCTGGTCAATATGTTGTCCAGGACCGAACGGGCGCATTCACGTGATAATTGGCGTAAAGTCATGGCGACAGATCTTGATTCTGTATTTTTTGTGACGAGTCGTGTCGTCGATCACATGCTGGCCAAGCGGAAAAAAGGCGTGGTGATTTCTATCAGCTCTATTGCCGCCAATGGTAACGCCGGTCAATCCGCCTACTCTGCCGCCAAAGCAGGGGTCAATGCGTTGACGCATACCTGGGCCAAGGAGTTGGGGCCGCTGGGTTTGCGTTTTGTCGCCATTGCTCCCGGATTTATCGATACACCTTCAACCCGCGCCGCATTAAGCGAGGCCATGCTGACGAAACTGCAACAACAAGTACCTTTGCGACGCCTTGGGGGTATGCAAGCTGTTTCTCAAGCGGTCCACTATGCAATAGAAAACGATTACCTGACAGGCAGCATACTTGAAGTAGATGGCGGCCTGGTGCTTTAATTTGTCCTTGCTTGGCATATGACTTATATCTCGAATCTGGCTCTGGCTTTTAATGAAATAGCCTGTCGTTTTGCGGACAGGCGCGCCTTGTATTATCCCGCCACGAACGATTCCATCACTTATCGCAGTTTGAGCGACAAGGTGGAGCGGTTGGCGCGCGCACTTCATGCACAAGGCTTGCGGCAAGGGCAGGTAGTAGCCTTGTTCAATGACAAGTCAGCAGATGCATTTGCCTGCATGCTTGCTTGCTTGCGCCTGGGTTTGATCTATACCAATCTTGATCCCACCAGCCCCTGGGAACGTTTGCGCAAGATACTGCATACCTGTCAGCCAGCATTGCTGGTCAATAGCTTTCCGGATTTAGCTTTCAATGATCAGCAATTTGAAGAAGCAAAAGTCCGGTGTTTGAGGCTTGATGAATTGCTTATTCCTGTCGAGGATATTGAGCTGCCGGACTGCAGGGCGGTGTCTGGCAGCTCACCTGCCTACATCATGTTCACCTCAGGTTCTACCGGCTCACCCAAGGGTGCGGTGATGTCTCATGCCAATCTGCTGTGGTTCATACAGTGGGCGCGGGACAGGTTTAGTGTGACTGAGCACGATGTGTTGACCAATGTGAATCCCAGCTATTTTGATAATTCTGTTTTCGATTTTTATACAGCATTGTTTTCTGGCGCAACTTTGCTGCCATTTACGGTGAAGCAAGTGCATGATACCCGTGCACTGGTAGGTTTGCTCAATCAGTCTGCTTGTACTATCTGGTTTTCCGTGCCATCCATGCTGGTGTATTTGCTGACGACGCGTGCTTTAAGTAAAACTGATTTGCCCAATATACGAAAAATCATTTTCGGTGGAGAGGGTTTCCCTAAACCCAAGCTGAAGCAATTGTTTGATCTGTTTGCAGACCGGGCTGATCTGGAAAATGTGTATGGCCCGACTGAATGTACCTGCATCTGTTCTGCTTATCATGTTCAGGCTCAAGATTTCGATGATATGAGTAGTCTCGCCCCGCTCGGCAAGCTGGCACAAAATTTTAATTATGAGATCCTGGCACTGGATGAGATAAATCCAGATAAAGGCGAATTGTTCTTGCGCGGGCCTCAGGTCGGCTTGGCTTATTACAATGATGTCCAGCGCAGCGCGCTGGCCTTCGTGCAAAATCCTTTGCATACACGCTATACAGATGTGGGCTACCGTACCGGTGACATTGTTATGCGCGATGCAGAAGCTAATTTGCATTTCCAGGGCAGGGCAGATTTCCAGATCAAGCATATGGGATATCGCATAGAGCTCGAAGAGATCGAAGCTGCAATCAATACTCTGGGAGAAGTGACTGAGTGTGCAGTGATTTACAAAAAATTTGATAACGGCCTGGGGCAGATCATTGCCTATGCTGCTACCAATGTAGTGAGCCAGTCAGCGGACCTGCTTTCCAGAGTTGCCGCTATTGTGCCTGCCTACATGGTGCCCAGGCATTTGTTTTTTCTGGATGTATTGCCCAAAAATGCGAATGGCAAAATTGACAGGGTAAAGTTGACTGAAATTGACCTCAAAAATTGAGATTCTTGCGTCCTTACGGGGTCTGGAGCAGACCTGTCGTAAAATGTCGGAAATTTATAGTAAGGAGCAATACGCATGAAAGCGGTAATTCTGGCTGGTGGACTGGGAACGCGGATTTCTGAAGAAACCCATCTCAAGCCCAAGCCCATGATAGAAATAGGCGGGCGTCCCATACTCTGGCATATCATGAAGTCATATTCAGCTCACGGCGTGAATGATTTCGTGATTTGTTGTGGTTATAAGGGATATCTGATTAAAGAGTATTTCGCCAACTATTTTCTGCACATGTCAGATGTGACCATAGACATGCAAAAGAACCACATGGAAGTCCATGAGCGCCATGCTGAGCCATGGAAAGTCACTCTGGTTGATACAGGTGAAGAGACCATGACGGGCGGACGACTCAAAAGAGTGGCACCTTACATACAGGACGAGGAGGCCTTTTGTTTCACCTATGGCGATGGCGTGTCAGACCTCGATATTACGGCATCGATCAATTTTCACCGCAGCCATGGCAAGCTTGCTACGGTGACGGCAGTTTTGCCGCCAGCGCGCTATGGCGTATTGCAGCGCAATGGCGACGAAGTCCTGGGTTTCATAGAAAAACCCAGGGGTGATGGCGGCTGGATCAATGGTGGATTCTTTGTTTTGTCGCCCAAGGTGCTGGATCTTATTGAACACGATGGCATCAGTTGGGAACAAGGGCCCTTGGCTGGATTGGCAAGCGGCCAGCAATTAATGGCATTTGAACATGCCGGATTCTGGCAGCCCATGGATACTTTGCGTGAGAAAAACCTGCTCGAAGAATTGTGGCAGTCAGGAAGTGCACCTTGGCGAAAATGGTAAGCCGTATGCAACTGGATACAGAATTTTGGCGCGGACGCAGAGTATTGCTGACAGGGCATACTGGTTTTAAAGGCGCGTGGTTAGCCTACTTGCTCAACAATCTTGGCGCGGAGCTAACAGGCTTATCCCTGGCACCAAATACTGCCCCCAGCTTGTTTACAGCTTTAAAGCTGGAGCAGGGCATGCGCAGCCACATTGGCGACATCAGGGATGCTGCATTGGTCAAACAGGTCGTGCAAGATTGTCAGCCTGAGGTGGTTTTGCATCTTGCTGCTCAAGCCCTGGTCAGACCCAGTTATCGCGAGCCACTGGCAACTTTCGCGACCAATATCATGGGTAGCGCTCATGTACTGGAAGCCTTGCGCGGTCAGACTAGTGCCAAGGTTGCAGTGATGGTGACGACGGATAAGGTTTACCGCAATCTTGAGCAAATACATCCCTATCCTGAAACTGCAGAATTGGGTGGACATGACCCCTATAGCGCCAGCAAGGCTGCTTCGGAATTATTGATTGCCAGCTATCGTGATTCATTTTTGGCAGAGCAGGGATTGACGGTGGCTGTTGCCCGCGCAGGTAACGTGATTGGCGGTGGTGACTGGTCTGAAGACAGGTTGCTGCCAGACGCAATACGCGCGTGGGAAAACGGCCAGCCTTTACAGGTACGCCGACCACAATCGGTACGTCCCTGGCAGCATGTGCTGGAGCCCCTGGCTGCTTACTTGTCATTGGCTCAGGCTGGGTATCAAAATTCCAGCCTGGCACAGGCCTGGAATTTTGGCCCTGATGGGGCAGCAACAGTGCGTGAAGTGGTGGAGTTAGCCAGGCATGAGTTTGGCTGTGGAGATGTCGATTTCGCAGTCAATGTAACAGGCGTGCACGAGGCTGGCTTATTGTCACTTGATGCCAGCAAGGCAAGAGAGCAATTATCCATAGCGCCACGCTGGGATTTATCTGTAGCGGTATCGCGCAGTGTGCGCTGGTATGCAGATTTTCTGGCGGGTGTCCCGGCACAAGAACTGTGTCAGCGTGATATTGATGCTTACTTTTGACGCTGCCATGAAGAAAATTTCTATGGAGTGCCATGTCTGAACGCTTTGAATTAATAGTTACGCCACTCGCAGGTTTGCACATCTTGAAACGCAAACCTCTGGGTGATGAGCGCGGCTATCTGGAACGCATGTTTTGCGCTGATGAGCTGGCGCAATTCGGATGGCAGCGGCCTGTCAGCCAAATCAATCATACCTTGACAGTTAAAAAGGGCACAGTGCGTGGTTTGCATATGCAGCGCCCGCCGTATGCCGAGATGAAGTTGATTACTTGCCTCAAAGGTGAGGTCTGGGATGTGGCTGTCGATGTCAGAAAAGACTCACCGACTTTCCTGCAATGGCATGCCGTCATCTTGTCGGCAGAAAATAAATGTAGTTACTTGCTGCCTGAAGGTTTTGCACATGGATTTCAAACCCTCAGCGATGAGGTGGAAATGATGTATTGCCACAGCCAGCGCTATATGCCAGCACATGAGCTGGGCTTGAATATATTGGATGAAAAATTGAGAATCAATCTGCCTTTGGCAATATCTGAAATATCCGGGAAAGATCGTGCCTTCCCCATGCTTGACAACGAATTTAGTGGAGTAAGCGTATGAAATGCCGGCATTGTGAACATGAGCTGACAAAACCATTTCTCGATCTGGGTAGCGCTCCGCCCTCAAATGCATATTTGCGCGCTGACACCCTGGAAAACCCGGAAGTCTGGCTACCTTTGAAGCTGATGGTTTGTGATACATGCTGGCTGGCCCAGACTCTGGATTTTACTGGTCGGGAAAATCTGTTTGACGCAGACTATGCTTACTTCAGTTCTTGTTCCGCGAGCTGGTTGAAGCATGCAGAACAGTTCGTTACGACGATGCGACAAGAATTGGCTTTGAACGAAAATAGTCTAGTGATAGAGATTGCTGCCAATGATGGATATCTATTGCAGTACGTGAAGACTGCAGGCATTCCTTGTCTGGGGATAGAGCCGACTACCAGTACCGCCAATGCTGCACGTGACAAGGGTATTCCTGTTATAGAAAAGTTTTTTGGTACTGAACTTGCTCAAGAGTTAAGGGCAAATCAGCAGTCTGCAGACCTCACGGTAGCCAATAATGTGCTGGCGCATGTACCAGACATCAATGACTTCGTTGCTGGCTTTGCTGCCTTGCTTAAACCCCAGGGGGTGGCGAGTTTTGAATTTCCGCATTTGCTGAACATGGTGCAGGAAAATCAGTTCGATACGGCCTATCACGAGCATTATTCTTACCTGTCTTTGCATGCAGTGCAGGCAATTTTCGAAAAAAATGGTTTACAGGTTTTTGATGTACAGGAATGGCCTACCCATGGTGGTAGCTTGCGTGTACTTGCGCAGCGTAGCGATACAGGACAGCGCAAGCAAGGCGATAGCGTTGCAACCATGCTGGAGAAGGAACGCGCTGCAGGAATCGTAGATGTGACTTTTTATCAAAAAGCGCAAAAACAGGCGGAAAAAGCCAAGTTTGAACTGCTGGAGTTCTTATTGAACTGCAAGAAAGAGGGCAAGAAGGTAGCGGCCTATGGTGCTGCTGCAAAGGGTAATACTTTGCTCAATTTTTCTGGTGTCAGGCCTGACCTCTTATCCTATGTTGTCGATATCAATGTGCATAAACAGGGCAAATACTTGCCAGGCAGCCGCATACCGATTTTGACTGAAGTGGAACTGACTGCTGACAAGCCGGATTATGTCCTGATCTTGCCGTGGAATTTACGCCAGGAAATCGAGGGTCAGTTAAGCTATATCCGTGCATGGGGCGGCAAGTTTGTCACTGCCATTCCCACGCTGAGCATTTTCTAGGCAGTATTTGATTTAACTGGCCTTGATAACCCGGTTTTTTCCTGATTGCTTGGCTTCATACATGGCTTTATCCGCGCGTTTGATGGTGGCATCCTGAGGTTCGCGCGGATTGCGCAAGGCAACACCGGCACTGAAGGTGATAAACAGCCTTTGCTCGTTTGCAGTAAAGAAATGCTTGGTTAATTCTCTCTGCACCCGCATCATGGCCTGGGCCGCTTCATCAAGTTGCGTCTCTGGCATGATGATGACAAATTCTTCACCGCCATAGCGGGCTACAACGTCGATGGACCTCAGGGTTTGCTTGACGATGCGCACCAGATGCACCAGGGCTTCATCACCCGCTGCATGACCATGAGTGTCATTGAGTTTCTTGAAATTATCCAGATCCAGCAGGGCGACACACAGCGGGGTGTTGCGGCGGTCGGCACGGTCGGCTTCGCGCTCGAATACATCGTCCATGCCGCGGCGGTTCAGGCTGCCGGTAAGCTGGTCTTCCCTGACCAGTTCGCTCATATGGGCGAGTTTGTTTTCCAGTTCCTTGATGCGTGCTTCTGCTTCGCTGACTTCTTTTTGTGCGGCGACTATCATGTCGCGTGAACGCAAGGTTTCGGACTGTACTTCCTTGGTTTCGCTGAGGATGCTGGCGATCAGTGCACTGACTTCAGATACATTCTTGGCAGAACTCAGTTGCTGAGAGTAAGCCCCCATCTTGTTCTGATAAGCACCCGTGCTATCGGCCATGGCATTCAGCCTGTCGATAAACGCTGTCATCATGTTTTTGACAGAAGTTTTCGACTCGGCAATGCTGTTTTTTAGCACGCCTTGCTTGTAGATGACATCCTTCAGGCTGCGCGTAGCTTCTTGCAATGCGCGGTGATCGATAGGGCCTGCGATCAGATTTTGTACGACTTCGATTTGACCACGAAGCCAGTTATCATTGTCCAGCAAGTCATGGATATTGGTCAGCAGCAGATCAAACAAGCGCAATAACAATTCCTGTTGCTCTGCACTATCACCGCTTTGCAATTCAATTTGAAAGCATAATTGCTTGAGACGACCAGCAATTTGATTGAGTTCACCTTCATTGACTGCGGTTTTCACAGACATGCCCAGACTCTCGGATTCACCCGCAAGCTGCGGCGTTGGCTTCAGTAAAGAGGTGAGGGCGAGTGTCAGGGTACGATAGAGCAAATCCTTGAGTATGCGCAGGCGCGGGTCTTCAACCGGACCATCGTCTACCAGGGAGATATTCTTGCTGGGGGCAGGCGCAGGGAGCGGGTCATCCACCAGACTGATATTGTTGCTGGATGTGCTTGGTGGCGCTGTAATGCGCTCGGCTAATTGCACCAGGCCCCGACCATAATCCTGCCAGTTACTTGTCTTGATCGCCCGGCTGAAGCGCTGGCCATATGTTGCCATTTCACCCGTCGAGATTTGCAGGCTGTTGGCAAAATTGGCCAGCAAAATTTCTGCTTCCGAGATTTCAGGAGCTGCTTCTGCTTGAGGTTCTGGCGGAGTGTCTGGTGGCGTATCTGGTACGCCAGCAATGTCGTTGTAAAGTTTGCGATAAGCTTCTGGCGTTGGCGCAATTCTCTGTATCGCCAATTGTCTGAATGTCTCACGCGCAATGTCGGTAGGGCTTTTGAATTGCGTATTATTTGGAGTTTTTGACATTTTTCTTTGCCAATGATCTTGCTAACAAGAGTGTTGCTGGCGACATTGAAGTTATCGTTTAATCTACAAGCTGATTTTTGATAGCGTAATGCGTTAATTCAGCATTGTGCCGCAATTTCATCTTCAATAGAATTCTGGAGCGGTATTCGCTGATGGTTTTTACAGAAAGTGACAATTCTTTGGCAATATCACTGACAGACTTACCAGATGCAATCAGGGTCATGGTTTGGAACTCGCGATCGGACAAGGTTTTGTGCAGTGCATCTTCATGTTCCTGATTCAGGTTATTGGCCAATTCTTGCGCCAATTGCGTGCTGATGTATTTCAAGCCGCGCGCAACCTGGCGGATGGCGTCCAGTATTTGTGTGCTGTTGCATTGCTTGTTCAAAAAACCGGATGCGCCTGCCTTCAGGGCTCTCACTGCATATTGGTCTTCCCTGTGTATGGAAAACATCAGTACAGCAATGGCGGGTTTCTCAGACTTGATTTGTTTTAGTACTTCAATGCCATTTTTGTCAGGTAGGGCAATATCCAATAATATGACTTGAAAATCGAGTTGACGGCTGACGCGTATTGCTTCCAGACCCGATTCTGCCTCTGCAATAACGGCGATATCTGTTGTGGTTGAGATAATACTTTTTATCCCCTCCCTCACCACGGCATGATCATCGACGATAAGTACATTGATTGCTGCTTTTTCTGTCATGCAAAATCCATTTCTAGTTCGGGCAACTTATCAATACCATCCAGAGATAGATCGAATGGTAATGACAAGTAAGGTATTCGTCTATTTTATAAGCTAAGTGTAGACTTTCGGTGCCACAAAGAAAATTATTTTGATCAAGTCCGCTACAATGCTTATATGAGCAAAGCATTTATCAAAGAAGCAGATCCTGACGACGACGAAGAGTTCGGGGCGCCAGCTATTCCTGCAGGTGTAAAAAACTACATGACGCCAGAAGGGCATATGCGCATGAAGGATGAGTTTTTACATCTCATGGATGTTGAGCGGCCTGAAGTTGTCAATATCGTGCACTGGGCTGCATCCAATGGTGACCGTTCAGAGAATGGCGACTATATCTACGGCAAGCGCCGTTTGCGTGAGATAGACAGGCGCATACGCTTTTTGACCAAGCGCCTGGATATTGCTGAGGTATTTGACCCGCGCATACACCATGGGTCGGACCAGATTTATTTTGGTGCAACCGTCACCTATGAAAACCAACATGGCGAAATGCATACGGTGACTATCGTTGGTGTTGATGAATTTGATCCCCTGCAAGGCAAGATCAGCTGGATTTCCCCGGTGGCCAGAGCACTTATCAAGGCCAGGGTTGACGATACAGTGACATTGCGTACACCTGGCGGGATAGAGGAGTTGACCGTACTTGAGGTTGACTATCCTGCATAAGATTTCTAATGCTCCTGTGATGCCCCATGTCTATTGCTTACTCCAAACTCAATCACCCCTTACGCATACCACTCGCTGCTGAAGTTCATTCCCGGCCTTCATTGCGGTTGCATGCCCCGGAAACACTGACCCATCTGGCGATTTTTGCCAGAAATGATGCTCACCTGGGGGGCGATAACTTGTTTACCCAGCAAGTGATACTTGGTGATTTTTGCCGTCATTTCGCGGTAGCCAGCCCGTCCGGCGATGCCAAGTATTTTTTCCACGATTTTGGGCGTTTTCGCCTTAAATGGGAATGCCATACAGAGTTTGCCACTTATACTTTCGTCGAGAATGCGGCAGAGCAAACAGAAACTGCTCCGCAAGAGCTGGAGTTGGCGCAAGTATTTGCGCACGCGCCTTTGCGACATTTACCTCAACAATGGTTGTTTGAGTTGCAAGAAAAAGTCATGGTGGCGACTCATGTGGCGCTGATTCCTGCCAGCCAGGAATTTAACCCTCCTTCATCTATAAAACAGATATTTGATGGTGGGGTGGTGGTGGGCAGCGAGGTCCTCAGCCGTGGCGAAGTATGGACAGATTTTTTGATACAGGCGGATGGCTTCAGCCGTTTTGTCGTCAAGGATAATGGTTTCCTGGATCAACAGGCAGGCCGGACGGTACAGCGTCTGCTGGAAATTGAAACCTACAGGATGATGGCCTTGCTGGGTCTGCCGCATGCACAAGGTGCTTCTTCGGTCTTGAATGACATAGAAAGTGAGTTGGTAACACTGACAGCGGCCATGACCGTGTCAGGGAATGTGCAAGCTGAAACTAGTTCTGCTGATGCTGAGCAAAGTGTGTTGCACCAGATTATTGATCTGGCTGCCCGTACAGAAAAACTGGCTCTGGAAAACAGCTATCGTTTTGCTGCTTCCAAGGCGTATTTCAAATTGGTGCAGTCACGCATTGCAGAATTGCGTGAATTCAGAGTAGAGGGCGTACCCACCATAGGTGAGTTTATGGACAGGCGCCTGGCACCTGCAATGAACACTTGTGAAGCTATCGTGCGTCGCCAGGAAACGCTGGCTGAACGTATTGCCCACACCAATGATTTGCTGCGCACCAGGGTGGGAATAGTCCAGGAGCAGCAAAATCGCAAGATACTGCACAGCATGAACGCTCGTGCTGCCCAGCAGCTACGCTTGCAGCAGGCAGTAGAGGGCTTGTCTGTCGTGGCGATCAGTTATTACATGACAGGTCTGGTCTATTATGCGGGCAAGGGGCTTAAGGCTGCAGGCTTGCCGGTCAATCCAGATTTGTTGGCTGGCTTATTGTTGCCAGTGATTGCCGGTGTAGTGTGGTGGGGTTTGCGTAAATTGCACAAGACCATGCATTAGCTGTACAAGAAGAACGCGGTTGGACAGACCTTATTTTTTGACTGGTCTTTTAACCGTGTTCCCTGACTATGCGCGTAACACCCGTCAAGTGCTTAATGTTGCGCATGATTTTCGCAAGGTGGGTGCGGTCTTCTATCTGTATGGTGAAGTGTATATTGGTCATGTCATTCGCATCGCCATCTTCCATATTGACATGGCTGATGTTTGCATCTGACTCACCAATTTCGGCAGCAATGCGGGCTAGGGCGCCACGTTCATTGGTGACAGTGACGGCAATACGGCAATCGAAGCGGCGGTTCAGGTCTTCACCCCAATTCACATCAATCCAGCGGTCAGGTTCCTTGATGTGCAGGCGCTTGGCGTGCTCGCAATCGTCAGTATGTACCACCAGGCCCTGGTCGCGCTTGAGTTGACCGACAATGCCATCACCAGGGATGGGCAGGCAGCAGGGAGCCAGTTGCACCGACAAGCCTTCGCTGCCATAAATGATGACAGGATCTCGCTTGTTATTGATTTTGTCGCCGAATTGCTGGAAAGGGATGGATGGCGAATCATCTTCTACCAGATCCAGGATATGCCTTGCCACCAGTGCCGCCATGCGTTTGCCTATGCCGATGTCGGTATGAATTTCATCGAGGGACTTGGCGCTGGATTCATTGAGCAACTTATCGATCAGGCTATCTGGCAAATCTGGATTCAAATTCACGGACACCAAAGCCTGGGCCAGCAATTGTTTGCCCAGTTCTGTCGACTCATTCAGATTGATGGTACGCAGGTAGTGGCGTATGGCGGATCTGGCTTTGCCGGTACGTACGTAGGTCAGCCAGTTTGGAGTAGGGCGCGAATTGGGCGAGGTGATGATCTCGACGATATCACCATTCTTCAGTTCGGAGCGTAATGGTACCGGTTCATGATTGATGCGGGTGGCAATTGCCTGGTCGCCAATATCAGTATGGATGGTGTAAGCAAAGTCCAAAGCTGTTGCTCCGCGTGGCAGGGCAATAATTTTGGATTTTGGTGTGAAGACATAGACAGAGTCAGGGAATAGGTCAATTTTGACATGTTCCAGGAATTCGGCAGAATCGCCAGTCTGCTTCTGTATGTCCAATAAAGACTGTAGCCAGGCATGCGTGCGCTGTTGCAAGTCAGTCAGACTGCCTTCTTCATTTTTGTACAGCCAATGTGCAGCCACGCCCGATTCTGCCACATGATGCATGTCGCGCGTGCGTATCTGGAATTCTACCGGAGTACCGTAAGGACCTATCAGTGTGGTATGCAGGGATTGATAGCCATTGGTCTTGGGTATGGCAATATAGTCCTTGAACTTGCCTGGCATGGGCTTGTACAAGGCATGTAGGCTACCCAGAGCATAGTAACTGTCACGAAAATCACTGACCACGATACGGAAACCATACACATCCAGTACCTGGGAAAAACTCAGGTTCTTGTCATGCATTTTGCGGTAAATGCCGTACAGGGTTTTTTCACGGCCATATACTTCGGCCTTCAGGCCTGCTTCGATCAGCGCAGTTTTAACCGCATCCATGATCTTGTTGACGACTTCGCGTCGATTGCCACGTGCTGCCTTGACTGCTTTTGACAGTGTGCGGTAACGCATGGGGTAAAGATGCGAAAATGCCAGATCCTGCAATTCACGATAGATATTATTCAAACCCAGTCTATGCGCGATAGGCACATACACATCCATGGTTTCACGTGAGATGCGGCGTTTTTTTTCCGCGGACATGAAGCCCAGGGTGCGCATATTGTGCAAACGATCTGCCAGCTTGACCAGGATGACGCGCACATCTCTCGCCATGGCGAGCAGCATCTTGCGGAAGTTTTCTGCCTGCGCTTCTATCTGACTCTGGAATTCTATCTTTTCCAGCTTGGATAAACCATCTACCAGGGTGGCGACAGGTGCCCCAAAACGTTCTATCAACTCATCTTTTTTGACATCCTGATCTTCCATGACGTCATGCAAAAGGGCAGCCATGATGGCCTGCACATCGAGTTTCCATTCTGCGCAGATTTCTGCCACCGCAATGGGATGAGATATATAGGGTTCGCCAGATTTTCGTACCTGGCCCAGATGCATTTCATCCGAGAAGCGATAGGCTTCCTTGACCAGTTTCAATTCACTGGCTGACATATAGTCGCTAATGCGATTGGTTAAGTCAGTAATGGAAGCAACGCCAGTATTCGTCGAAGATGCACGAATGCTGTCTATTTCATCCAGCGGGGAAGAGTGTTTATTGATGGTGTTGGCTGGGCTGCGCATGACAGCCAGCGCGACTGAAGCTGAATCGGCCGGTTTGCTTTCCAGGGATGAATGACTATCATTGAGGTTCATTCTGTGATTCCCGGCCGGATAAAGGCTTTGTGAAGGAGCGGCTAAGAATGCAGGTGCTGCGGTTTACACCGGCACTTTTTTCAGCATTTCTATGCCAACTTTGCCTTCAGCAATTTCACGCAGCGCGATGACTGTAGGCTTGTCCTTGGAGTCAACCTTGGGTGTGTGGCCTTGCAACAATTGACGTGCACGATAAGTGGCACACAATGTCAGCTGAAAGCGGTTAGGGATTTGTTTCAATGCATCTTCAATGGTAATACGTGCCATGTTTTTTCCTCAATACGAACTAGATAACTAAATTGGGTTTGCGAATTAATTCGCGTTGGCGTGAATGCCAAGCTGGGTAAACAGCTCGTAGTGGCGTGTTGCCTGTTGTGCAAATCGGCAGCGTGTTGCCCTCACGATTGCATTCAATTCTGACAAGGCTGTCGCAAAGTCTTGATTAATAATAACATATTCGAACTCTGGGGAGTGCGCCATTTCACCACCAGCAGCCAAAATGCGCTTGGTGATAACATGCGGTTCATCCTGGCCACGCTTCTTCAGACGCTCTTCAAGTGCCGGAATGGAGGGGGGCAAGATGAATATGCCAACCGCGCCAGGGAACTGTTTCCTGACTTGTTGCGCGCCTTGCCAATCTATCTCCAGCAAGACATCGGTGCCTGAGCGCATCTGATCTTCAATAATGATGCGTGAAGTACCATAGTAATTACCATGTACTTCTGCCGACTCCAGGAATTCACCCTGAGCCTTGCGTGCCAAAAAATCTTCCGGTGTCGTGAAATGATATTCACGACCATTTAACTCACCCGGGCGTGGTGGGCGAGTGGTGTACGAAATTGACAATTTTATGGCAGGTTCTTGCGCCAGCAAGGCGTTGACCAGTGTGGACTTGCCAGCACCAGAGGGGGCGGCCACCACAAACAGACTACCTGCAGTCGAATTATTGGTTTGCATAAGTATCCTCCGGTGTGGTTATTGAGTTCAACTACAAGACTGCATGGGCGGCTTTGATTTTTGATTATCTATAGCGCGCACCTGCTCTTGTTATCTTTCCCAAGAAAAAGAGTGCGCGAGTATAAGCAAATGCGCCTGTTTATTCAAGGTTTTGTACTTGTTCGCGCATTTGTTCTATAAAAAGTTTCAATTCCATGGATGCATCAGACAATTCTTTAGAGGCGGCTTTAGATCCCAAAGTATTTGCTTCACGATTTAATTCTTGCATCATGAAGTCCAACCTCTTGCCTACCTGGCCACCTTTTTTCAGTATATGCCTGGTTTCTGTCAGATGTGCCGACAGGCGTGCCAGTTCTTCAGCCACGTCCACGCGTATGCCGTACATGGTCACTTCCTGGCGTATGCGGTCTAGGGCTTCTTCGCGGGTGATGGTTTGACCAGCATTGCTACCGCTGGATTGCAAAGCTAGTCCCAGTGCCTCTTCCAGTCTGGTCGTAGCCTTTTGCTGGAATTGCTGGACGATTTGCGGCATCAGTGGGGTAATGCGGGTGACGATTTCCTCCATGGCAGCGATGCGGCTCAGCAGCACTTGTTCCAGCGCGGCACCTTCACGTTCACGGCTGACAACAAATGCTTCCAGCGTCTTATTGATGGTGTCATTGATAGCGGTTTGCAAGAATTCTGCATTGATTTCGCTTTCTTCTATGACGCCTGGCCAACGCAGGATTTCACTTGTGCTCAAAGCTGCTGCATCAGGGAATTGCTGTTTGATGTTTGCCTGGAAGCTGGAAAGCTGCTCAAGTAAGCTGACATTGAGACTCTTGTTGTGTGTTTCTGTCAGTTTTTTACCAAAACTAAAGCGGCACTCCACTTTGCCACGTGCCAGCTTGCGTGTGATGGCTTCGCGAAATTGCGACTCAACCGAACGAAACTCGTCATTAATGCGAAATTGCAGGTCCAAAAAGCGAGAATTGACGCTTTTGATCTCAATAGTGATGGTGCCAGCATCGGTTTCATTGGTGCTGGTGGCATAACCTGTCATGCTAAAAATGCTCAAGGTATTTCCTTAAAAAGGCGTGAACTGTGGATTAGATTGGCAAAATTGCGCATTGGACACTAGGATATTCTTTACAAATACCGCAATAATCAACACAATCCGTTTTGTATAGTGAATTGGACGATTGATGGCCGCACAAAATAACGCACCTCTGCCAGATGGACTGGAAATTGCCGGATACCGCATTGTAAAGAAAATTGCGTCCGGTGGCTTTAGTATTGTATATCTGGCTTCTGATGAAGATGGCAACGCAGTTGCAATTAAAGAATATTTACCCAGTTCCCTGGCTTTGCGCCAACAGGGTGAGCTGGTTCCGGCTATTTCCAATGAAAATCTGCCGATTTACCGCATAGGTTTGAAATGTTTCTTTGAAGAGGGACGGGCACTGGCACGTATCTCTCACCCCAATGTGGTCAGTGTTATCAATTTCTTCAGAGCCAACGAGACTGTCTACATGGTCATGGCCTACGAATCTGGCCGCTCACTGCAAGAACACATACTGCGCCGCCGCGACAAAGGTGAGAAACCATTAGTGTCTGAGCGCTTCATACGCCGCATGTTTAACCAGGTCATGAATGGTTTGCGTGAGGTACATACCAATAAGCTGCTGCATTTGGACTTAAAGCCTGCCAATATCTACCTGCGGTTGGACGGCACACCTATTTTGCTGGACTTTGGTGCTGCCCGCCAAACCCTGAAAACCGACATCCCCAAGCTCTACCCAATGTATACTCCGGGTTTTGCCGCGCCAGAGTTGTACCAAAAGAATGGTAATCTGGGGCCTTGGACGGATATTTATAGTATTGGTGCTTCTATCTTCGCCTGTATGGTGGGTGCGCCGCCGCAGCCATCCGATCAACGTAAGACCAGTGACAAGATGGAAGGCCATTATCGCAAGCTGGAAGGTTTGTACTCATCTGAACTGATAGAAGTGGTGCGCTGGTGCCTGCAACTTGACCCGCTGGAGCGGCCACAAAGTGTATTTGCCCTGCAAAAAGCCCTGGCTATTCAGGCGCAACCGCAGCGCGAATTGACTTTCATGGAAAAAATGACCTTGAAGTTCAAGACTTTCATTGGTAGTGGCAAGAGAAAGAAAGTTGAAAGCGATCATACGACGATACAGGAAAGTACCCTGAATTGAATGCCGCTTCTGGCCAAAACCCGGGATAAGTGACTATGCTTTATCATTGGTTTTGTTTCTATTAATAGTTATTATAAGTTTTTAAAATCTCATGCGTTTTTCCGTTTATCAAGAAAGTCATATTGGTGGCCGCAAGGTTAACCAGGATCGAATGGGGTATAGCTTTACCCGCGATTCGATTTTGCTTTTGCTGGCGGACGGCATGGGTGGTCATATCATGGGCGAGATGGCCGCGGCCATTGCCATGCAAACCATAGGTAACCTGTTCCAGCAGCAAGCTCACCCCATGATAGGGCGGCCTGAGCGCTTTATGGAAGACAGCTTCCTGGCTGCTCACCAAGAGATACATCGTTACCGCGCCATCAATAATTTGCCAGAAACCCCGCGCACCACCATCGTCGCCTGTCTGATACAAAATGGCTATGCCTATTGGGCACACTGTGGTGATTCACGTTTGTACTGGATGCGCCAAGGGCAGATTTTGCTGCGCACCAAGGATCACTCCCGTCTCGAAACATTGATTGCTCAAGGCAAGGTTGATCCGGCAGAAAGACATACCCATCCTGACCGCAATAAACTGTTTAATTGCCTGGGTGCACCCAATGCGCCTATCGTTGAATTGTCGCGCCGTGCCGTTTTGCAGCCAGGTGATTTGCTGTTGCTGTGTTCAGATGGTTTATGGTCAGTCTTGCCCGATCATATGCTGGCCCAGCGCCTGCACGACCATACCATCGTCCGCGCTGTACCTGAGTTGATACGCTCGGCAGTCGATATCGCCGGCAAACAAAGCGATAATGTCACTGCCCTGGCCATGATGTGGGAAGGTGATGATCGCATGGACAACTCCACCATCATCTCTACCAATACTTTGCCCATAGGCTCGGTCACCACCACCATACAGGCACCTGTCGATGCTGAAATGGAAGTGACTGATGGCGATGTCTTCAACGACGCAGAAATTGAAAAAGCCATAGCAGAAATTCGCAACGCGATCCACAAATCATCACGCATCACCTCCAAGAACTAAATATCATGTCAAACTCTTTTCGCCCTAGCGGGCGTGCACCGGATGCATTGCGTCCGGTGGTTATCAGCCGTCATTTCACCAAACATGCAGAAGGTTCGGTCCTCATTGAATTTGGCGACACCCGTGTTATCTGTACTGCCAGCATAGAAGACAAAGTCCCCGGCTTTTTAAAGGGTAAAGGGCAGGGCTGGATGACAGCTGAATATGGCATGCTGCCACGCTCCACCCACAGCCGCATGGACAGGGAAGCAGCCAAGGGCAAGCAATCTGGCCGTACCCAGGAAATCCAGCGCCTGATAGGCCGTTCCCTGCGTTCTGCCTTTGACCTCGACGCTTTTGGCGAGCGTACCCTGCATATTGATTGCGACGTCATTCAGGCTGATGGCGGCACACGTACTGCATCCATCACTGGTGCCATGGTTGCGGCTTATGATGCGTTTTCCAAACTGGTAGAACGTGAACTCATCCCTCGTGTACCACTGAAGCATTTTGTGGCGGCAATCTCGGTTGGTGTGTATCAATCCCATCCTGTGCTGGATCTTGATTATCCTGAAGATTCGCAATGCGATACAGACATGAATGTTGTCATGACAGAGCACGGTCATTTTGTGGAAGTACAAGGCACTGCTGAAGGTGAGGCATTTGATCGCATGACCATGAACACATTGCTGAATCTGGCACATGACGGCATCGCGGATTTGATCGCCTTGCAAAAAGAAGTCTTGGGTTTGCAAGTAGGCTGATTGGAAGCATGAATATAAGTACAAGCATGAGCACAAACCAGAAAATCGTCCTTGCCTCGAATAACCAGGGTAAACTCAAGGAGTTTTATCAGATATTGTCGCCTCTGGGCATAGACCTCAGGGCGCAATCTGAATTTGAGGTGCCTGAAGCCGAAGAGCCTTATCCCAGCTTTGTCGAAAACGCCCTGACCAAGGCCAGACACGCATCCCGCCTGACAGGTTTGTCGGCCCTGGCGGATGACTCCGGCATTTGCGTCAATGCCCTGCAGGGCGCGCCAGGTGTACTGTCTGCCCGCTTTGCCGGTGAGCCCAAGTCTGATGCGCGCAATAACCAAAAGCTCATCGCAGATTTGGCTGGTGTATCAGACAAGTCGGCCTATTATTATTGTGTGCTGGTGTTTGTGCGCTCAGAATTTGACCCGCAGCCTGTAATTGCTGACGGTGTCTGGGCGGGCGAAATCATTGCAGATGCCCGTGGTGAAAATGGCTTTGGCTATGACCCACATTTTTTCATCCCCGGTTTGAACAAGACTGTGGCTGAACTCGCAGCAGCAGAAAAAAATCAATTGTCGCACCGTGGGCAAGCCTTGCGCGCCCTTGTTGAAAAACTGAAATGATACCCATCAAGCCCATAGCGGCAAGCCAGCCTGTACTAAAAAAATCACCGGATTTATCGACTATACCCGGTGACGTGGCCAGCCAGTACCTTGTATCAGGTAGCCTCAACCTGACGCAGTTGCCACCGCTATCGTTGTACATCCATTTCCCTTGGTGCGTACGCAAGTGCCCTTATTGCGATTTCAATTCGCATGAAGTCAAAGGTAGCTTTGACGAGTCAGCCTACCTGGATGCCATGCGCGCTGATCTGGAAGCTGCCTTACCATTGATCTGGGGTCGCAAGATATACACCATCTTCATAGGTGGTGGCACGCCCAGCCTGATGTCAGCAGTAGGCCTGGACAGATTGCTTTCTGATGTACGTACGCTGTTGCCACTTGATGGCAATGCAGAAATCACAATGGAAGCCAATCCCGGCACCTTTGAAGCAGAGAAATTTCGCTCTTATCGCCAAAGCGGCATCAATCGCTTATCAATAGGTATACAAAGCTTCAACTCCAAACACCTGGCAGCTCTGGGCCGTATCCATGATGGTAATGAGGCGCGCCGCGCCATAGAAATTGCACAGGAGAATTTTGATAACTTCAATCTTGACCTGATGTTTGCGCTGCCAGGCCAGACTCTGGATGAAGTCAGAGAGGATGTGGAAACCGCCATTTCTTTTGCGCCACCGCATCTGTCGCTATACCACCTGACGCTGGAACCAAATACTTACTTCGCCAAGTTCCCGCCTGCCATACCCGATGATGATCTAAGCGCAGAAATGCAGGACATCATCCATGGTCGCATGGCTGCTGCAGGCTATGGCAATTATGAAGTCTCTGCTTATGCGCAAGCGGGCAGGGCATCAAAACACAATCTGAACTACTGGAATTTTGGCGATTACCTAGGCATAGGTGCGGGCGCACATTCAAAAATATCCTTCCCGCACCGCATAATACGTCAGGCGCGTTACAAGCAACCCAGGGCTTATATGGATGCCATGGCTGCTGGTAATTGCGTGCAAGAGTCGCTTGAAATCCCCATGGATGAAATGGGTTTTGAATTCATGTTGAATGCGCTGCGCTTGCAGCAGGGCTTCAAGGTCAACCTGTTTCAGGAGCGCACCGGCATGTTACTTAATAGCATAGAAAAAGAATTGCTGATCGCCGAAAAGAAGGGTTTGCTTTATCGCGATCATGAAATCATTTGCCCGACACCATTAGGCAAACAATTTTTGAATGATCTGCAGCAAATCTTCCTCGGCAGCGACTAATTTATTCACATAATTTAAGCAATAAGGCATGGCATATTTGCTACATGCTTTATTGGTGAAATCTAAAATATCCTCTATCCTGATAGCTATGTAGTAGTAATTGCAATACCTGCTGCTAAATCAACAGTTCTGCAGCAGTTCGGCGATTTTGTGCCAAGTTTCTGATAATTGTGTCGGCTCCATCCAAAAAGCATCAAAAAACCTCATCCGTCGCTTTAAATTGTGTTGCAATTGGTTAATTCCCAAACTAATATCTCTACCAATTTTTGTAACATTTGAAGTACGCCCTCTATGACACTGGCCCGTGGAATTGGCACTTTTTTGCCTGTAATGAATAGCAAGCAACAATTGCTTGCCTTGCAAGCTGATTTTGGCGCCTTGCCTGTCAGTGAAGTCATCGCTTTGCTCCAGTTTTTGCAAGAAAAAGAGATTTTCTCCAAACTCACTGGCATCTCAGTTTTGATCCGGGTTACAGATCCTGTTCTCGTTCCGTCAGATATTGATACGCGCCTACCACTGGCACGCCTGCTGTTATCTGTACCCGCCAAATCAACAGAAGATAAAGAAGCGCAAACCTGGCTCAAGTATTTCAGCTCTCATGGCGCACGCATCGTTATTGATGAAATTGAGGCATATGACAATGCCATTTGGGAAGGTGCAAAAAAAATCAGTGCTGACTGCAGCAAGGATATCCCGGCACAAGTCAAACCCTTGGTGATACGTCTACATGGTGGCAATCATATAGCCCAAAACCTGCCAAATGCCGCTTTGCAGGAACAAGCCAATGAAGCCGGTTTCAAATGGTTCTCAGGTGATTATGCATTTCATCCGCCTGTCAATAACAAGGCTGCGGATGCAACAGCCAGAACGCGCCTGCTCAAACTGCTAGGCCTGGTTGCACGCGATGCTGAATCGCGAGAGCTGGAAGAGCTATTCAAGCAGGATGCGACGCTCTCCTTCATGCTCTTCAAGCTCGTTAGTTCCGCTGCCTTTGCGCAAACGGTGCGTGTATCCAGCTTTGGTCAGGCCATTAATTTATTGGGGCGCAGGCAGTTGCAAAGATGGCTGCAGTTATTGCTGTACGCCCGTCAGCAAGATCATCATGGTGGCTTGAATCCCTTGATGCCACGTGCTGCTTTTCGTGCCAGCTTGATGGAAGCAATTTGCCTTAAACGCGGCGGCAATAAAGACGAACTGGATTGTGCCTTCATGGTCGGCATGTTCTCTTTGCTGGATAAATTGTTTGGTAATCCCTTGATTGAAGTCTTGCAGCCTTTGAACCTGAATTCTGAAGTGCTGAGTGCCTTACTGCAAAAGGTCGGTGCTCTGGGTAAAAGCCTGGATTTGGTAGAGAGGGCAGACCGGCCATTCAAGGATTTTAATTCTGGCTTGATAGAAGAGCTTGGCCTGAGTGCCGATGATTATTATGAATGCGTGATCACCGCTTATGCGTGGGTCAATCAGGTTTGTCAGGACATGTAGAGATGAACAGACTGCCTGCGATAGATGAACTTGAAGTCGGTGCCAGTCTGGGTGAGGCAGTCTTGTGCCTGCACGGCGTAGAGTTGGACGCTGCCTTAAATCGTATAGTCAAAGAAGTTTTTCATAATGCCAATGCCGCGTTTAAGCGTGGCAAGATTGATACCCAAAAAGCACACGCCGATGTGCTGTGCATGGCATCGCCGGAAACCTACTACATCTTATCTGGCAAAAAAGGGCAAATCAATGAAGCCGACCTGGCAAAATTAAATACGCTTGCAGGCCTGACAGCCAAACTGTTTTCCAGGCGCGCCAAACTTGACGAGGAAATGCAGGCGTCGACGCAGGCACAATGGCAGCAGAACCAGATCATTGATCAGATTCATGAATCTGTCGTTACCATGGACCTGGCAGGTTTCATCCTGAGTTGGAACCGTGGTGCAGAAAAACTGTTTGGCTACGCTGCACCAGAAGTCATAGGCAAGAACATCCTGTTTCTGTACGACGGTGAAGATGAAGCCAGCATGCAAATGTACGACAGTTTTCTGGAGCAAGGCGGTCGTGAAATGGAAGTGCGCCGCAAGAAAAAGTCCGGCGAAATCTTTTGGGCCAGCCTCAATCTTTCTCCTTTGTGCGATGCACAGGGCTTGCCTATAGGCATCATAGGCTATCTCAGCGACATCACCGCCCGCAAAGAAGCAGAACAAAAGATTAATCACCTGGCTTATTACGACGGCCTGACCAACTTGCCCAACCGCAGCCTGTTCCGCCAGCTGGTTGATAATGCGCTGCTGCATTCGCAAAGAAATAACACCAGTGCCGCCATCATCTTTCTTGACCTGAATCGTTTCAAGCTCATCAACGACACCCTGGGTCACGACATAGGTAATGAATTGTTGCGTCAGGTCGCCGCCAGGTTTTTACTGACCTTGCGTGAAAACGATATCGTTGCCCGTCTAGGTAGCGATGAATTTGCCATCGCCGTGCTCGATATCAACCAGCATTTCCATGCCAGCCTGGTGGTACAAAAACTCCTGCATGCCTTGAATGATGCCTTCATCGTCTCTGGCCATGAATTGCGCGTTGGTGCCAGCATAGGTATCAGCGTTTTCCCGCAAGATGGTAATGACGCCAATGCCTTGCTGCAAAAGGCCGATATCGCCATGTACAAGGCCAAACGCAGTGCAGGTAATGTATCCGGCAGCTTTGTTTTTTACAGCGACAGCATGAACCAAAGTATTGCTGGCAGGTTGTATCTGGAATCGAGCATGCGCAAGGCCCTGGAGAACCAGGAATTCTATTTACAGTACCAACCCAAGGTCGATATAAAAAGCGGCAAAATCATCGGTGCAGAAGCCTTGCTGCGCTGGCAACATCCAGAAAAAGGCTTGATCTCGCCAGTAGAATTCATTCACGTCGCAGAAGAAACCGGCTTGATACTGCAAATCGACGCCTGGGTACTCGAAACCGCCTGTGCTCAGGCCAAGGAATGGCAAGACAGCGGCATAGCGCCATTTCGCATCGCAGTCAATGTCACAGCAAGAGAATTCACCAACAACCTGCCACTGCGCGTTAAAGAGGCCTTGCAACGCTACCAGATATCACCGCTATGGCTGGAGCTGGAAATCACCGAGAGCATGCTCATGCACAGCACCGAGAGCGTCATCGCCATCATGGAGCAAATCACTGCCCAGGACGTCATCCTGGCGCTGGATGATTTTGGTACAGGTTATTCCAGCCTGTCCTACCTCAAGCGTTTCCCTATAGATACGCTCAAGATAGACCGCTCTTTCATCCTCAACATCCCTGCAGACCAGAACGACTGCGCCATCGCCAGCGCCATCATCATGATGGCCAAGCAACTCAACCACAAAGTCATTGCCGAAGGTGTAGAAACACCCGAACAACTGGCTTTCCTCATTAATGCCGGTTGCGACGAAGTGCAGGGTTACCTCTATTCCAGGCCCGTCAGCCCCCAACAATTGCTTGTTTTGCTAGATAAAAACTTCCATTTCGAGATTTGATCCTTGCTCAAGCCGCATACTCAGGTTATACTGCTGGGCTCGGAAGCTTGGCAGAGCGGTTGAATGCACCAGTCTTGAAAACTGGCGAGGTGTTATAGCCTTCGTGAGTTCGAATCTCACAGCTTCCGCCAACGAATACGAAAAAGCCCTTGATAATCAAGGGCTTTTTTATTTGTCTGGTAGTTTTGATCTTGTATAAGAAACTACAAGAAACGGCAAAAAAGGGCTTAGTTGCGGAAGCTACTTCCGCAACCCCCATATTTAACGGGTGGGTTTTACCTCTTCACCAAGCCTGCGATAGACCTTTTTAGTGATTTCTTGCTCAGTGTGACCAAGTAATTTACTTGCATCGCTGATATCTGCGATTTCCGTTGCCGCTTTGGCACGTATATCCCTGAATTGAAAATTTGATATCCGCGTCGACAATGGGGCATCACCATCCGCTGCAGCCTTTTGTACTGCGTTTGACCTGGCGGCCTCAAATCTAAGCCTTAAAGTGCCTTTATTCAAGGGTTGGCCATTTGGCAGTGTTACCAAGGCGGCCACACGCATTTTCTGTGCGTTGAATAATAGGCGCTCAAGTATCGCACCTAATTGTGACTGCTTTTCATCAGCGCCAAGCACTATGCGCAAATATTTCTTTGTTTTCCCCTGGCGAATTTCAAGAGCGCCGTTCCTGACATCAGATGTTTTCATCTTCAGCACGTCTGCAGGTCGCTGGCCCGTTAAATATGCCAGATCCATCAAATCCCTAAGCTCTGGCACTGCTTGCGCGCATACGGCCGCCCAGACATCCTCATCAGCATAATAGTCCCTGGGCGATTCTTTGTTTTTCCTCACACCCCGGCAAGGGTTTTCTTTTTGAGTAAATCCCCATTCCCGCGCCATGTTGAAAATATGCGAGAGCAGGGCGATCTCACGATTAGCGCGTACCTTTGCAGAACGAGTATCCCTATAGCGCGCAATGATATGCGGCGTTACAGCATCAATCGGCGCATCGTTAAACACCTTGCGTAATTGCCGTATTGAATCCAGATTGTCTTTCTGCGTGCTGTATGCCTTTCCTGGCAAGATATCTTTCTCATATTGATCGAATATGTGCTTCATCAAGCTTGTATCAGGCGGCGGTTCCACACATTCCAGCTCTGCCCACTTTCGTTTTGCAGCATTCAAGTCAGTACCCAAGGGTATCTCTCTGCGCGCACCAAGCTCGTCATAGCCGTTGTAAAAATAAGACGTCCATTGTTTGTCTGATGTCTTTGATTTCCTGATGCGCCTAATCATCTTTGGCGGTAAATCGCGTGACGTGGTTTTTGGTCTCATAGTTTAAATCAAGATAATTTAGAAAAATCCGGCGTCCATGGTGCCGCCGGTGCGAAATCTTTAGGGTTGACGCCAGCTAGTTTCAGCCTTGCATACAACCTACCGATGACTGGCTCCCCGTTGCGCTTGAGGTGATATACCCAGCCATTACTTTTAAGCCATACGATCTGGTCAAGCCTGCGCGGGCAGCCTGTAATACTGGTCAGCTCGTCACTGGTCAGTGTTTCAGTCTCCACTTTTGTTTCAAAAATCGAACTCATATAAATCAATCAGCGTGGTGCAAAGCCATTATCAGCAAGGCCATCAGCAACTTTTAACGCACCTTCCTGCATCAAATAGGCCTCATCGATACTGGCAGCAAGCTGTTTAAATTCTGAAAATCCGACACGTTTAAAAAATTGCGCCAAAGCCTGGGCCTGATCGGCACTCATGTACGAAGTAATTTTTACTATTCTCATTTCACTGTTCTCCCACGGTCTCATTCACGATTTGCGCCACTGTTTCAGCATCAATACCCAGCTTTTCAGCCACTTCCCTGCAGCGGGCCGCGTTAGCCTTGCCAGGCGCGTAAGTGACGGCATACGCCTGCAAAATCCGATGTTTGGCAACGATCATTTGCCACCTCTTACCGGGTTCACAGTGACGCCACAAGCGCCAAAAAAATCATAGGCAGCATCGAAAACTGCACCGGCCTCCTGGGCGATGGCGAAGTATTCAAACTTGCCCAGGTCAGTTTTTACTTTGACTTGAAAGCTCATTATTTCAGTCCTTTCATGGTTATTTTTCACGCTGGAAAACCCAGCACTTGACAGAAGAAGAGGGCGTGGCGACCGGCGATTGTGAACAGCGCAGCACGCTGTTAACCACCTTGTTAGCCTCGATAAACTTGCGGCGGCTGCTGGTTTTCAGCACCTTTTTAAGGTCGCGCAAGGACGGCACTTGCTGGCGGCGCTCTGTGGCCACCTGCAGGAAATGATTTAAATTGACGGCGATCTGGTTAGAGTCGCGTGAATGATTCAGGATCGACATATCACCGGCGTCCAGGTAGTCAAAGGCCTCCCAGAATTCCTGCACCAGTACATGATCGTTATTGATTACCTGCTGACGTTCCTCGGCCATCGTCACGATTTGGGCTTTTAAGGCGGCCTGCTGTGATTCAGACAGCTTTACCACCAGCGCCAGGGCATCCGCCAGAGCCAACATCTGAGCGTGTGTTTCTACCAGGCGCGGCATCTTGATATTCTTGTTTTGGCGCAGCTCTTTGAGGTAGACGGGCGTATTGGTGCCCACCAGTTCCATGATGGCTTTCTCGCGCTTGGTTGCGGCCAGAATGAAGCCTGAAACCTGCTCCACAGACATATACTTCAGCTTGTCCGCCGCTTCTCCGGACGCGGCCGTTTGCGTAGAGCGGTCAAAATACAAATGCACGATTCGCGACAAAATTGCCTCAGACGCGTTCACCGGGTTGTTTTGAGATATCACGATAGAACCCCGAAAAGGCGGCTCGTAAGTCTCGTTTCCACCCGTCGCCATGCCCCTGGCGCGTGTGCTGCGGCCGTTGTAGGCGGTTTTCAGCTCGTCCCAATCAAATGACTTCACATGGCTTTTCTCGTCGCCCATGCGTTCGCGGTCAGATTCAATCAGCACCACCGGCAATCCAGATACCTGGCTAAAGTTACGTGCACGGGCGGCCAGGCTCGATTTGCTAGGGTCAAAACCTTCATAGGCGTTGCGGCCAAACAGTTTCCAAAGGAATTCAATCAGCGTCGATTTACCCGCCCCAGCTTCGCCCACCACCTCTAGGAATGGGTAGGACGATTGCTTAGACCTGATTTGCTCTGCAAACAGCGATCCAAACCAAAAGGTGAGGGCCACCAGACCCTTGGCACCAAAAGCCGTCCAAATCAATTCTAGCCAGTCCGTGCGGTAGTCATTGCGGTCGCGGTTAATGGTCAGGTGCACGGATTTATTCAAAGACTTGATCGACAACTTGCCGATATCAAAAAAATCCTCGCCGTTCACCTCATTCAATACACCGTCTTTCATCGCCACATCACCCAGCACATAGCAGCCATGCTCAAGGCTGTAGCCAATGTAATCGATGGTGTCCACGCGCTTGATGTTGTAAAGCTGGTCCGCCAGAATGCGGTCAAGCTGCTGGCTGCTGCCGCTAAACATCGCGCCTGCAGCCATACCCAGCAGACGCTTTTTAAATTCTGCTGAACTCGCTATCTGCGCGGCCGTGAACGTGTTCTTAACTGGCTTTCCGTCATGCGGGAAAGACACCCGGAAGTAGTACCAGCTCTCGTTAGTGATCAGATTTTCTTGAAAATACAGCGCTCTGGGCAAGCAATTGGCAATTTGCCGCACCATGCTCGATGTCACCAGCGCCTGGTCGCGTAACGCATATTCAGACAGGCTTTTTGCCTCTTCGCTATTGTCCTGCTGTTCTCTGGCCTTGTTATACCGCTCCAGATCGAGGCGGAACCAAAACAGCCGGTTACCAAAATCAAAATAGAATTCAGTCTGGTCGCCGTCATGCTTATAGATCAGCAAGGCTTTTTCTGTCGGCGTCCTGGCAAGCAGCAAATCGCCGTGATAGCGGTATTCGTCGATATCATCGTCAGTCAGCAAGCCGCGCTGGTGCGCGTCATTCCAGTCCAGCTTGCCTTTTCCTTTTTGCGGGATCTGGGCTGCCTGGCATGTCCAGCCTGACGCCTGCGCCTTTTCAACATGCTTCTTGCTGAAGCTGCGCCCGGCGTTGTCACCATCCAAAGCCCACACCAGCTTGCAATCCTGATTGCCGCGAGATACAGCCAAATTGCGTAAGGACTCGTCAGGGTAGTTATTGCAACTGCCCAGGGCAACGGCCGCTATGCCATGATGCATCAGCGCCAAGGCGTCAAAAACACCCTCTACGAGCCACAATTCATCTTTGCCCTCAAGCACCACATTGTCAGGCTTCCACCAAAGGCCGTAATACTTAGAACCAAACTTAAAATGCGCCTTCTTTTTGCCAAAGCGGTGCGGTTGATCGATGATCCTTTCCCAATAGCCATTCGCAAACGGAAAACGCACCGTCGCGCTGCCTATCTTCAATTCCTGGTCAAAGTAATACTCCTGCATGTACATTCCCTGAACTTTAGCCAGCTCAAAGCCACGGCCGTGTTGCATATATGCGTCGGCCGCAATGTTGGGGTTTTGATTCTGTGGCGTCGGCTTGTAACGGTCAGACCAGTTATCAAACAGATCCGCATACAACTCTTTGACGTGGAAGGTTTCGCCGCAATTGTTCAGGCGGCCGCAACGCAATACCCAGGGGTGGTCTGCATTCGTGTACAGCTCTTTTTTCTTGCATGCCGGGCATTCGCCGCCGCGTAGCATGCCGCTTGAACCAGGCTTAAATTTAAATTCAGCCAGGCGCAGCGTAATTTCATGATGAAGTGATGAATCCATACGATCTATTCAAAGTCGCCGGCAGCGCGGCGTTTAAAGTCGGGCACGTTGGCCCTAAGTGGTTTAGAGGTCGGCACAGCAACCGGCTTGCCGAATAGATGCGCCGGGATCTGTCCACTCCAGCAGTGCGCAACCATTTCTAGGTAGTGACGGATAAAAGGCGACATCTGCTCAAAAGGCACTGAAACATGCAAAGCGGTGTGCACCTGGCGTAACTCGTCATCTGTAGGCTTGGGTATAGTCATGATTTTTTGTGACGCGTCACGAAAATTTGTGCTGTTCTTCAATCAGCAACTGGCGGCCTTCTTGCAGCAGCCGCACATTGCGAGAATATTCCTGCTCGGCTTCCACATCCCCCAAGCGCTCTGCAATACCCTGCAGGCGTTCGTTTTCTGTGACACCCAGGCTGATTGCGCCCATCAGGGCCACGTACACTTGATTAGGCAATCTCATGACGCTGCCCCCTTAGAAAGTTGAATTTCTGTTCCCGCTGACGGTCGCGGTATTCCTTGGCGCGCTGAACTGCACTCTTGGCATTTGGTTTGCGCGGGCGGCCCCGGCCAGGTTTGTTAAAAATGTCGCGCGTAAAATCATCTCCAGGCTGTTGCATGCTCACCACTCCCCGGCGAGGCCGCCAAGATCGTGGATGACTTCCCCTATCAGGCTGCGGTTATACAAACGGCTCATAGTTGGGCCGTGACGTGAAGACGCCAGCAGCTTGTGAATTTCCCGCGCCAGGACAAAACGGGTTGCAAATGTCAAACGCATAGTTACCCCTCTAAAGTTTTAGATAAAAAAAGTCCCTCACGCCTGAAAACAGGCATGTTGGCTACTGCAATAGTTGTTAAATTGGTTCTGCTAGATCAGCGTCACCCGACTGATAAATTCAGCGATAGCTGATTCAAGGCCGACTGTCGGGCGTGCCTTGAAATTGGAATCCTGACCGTGTAGTCAGGCGTGGCAGATAAAGACAAGGTGCGTAATACCTCAAGGCCTGCGACAAACACATGGCCGCATTCCACGTTGTTACAGCGATAGGTGATTTCCTTCAGCATGGGCGACATAGTGCGGCTTTTAATGGCACGCACGCGCTGTGCGCAATGAGGGCAAGGCATACCAATTACTCTCATTCCATGGTCCTTTCTAATTCTTCAAGTGAAACTAAACTCATTGCACGACCACGTCCGGTCATTGCCTTCATGCTTTGGCGTATAAAGCGCTTTGCCAGAAATTGGGCTGTTTCCTCAAGACTACTAAGCCCCCACTGGACGCGCATTCCTTCGAGCATTTCTAATTCGTCGTCCGTGAAATCGGCATTTAATGAGGGCATGTTCTTGTTTTCGTCAACTTAAGAGTGCTTAAGAGTGGCTAATCAGTGTCTGTCAAAGTGTTCACTTTGCCGATAACATTTGCTTGCAATTTTGGTTAAGCAAAGCAGCTTCGCGTAGCACCAGCTCACGCAAAAAGACAGATGGCTGTTCGCCCTGATAAGCCGCCATGGCGTTAATCAGCTCGAACTCATAATCATCAAAACGAAGCATCAGCTTGTTTGCCTTGATGCGTTTTTTGTCTGCATACATGGTCGTATCCTGTCTGGGCTGGTTACTTGGATGAGAGCTGGCGTACATATTCCTTCAGGCCAAGCAGGTATGTAACGCGCAGGAAAGAAGCAAAGGAGCGTTGCTCGGCCAGGGCATAAGCTGCAGCCTGGTCGTATTCCTCTTTAGAGAGACTGATTGGGGTGCGGATTGCCCCTTTTATTTGGGCGGCGCGACGGAATGATGTGTGAGTGTCAAGAGACATGATGTATCATTGTGTTACGTTAGTGGTAACGTGATAATAGTACGATAAATCGTACTTGTCAATTTAATTTGATTGAATATGAGTACATTTGGGGCAAGGCTAAAAGAAGAGCGCAAACGGGTTGGAATGAATCAAACCGAATTTGCCGCGGTCGGCGGTGTGCTGAAGGGCGCGCAAGTAAATTACGAGCAAGATGACAGGCTGCCAAACGCAGAGTACCTCACCTTGATATCAGAACTTGGTGTGGACGTTATGTATTTACTGAAAGGATCAAGAGTTGCGGCCAGTTTAGACGCGATTGAAAGCGATCTTTTGTCAGGCTTTAGGAAACTAGATCAACGTGGGAAAGCAGGTGTGCTGGCACTGATTGCTGGAATGGCTCCGGCAGAACCCAAAGCAAAAAATATTATCCATGGCAGCATTGGCCAGGTGATTGAAGGAAACCTGACGCTGGAGTCACAATCTTTTTCGGTCGGAACCAAAAAAAATAAAGTCAAATAGATTGTTTTGCTGATGCAGTAGTGGTTACAGCAGGTGTATGAAAAAAATATGACAAAAAAAATGAAATTAAGGGTGATGTAGGTCAGATCGTCATGGGTGATTCAAATGTTGGTACATCACTCAACAATGTTGTGAATCTAAACATGGTCGGTGATGAAGAAAAAAATCTCACCTGGTTGCAGCGCAATGAAATCACTCAGAAAGTAAAAAAACTTTCTTTCGTATCCGGCCTGAGTGCATTAAAGATTTACCGGGAACTGCTCAATAAATTCGGTGCGGACAAAATGGATAATTTCCCGCGCAACAAATTCAATGAAGCCTGTGAGCATATAAATACGCGATTGGCAGAATTTGAAGACGATGATGTAGAGGCGGGCACTTCAGATGCTCAGCAGACAACGCTAATTCAAGAGGTCCCCTGCAATAATTGCCAGGCAAACAGCGTACTGATTAAAAAGACTAATTTCAAACTGCATGTACTGTTTGGCTTGATGGCGTTGATGATAATCACCGAAGGTGTGTTTCTTATACTTTCACCGGCAGTGAAAGCAAGCCCCGATAAGTCAAGCTTTGAAAGATTTGCGGATCAAAATTGCCATTTTGACGGCAAGATTCAATCTATTGGTAGCACAATAAAGATGGCGGACGGCATTATCAGACAATGTATGGATGCGCCCGGCGATGCATCATCATATTGGGAAATTCCGGTCAAAAAACACTAGCTAAGTAATAGAAAAATGAAAAAGCCAAGTCGAATGAAACAAATAGGGAATCATCCTTGTACGCAGATAACAGAAGTTTTGCTGGGCGCGATACATCCAGTGGTTGCCACTACATTCTCCAAGGAAAATAATAAGTGAAAAATGAATTCAACCTAATTAAGGAAGCCCGAATTCTTGCAACATTAATTCATCATTCAGATGAGAAAGGCAATGTTAAAGATGTCGATCTCTTTTTTAATGATGTATTTTCCTTTTTATCGAACGGCAATCAGGTAACCAGTTTTCTTTATTCTTTATCTGAAAATGGAGTCATCCACTACGACGAAATTGGCGAAGAAGGATTTAAACCAATTGTGATGCTCAGTTGCACCAGTCAAACCAACAAATACTTAGACCAAATTCTAGAAAAGATTGAAAATGATCAGGACGATTTGCGACAACGATTGAAAGAAATATTAACTTTTGACCCTGAAAATTTAAAAACTCAAATCGAACGCGTTGAATCACAATTAATGGTAGCCAAAAAATCTGCAGAAGAAAATGATTTACTAAAACCGCTATTGCAACAAATTTCAACTATTGATGCACATTTTCAAAGCGCAGCGAGAGTAGCCAAGCACTACGAGGATGTTTACAAAAACATTATTCGTCCGATGCAGATTGAAGGACAATCGGGAATTAAGGCTACAGTAAAATGGGCTATTATTGGGATCGTTGCTTCTACCGCAATTTCTATTGTTCTCGGGAACTTGAAAACGCTAGCAGAGTTATTTCACAAATTCATCTGATTAAAACAAGACGCGGAGTAAAAGGCAAGATATGGGTCAGGTCTGACATACATATATTTCCCAATCCGGCTGATGATTACGCGCTGCTTATCCTGGCTAAGCGCTCAGTTAATAGCACAGTATGAGTGGAAGATAGAGTCATTAAGCAATGCATGAATTCAGCATTGGATAGTTCTTCATTTTGGGAAATTCCGACTAGAGGTCTATATTGATAGATTTAGTAATATTTTAAAATTTATGGAAAAAATATATGTGCTACTTAAAATCTCTGGCATTCAATTTTTTTTCAGCGTTTTGTTATTACTTAATAGTACTGTTTGCTTTGCTGAAATTTACCAAGGTATATTACCTTCGGATACTTTAGCAAACGTGAAGCAAAAATTTCCAAATGCTGTTTTCAAGCAAATCCAAGCTGTTTGGTTAAAAGAAGACGAAGCATTAATCAGTATTTCAGGAATCAGTTTAAGCGGCTCTATATCCATTTTATTTAAAGATACACGAGACTTTTATAGGCAACTTGCTTCAAAAATGAAAGACACGGAGTCGATAAAATATTTTGAAAATAAGGCGAATATAAGTTTTGAAGACGCTACTTTTGTTGAGTGGGTAAGATGGGTGAGGTGTACTGTCAATAGCGGACACTCATGTTCTAAGCTGCCTGTGAGTGCCGATTAAAATTTTCAGCAAATAAGGCTGGCGATATATTGCCAAGACGCGAGTGACGTCGCTGGCGGTTATAAAA